>CAZBJH010000005.1:0-58933 GCA_964492185.1 uncultured Bacteroidales bacterium | reverse complement strand
ACTTGAGTTCTTAAGATATAATCTGAAGAAAGAAGGGTTTGAGGTAAGAACAGCAAGTGGAGGTCACATGGCAGTTAAGCTGGCCAGAGAGTATATGCCACATTTAATTCTGTTGGATATAATGATGCCGGATATGGATGGCATTGAAATCTGCCATCAGATTAAGCAATTACAGGAATGTCAAAATACGCTTATTGTCTTTTTTACTGCACGGGGAGAGGATTATTCTCAGATAGCAGGTTTTGAAGTAGGTGCCGACGACTATATAGTAAAACCCATTAAACCAAAATTATTGATAAGAAGGATGAGGGCTTTACTGAAGAGATATAACACAACAATAATTGCTAAGCCGGAAAATGAGCCTGAGGTCTATGGTAAGCGGGAATTCAATATCAACAAAGAGAAATATGTAGTTAATAATAATGGGGAAGAAATTATGCTGCCCAAAAAAGAATTTGAGCTTTTATCATTTATAGCTTCAAAACCAAACAGACTATTTACACGTGAAGAGATCTTCAATCATGTTTGGGGGGCTGACACACATGTGGGTGACCGTACGATCGATGTTCATATTCGAAAACTCCGAAGCAAAATTGGGGGTCATTACATTAAAACCATTAAAGGAGTAGGATATAAGTTTATCATATAAGATCAAGATTATGAATATTGACCGGGAATAGATAATGTTGAATGGTTTATAAGTGATCCGTTCTTTATAAATTCTATTTACTGAATGTTTACTTTCCGGGTTTTTATAAAATTAACATTCCGGTAATATTTCAACACAAAACTTAATGTTCACATATAGTTAAACATTGGATATTACGTTTGTAATGAATTTAAAACATAAAAAAATGAAAAAATTAGTTTTAGCTGCGATTTGTATTTTAAGCTTTTCTGTAGTACATGCCAACGATTGTGATGGGGCAGGTAAAAAAGAACTTATGGCAACCGGGCAAATAGAAGGTAAAGTTATTGACAAAGCAACAGGCGAAGCTCTGGCTGGTGTTGCTTTAAAACTGGAGGGTAAGGATAAAAAATATTACACTGATTTCGAGGGTAACTTTATTATTGAAGGTGTCACCCAGGGGGAGCATGATATTGAGATTTATTATATATCTTACCAGAGTGTGACCGTAAAGGATATTCATACCTGCAACACTGAATTAACTTTAAAGGTAGAACTTGAACCAATGTCTGAATAGATTTATCAGAACGTTTTTTTCATAAAGGAAATTTATGGCAACGAGGATTTTTATAGCGGCATTAGTTTTCAGTTTACTATACACTGTCAGTTATGCACAACTTATTACAGGTGAAGACGGAAGGTATTATGACGAAAATAATGAGCCATATTCAGGTACTTATATTGAGTTTTACCGGAATGGAAATAAAAGAATTGAATTAAACCTTAAGGAAGGAGTTAAAGACGGACTGACATTATTGTATTTTGAAAATGGTAATAAGAATGAAATACGTTCATACAAAGAAGGCAGGATGCACGGTACCTGGATCATGTGGAATGAAGACGGCGTAAAGGTTGGTCAGGCAAATTACACTGATAATTTAAAAGATGGTGAATGGCTTATCTGGGACGAAAACAGTGTGCTGCGATTTTCAATGCATTATTCAGAAGGCAGGAAAGCCGGAATATGGAAAATGTGGGATGAAGAAGGCAGGTTAATTTCTGAAATGGATTATGGAAATTAAAGATACTATTACAATAATTTCTGTTGACATTAATATCAGTTCACCGGTTAAATTAATTTATAAGCGTCTTGCTTACTGCTAGCGATACAGGTAAACTGTACATTATCAAAAATATATTAACTTGTCTTTTTTATCTACTGCCATACGATATTAAATATACCACAGGAATAAAAATAAACACAAGCAACAATCCAAATAACAATCCGCCAATTACCACTATGGCCATGGGGCGAAGCATTTCGGTACCATCACTTAAAACCAGTGCAAGAGGCATTAAACCGAAAAGACTGTTAATGTCGGTAATAAGGATCGGGCGAAGCCTTTGTATGGAAGCTTCTTTTATTGCTTCTTTAATTCCATAGCCTTGTTGTTTTAGCTCGTCGATAAAGGTGAGTAACAACACGCCGTTATTGATTTCCATACCCGTTAACATTATAATGCCAATGAGTGCAGTTACACTTAAGGGTGTACCGGTTATATACAGGGCGTAAGAAATACCTGCCAATGAAAGGGGAATGCGGATGAGTATAATGAAGGGTTTTAAAAAACTTTCGAAATACAGCACCATTACCCCATAACCAAGAAAAAGTGCTAATAAAAGAATAATAGCTATTTCCTGCATGTTTTCTGTTAGCATTTGTGATTGTCCTCCATAGTTAAGCCTGTAGCTTGCCGGTAAATTAAAATTTTCGAGTTTCTTTTTTAAATCTGCGGTTGCATCACCCACGCTTATACCGGCAACATTAGCGGTTACTTTAATGATGCGGTCCTGGTCCCTTCGGTCAATATTCACAGGGCCGGTCGTTTTCTTTACTTCACCAATTGTACTAAGGGGAATTTTCGAGTTTTTTGAGGTATTAAGATAGATATTTTTTAAGTCAGCCGGTGATTTAATTTCCTGTTCATCCATCACAACGCGTATGGGATAATAATAAGCGCCATCCTTGTAACGCGTTGGAACACTGCCTCCAACGATGGTTTTTACAGTGTTTGCAATTTCTTCAAGGTTTATGCCCAGGTCGTAAGCTTTTCGCCGGTCTATTTTTATCTGATATTCCGGTTTGTTGAGCTGTAGTGAAATATCCAAACCTGCCAGGTATTCCAGATCTTTTAGTTCATTTCGTAAAATAGCTGCCTGAGAATAAATATCCTGAATGGATTCATTGCGCGGAGCCATAATTTCCAGTTCAATATCAAATTGTCCCATCCGCCTGATGCCTTTCATTTTGGAATGCATTACTTTTACGCTGGCACCGGGCGATTTCACCGCTTTCATTATTGCCGGACGCAATTGTTCTACATATTCATCGGTATTCATTGGCCGTTGGGCAGCCGGCACTAACTGAATGTTCATTTCGCCTTCAAAGCTTCTTTCTGCTGTGACCAATCCCATGATGCCACCTCCGGCAAGTGTTGCATAACCATATATGTAATCCTGTTTTTCAATAAACATTTCAATTTGTGATAAAACCTTATCGGTTTCTTCCATGGATGTACCGGTTGGCATTGTTACTTTGACGGTAATTAATCCTTCATTGGCATTCGGAAGAAATTCCGAACCTGCCTTTTGCAGGAATTGATAACCGGGAATGAGCAGGAGTAAAAAAACTAACAGAACCAGCCATCTTAATTTTAACGACCAGTGTAAAACAGGTTTATATAGATAGATTATTCCATTGATGAAGAAATCGGAAATCCGTGCAATAAACGAATGCTTCTTTTTCACTGGTCTTCCTTCGGGATAAAACAATGCCATAAGCATGGGGGTAACTGTGAGAGAAACCAACATGGACAAGAAGATGATAATGGCCACAGTTAAAACCAGCTCGCGAAATAGTAGCGAAGTCATCCCGGGTACGAGCAGGAATGGCACAAAGAGCGTTAAAAATGTAATGGTTGCTGTAGCGATGGCTGCTGTTATTTGAAGGGCGCCTTTTGTGACCGGGTTGGGGGTATCCGGTTCATTTTCCTGAATGCGCGTAATATTCTCTAACATAACCACGCTGTTGTCAAGAACTACGGTCATTGCAACTACTAATCCCCCTAGGGTAAATATGTTTACCGAAAAACCCAGTAATTCCATCAGGAAAAATGTACCAAGAACAGTGACAGGTAAACTCAATACCAAGGAAATTATCCTTCGCCATCCCGACAGGAATAATGCAGTAACCAATGTAACAAGAATTGCAGCCAAAAGCATGGCATCCCGAACCCCGTTGGTTGCCAGTCTGATATATTCCGCCTGGTCATATATCATATCAATCCGGGTTGCCGGTGGAAGTTCTTTACGAAGGGTTTCAATGCGTTGTTTGATCTGGTCGGAAACATCCACGGCGTTGGCATCAGCCTGCTGGAATATAGATATACGAACCCCTTCTTTCCCGTTATATCTTGTCCGTGTGCGCTGCAATTCATGATGGTCTTTAACACTGGCAATATCTTTGAGAAGCACTTCACCATCTGTTTCTGATTTTGCAATAATAAGGTTTTCAATTTCGCTTAAAGATTGGTATTCGCCATAAGTTCTGATAAGATAATCGCGAGGACCTGAAAGCATACGTCCACCGGCCCTGTCAATATTTTCATTTTTTAATCGCTCACTTATTTGTTGCAATGTGATATTATAACCCTGCAATGCCACCGGGTTAATATGTATCCGGATTTCACGTTTCGTTCCGCCCGATAAAGAAGTACCAGCCGAGCCTTTTACCGAGGCAAACTCTTCCTGAAATTCATTTTCCACCCAGGTGCGAAGTTGTGTAAGACTCATATTATCAGCCGAAACCAGTATTTCAACAACTGGAAGTTGAGAGGGGTCGGTTTTAAAAATGAAAGGCTCTTGTATTTCTTCCGGTAAGTCTTTTTTTACAAGTCCCATTTTTGCTAAAACATCCTGGTAAGCCACATCGCGGTCAACGCTATAATCGAAATTGACATTTAATTGATAAACACCTTCCCCTGAAGTTGATTCCATGTAATCGAGGTTATCAACAGTGGCCATCTGCCTTTCGATTACAGCAGCTATTTCATTTTCAACCTGTTCGGGGGTGGCATCTGGCCAGTAAACCCATATTTTTACCGTTGGATAGGTAACTTCGGGCAACATATTAACAGGAAGCTGTATAAAACCGCCAATGCCAACAACAATTATTACAATCATCAGCATGATGGTTCCCGCGGGTCGCTTTATGGATTGTGTTGTTAATTTCATTTTCTGTCTTCCTTTGGTGTACCCATTATTTTGACTTTCACGCTGTCTTTCAACATTTCATGTCCTGAAACAACAACTTTTTCATTTTCTTTCAGACCTTTAATAATTTCCAGTTCATTACCTGATGTTATTCCCGTTTCAACAAATCGGTGATAGGCAAAACTGTCTTTGTCCACCACGAAGAGAAAGTTTTTATTGTTTGGGGAAGTAAGCACGGCATGGTTGGGTATTGAAATGGCATTTTCATTAATCGAAACGGGGATTCTAATAATAGCCATCATTCCCGGAAGCAGTTTTTTGTTGAAGTTCAATAGCCTGATATCAAATTTTACACTTCGTGTTTCCGGGTCTATCTGAGGATACACCAGGCTGATTTTACCCGTTAAGGTATCGTTAGGATAAGCGTTCAAAATTACCGGTAATCGGAGGCCTTTTTTTACGGTTGCAAAATACTTTTCATTTACCTCAGCTTTTACAACTAAAGAACTCATGTCGGTGATCGTGACAATTTTTTCATTTATAGTAACCTGGTTTCCCTTGTCAAGCCATCACGAAGTAACCAAACCAGACATGGGACAAATTACTGGAATTGTTTGATACATGTTTTTAGCGTATTCCAAATCATTGTTTGCTTCCTGAAGTTCCCGGATAAGTTTATCGTATGTCTTTGACTCCTTATCTTCAGTTTCTAACTGCTTTTCCAGCTGCTTAATTTTCAATTGATTATCGGCAATTAATGACAGCCTGTCTTCCGGGTTGACAATAGCAATGATTTCTCCTTTTTGGGTATACTGGTTTTCTTTGGTATGCAGTGATTCAATAACGCCATCAGCAGGAGATTTTACCTCTGTAAGTATGTTGGCCTGAATAGTGCCGCTGATTTCAAGATTTGAAACCATTTTATTTTTTTTGGCAGGTTGTACTTTTACCAGAGGTGCTTTTTTTGCCTGTGATTGAGTTGTTTGTTCTGACTCCTGTTGGCAGGATGGGAATAATATACCTGTAATGATGAGAAGTAATGTGCTCATTTTCATATTTGAAAATTTACAAACTGATTTTCTTTGTTGACTTTTATTCATATTCATGATTATATTTTCCTTCCTGTTATTTCTATTTTCTTTTCCAAATTGGCTCATTTTCAAATTAATACATTGTTCCCGGTTAAATAGTGCAGTTTTGCTATTGTTTGCAGATAGGATAGAATTGATTTTTGCATAGCAATTGTGGCTTCCGTTAAAATGGTTTGTGCATCGAGTACGTCCACAATGGTTCCCTGTCCGCCCCTGTATTTTACCAAAGCATTTTCCAGGGTTTCATCTGCCAGCCTAATGATTTCTTCATTGTTTGTAATTTCGCTTTTTATATCCCGGATTTCGTTAAGAGTAATATCGATTTCTTCTTTAATATCCTGGAAGTCTTGTTTTTTTTCATCTTTCATTTGTTCCACTTGCAAATTGCTTTGATATATTTTAGTTTTATGGCTGCTGCCTCCAAAAAAAGGAATTGTATAACTGATACCTACGCCAATGTTGTAATTAAAATTATCCCCAAAAGGGATATAACCATGCTCCCAGCTGCCAATACCGTATGTGAACACCTGGGGCAGGCTCTGTGAGCGGTAAATTTCCTTTCGTGTTGCTTCAATCTCTATCTTATGGCCGGTTGCCAATAAGGCCGGATGATTATGAATAACTTCTGTATATAATGAATCGGGATAAAAAAAATGATTTTGCCACGTTTGGTAGAAGTTCCCTGTTACTTTTTCTATTTCGATATCTTCATTATTCTCGAGATAACAGAGTCTTTTAAGCTTTATATGTTGAGCTTTGATGGAATTAAGGGCTTTTTGAAGGTTCTTTTCTTCAACCGACATTTGAACTTTAATTTTAAGTATGTCAACTTTCGATACTTTTCCGCGTTTGTAAAGATTTTCAGCATATTGTAATTGTGATTTAAGCTGCTCCAATGAATTTTTATGCGCTTTCACTTCCCATTCCGCTTTTAGAATTTCAAAGTAAGTATAGGAAACGCCCCATATTATAGTATTTTGTATTTGCTTGTAGATCTCATCGTTTAGAAGTATTTCTTCTTCTGCCATTGATTTACCGGCTTTATTCTCTCCACCATCGTATATGGTCTGACGTACGGATATATCGGTATAAACATCTGTCAATGCATCTCCCAGTAACCGCTGTTTGTTGGGCAATAAAAACTTCCAGGCAGAAATGCTGGCCGATGTACTGATGGTGGGTTGAAAATTTTTCCTGAGAATTTCAATTTCCGCCTGTTTAATGACAGAGTTCTTTTCGTTTGCCTTTAGAAGGTGATTTTTCTGCAATGCACTATCCAGCAACTGTGTAAGGGAATATTCAGATTTCACTTCCTGGGCTGACACACTTTCCCCCGACAAAAGGAAAAGCAGAAAAAATCCGGTTAATATCGTATTAAGAGAAACGGTATTAAAATTTGAATGTGCATTTATAGTATTCTGCATGATTTCCGTTTTTTCTTTAGACACAATTCTTTGGGAAAACACTTAAAAATAATCCATTTATATAATCCATTTTCTTTTAATATTATAAAGGCTGATATAAAACAACATGAAACTAAAAAATGCCAACAGAAGTAAATTTAAACTGATTGGCATAAAATTAGTCCCTGAAATAGCATAGTGTAATACATCCACCCCGTAGGTAACTGGCAAAATATAGGAGAGTGGCCGGATAAACAAAGGAAGAGCAGCAACAGGGACAAACAGGCCACAAAGAAAGATCATCGGAAAACGAAAAAAATTAGAATAGGTTTGTGCTTCGAAAACCTCCCTGGCTGAAACAGAAATGAATAGTCCCAACAAGGTAGATATCACAGACAGAAAAATAATCCCGACAAATAAAATTCCCCAACTGGTAACCCCTGCCTTGAAATATAACACAGAAATTAAAACAGGTACCAGACTGTTAAAAATACCAAATAATACAGCACCCGTAATTTTTGCCGTAATCAGCAATATAATACTGATTGGTGCGAGTAACAGCCGCTCGAAAGACCGTGATTTCCGTTCAAAAGTTATGGTTACCGAAAGCATGGATGTTGTACCAAATAAAATTGACATTCCCACAATACCCGGAAATACTTCCTCTATGTTAAATGTTGTTTTGGTTTTTACAAACATCATCAACATCCAGGCAAACGGGAAAATGATACCCCAGCTGATATTCGGGGGTTTCAGGTAATAATTCTTCATGTCTTTTTTCAGGATGTTCAGGTATGCTATTGTGGCTTTCATTTTTTCTCTTTTTCTTTTTTCATTAAACTGATCTCAATTCCTGTAGCCCTGACAAAAGAATCTTCAAGGCTGGGTTTTATTAGCCGTGCTTCGTAAATAATCAATCTTTTTTTTGACAGATAGTTGACCACAGGGGCAATATCAATTGTATTCGTGCTTGATATTTTAATTGTGTTGTCGTTTACATAAACACATTCAAAACCCGAAAACTGATTACGGAGATTATGCAATAACTGATCTTTTTTGTCATTCACCGGTTCAAATTTGATCTCGATACTATTTATAGCCCGGTTATCATTTATCAGATAGTCAACAGTACCTGTTTTGATAATCGCTCCATTATTGATAAAAGCAACCCTGTTACATAAGCGTTCAGCTTCTTCAATGTAATGTGTTGTAAGGAATATGGTTGTTCCATTTTCATTTAGCTTTTTAATCATACTCCTGATTTGCCTTACACTCATTACATCAATACCGGTAGTCGGTTCGTCAAGGAATAATATTTCCGGGTCGTGGATAAGGGCAGCGGCAATGGTCAGTTTTCGTTTCATGCCTTTTGAATAGGCCTGGAACTTTTTATTTGCCACGTCGCTTAATTGGAATATTTCAAGTAAATCATGTGCTTTATTTTGTCTGCTTTTTTTTGAAAGTCCGTATAAAGCGCCACAAAAACAAAGGTTGTCAAAACCGCTCATTTCATTGTACAGGTTGCTTTCATCGGGTACTACGCCGATCATTTCCTGGGCTTTTTTAATGTTGTTTGTCAGATCGGTTTTATTATAGAAAATATTTCCCGAAGTAACTTTTGCCATTCCGGTAAGCATGTTTATAGTTGTGGTTTTTCCGGCCCCGTTGGGCCCCAGAAATCCAAATATCTCAGCCCTCCTGACGCTGAAATTAATACTGTTTACAGCTAAAAAATCGTTGTATGCCTTTGTTAAATTATGAACTTCTAATATTTTATCTGTCATTTTCAGGAATATTTATAATTTCTGAAAAACCGGTCAGGAATTCTTGTATCTTATACTTGTTTAGTTGGTAATGAATGATTGAACCATATCGTTCAGAGAATACCAAATTACAATCCTTAAGTATTTTAAGGTGTTGAGAAACGGCAGACTGCGAGATCCCAACATTTCTTGCAATGGTATTTACACAATATTTTTTGTCCCTGATTAATTTAATGATCTGCAATCTGGAATCTACTGCAGTTGCTTTTAGAATTTCAATTATTTCTTTTTCAGTCATATATTAGCATCAACTAAAAGAATTATTAGTAAATGCTAATATAATTATTTTTCGGACAAGTGTAATGCAGTAAATGGGACTTTATTGACAGACTCTAATTAGTGTCCGTCTATAAACTCATAGTGTCTGTTCAGAATGTTCGAGATCAAGGTGCGCAAAAATTTTAAACCGCGGTATACTAAAGTATTTGAGGATTTAAAATTTTGGCAGCAACGCAAATATCGGACATTATGGACAGACACTAATTATTCATCCCGGTCAATGTGCATGAGAATGCCCGACTGGTAATCCGTGTAGTGAATGTATTGTTCTGCTTGCATCCATAGTACCATCGGGATTCCTCCGGAAAACCGCGGAACAAAAGGCCTGATGTTGTCTTTTTCCGATCCGCTGGTGATCGCTGTCATCGGGGAAACGCACATAGGCGATCACGGGGTTCCCTTGCCGGTCTTCGGCAATATCCCAGATCCATGCCTTTTCCCCGGTCTTCTTTGCATCATACACAAGGTCACATTGCCCCTGGGTCACGGGGATATCATTCCAGCCGGCAATGACTTCTCCATTGGCTTTTCAGCAAACCCTACCTATATTTTTCATTAAGTAAATTACTGATATTTATCCCGAAATAAATGGTCCGGGGCACCACAGGCCCATACATGTAGGCAGGATCGCGGTCAATACCCGTATCAAAATCTGACTGGTAGGAATTGAGTATATTTCTTACACCTATGTTCCATTGTAGTTTAGCACCATTCAACTTTATGTTATGCCGTAACCGTAATCCCAGATCGAAAAATTGATCGGATTTATGTAATTCCCCGGTTTCAGGATCTGTTTCCGGGCCAAAATAAGGAACAAGCATGCTGCCGGTATAGTTTCCTGTTGCTGCCAGGCAGAATTTTTTTGCAAAGATCCAGTCCATGGCAAAAAATCCGTAGTTATCAGGCGTACGGAAAAATTTTGTTTCATTAAACAATTCCTGGGGTTTTTCATATTTACTGCTTTGCAGTGTGAAGCCTGAAGTAAAGGATAATATTCTTAAAGGTTTGATTTTTAGCTCCATATTCATTCCCTGAACAGTGGCACTACCTTCTGAATTTGTTCTTGTATAGATAATCACCCTGTTATCATTAATCCCTTCAGGATCATTAACAAAGGGATTAATAAGTTGAGTATGGAATCCTTCAACCAGAAATCCTGTATGAATAGTACCGATCATTCCGTTGAGATCAAGAGATGCCATAATACTGTGGCTTGTTTCCTGGTTCAGTCCGGGATCATTTTTATGTATTACCTTTCTTGCCCCTGAAGTCTCGATATGCAAATCCTCGTCATATATCTGAGGGGCACGATATCCCTGTGAGTAGCTGAGCCTGGCACTTAACACATCATGTATTTTGTACATCAGGTTTATACGCGGACTGAACACCCTGCCTGTTTTGGGGGATTCGCCTTCCTTTTTCCTGTCTTTAATCTTAAAATTATCATATCGTGCCCCGGCAGCAATTTTTGCCTTGTTGACCTCAAGTTCATACTGAACAAATACACCAGAGGTGATTGAGGACTGGTTGGCAATAGTGATATTTTCGGTATGAGGGACATTAATTACAGAGTCATTAACAATTTCGGCATTATCATAATCAGGATACCCGAGTTTTTTGTCAATAAGAAAATCACCCGTATTTTCAATGCCGGTGATTATTGAGGAATTTTTAAAAACTGCCTTGTACTGAATACCGGTATTATAGGTGCGGTCACGGGAATTTCCGTAATCACTAAGTGATCGCGCTGCTCCGTAATATGAGTCCCTGTCCAGAAACTGGCCGGATGCAAAAACCGTAAGCAGGTCATAATCCCTGAGAAACTGCTCATAAGTTATACTTCCGACTTTAAAATTATGTGTTAGTGATTCCGCAATATCACGTTCGTGAAGCGGATAATCCTGTTTGTTTCCCCCGTCACGTTGTTCTTTTATTGAAAAGAAATCAACCGCCACCTTGTCCCGGTATCCAAAACGATGAAAGAAACGTGTTCCCAGGGTAAGGTTGTTTATGGGAGCAATTTCGGAAAAACCGTCATTATTGGCGTCAAACATTTCCCTTTCCCTGTTAAAACCGTATAATGAAATGCCTGTTTTATGGTCGGAAGATAACAGTGAAGTATTGAAACTAAGCTTATAATCCACCACTGATCCACCCGACCCGTCAACACCTACACCAGTAAGCGCGTAGTCCGCACCCGCTTTATAGGTATTGGCAAGAGGCTCTTTTAAAATTATGTTTATCGTACCGGCTATCGCGTTGCTGCCATACATTGCAGAACCACCTCCCCGTACTACTTCTACTTTTTTGATCATATTGGCCGGGATCAGTTCCAGCCCGTATACGCCTGCCAGTCCGCTGAAAACGGGACGGCTGTTGATCAGTATCTGTGAATAGGGGCCTTCCATACCATTCATACGTACCTGTGAAAAACCACAATTCTGACAATTGTTTTCCAGGCGCAGTCCGGGCGTATAATTAAGTCCTTCGCCAAGAGTGAACGAATGTGAAGTAGTGAATAATTTCTGGGGAATGGTACTTATAATAACCGGGGCATCTTTGCGTTTTTGTTCGCCGCGGTCTGCTGATACAACTACCTCCTCAAGGTGGAGAACATCCTCGTTGAGTTCAAATTTAATATCAACTGTTTTATCTGCTTCAGTTAAAACTGTTTTTTCCGCGGACTGATACCCGATAGCGCTGGCTGACAGGGTAACCTCTCCGACAGGAACATGGATCAACTGGTAATGACCGGTTTCATCTGTCAATGTTCCTATGCTTGTGCCTTTAATTACTATACTTACAAAAGGAATATGCTTTCCTCCTGATACTACATGACCAACTATATTGGCATCGGTTTTTATTTTTTGACCATGTATTAGATGTATAGTTGATATAATGATTATTGGTAAACAGAATAATATCTTTCTCATAGTATTTTTTAAAATGTGAACTTATTTTATAAACATCATTTGTATACTGTTTTACCTGGGCAACAGTTAAACGAATTGTATAAGATGATGAAATTGTGATACTATGAAAGAGGGGGGGCCCTGCCTTTATGCAGGATGATATATGCAGAAGAAAAAACAGAGTATGTAGCGGTTGGTATTATGCCTTCTTTAATAATAAACAGCATTACTATGGAAAGAAAGGCGAATACCCAAAGGTTTTTCATGTTTATAAGGAAAAGAATTTCAGTCTGGGTATGCTCGTGTGATTTAACAGGTGCGGTGTCTGATGATTTGTTGTAAGGATGGGCATGGACGATCACCGAACCATCGGCGAGCTTATGGGTATGAATGTATAATGATTTGTTTAATATCTGAAAGGCAAATAAAGTGATCAACAGTACTCCTGTCCATCTGATCAGATTGTTGATTATTTTTTTCTTTATTTGCATTTTGATCAATATCTTTTTCTCGTAATATGGCTTACCCGCGTTATTGACTTCGCTTAGTCAAAGATTCATGAAAATGAATGATAATTATGTAATGTATTGAAAAACATTAAAGTAATTAACAAAGTCTTGAAATTAATTTTTATTCATTTTTATGAAATGCAAATATACATAATATCCAAATAAGAATATATTCATGGTTGTTGAAAAGTTAACCTGTATTATTCATATTCAGGCACCGGATCTCAGAATTCATTGTTTTGTATGTAATAATAAGAACCTAATATGATAATATTTTATTTTCGATAGCTTGTTTATTGATTATCAGTAATATTATGCAATTTTGATTATAAGCGGTGTATAAATCCGAAAAGAAATATATAAATTTGATCCGGATTATAATAACTAAACCACCATAGCCTGACATATGAATGATAATACTGAATATCAGCTTGTGAAGGCTTTGAAAAAAGGAGATTTGCATGCTTTTGATCAACTTTTCATAAAATACAGTAAAAAATTATACTATTTTGCTTATTCTCATCTTTCTTCAAGGGAAGAAGCCGAGGAACTGGTTCAGGAAGTTTTTTTGAAAATATGGGAAAACCGAAGGGGCCTTAAGGAAGATCTTTCATTTAATGCTTATTTATTTACGGTTTCATTAAATGCTATTCGTAAGCATTTCCGGAAGGAACTGAGAGAAAAAAAATACATGAACCGGTTTATTGAAAATTCAGAAAAAAATTATAATGGGACTATTTGCAATGCTCGCGCGGTCCGAAAACGCGGAGTTTACTTGTCGTAAATGAGCAATTTTCGGACAAGCGTAACGCGGCAAATGGGACTTTATGGACAGATACTATTTAAATAGCATACCCAAAGGGTCGACTATGCCTTTAATAGCCTGATTATTATCGATTTTGGTTGCGGTGGCGGTAAGGCTCATGACAGGTATGCGGGATTCATTAATTATATGATGGGCAAAGGCACCGATATAGTTATCATAGGTATATCCCTCCTGATGTGTCATTAACAAAATCATTCCTGCTTTAATATTTTCGGCGTATTCCAATACTTTTTTGTAAGGTGGGGAATCTGATCTTTCAAAAAGCTTTATGCTGCAATCAATTCCATTTTCTTTCAAAGTTGTCCGTGCTTGTTGCAGCTTTTTAAAGATCCTGCTGTCTTTCATTTCGATACCGCCAATTAATACAGATACAAGATGAATTTGCGCATCATAGATCTCTCCGTTTGCAATTGCACTAAGCAGTTGTCTTCTTGTTCTTTGTGTAAGATCAAGAGGTACTATTATCTTATCTCCCTTTTCCAGAAAATCCCCTTTTTGTGTTATTACAGGTACCGGTGATTTTAAAGTAACGTGATAAACAGTTGAGCCCAGATCTTCGTCTTTTTTTGGATCACAATGGTTTTCTCCGAGAATGATCATTCGAACATCCTTACTATTGGCAATTTCCAGAATTTCCTGGTAAGGCTTACCACGTTCAACCCTGGTAGTTATCTTAACGCCTGCATTTTTCTTTTCTGCCGACACAGCAATTTTTAACAGCTTTTCTTTAGCCTGGTCGGTGATCCTTACCAGTTCATCTCCTTTGGTAAAAAACTCGGAAAGCCAGCCGGGTGTCTCAATTACATTAAGCAAAATGAGATCACTATTTAAACATTCAGCTAAATTATAGGCATATTGTACAGCTTTAATTGAAGGTTCTTTAAAATCAACCGGAACAAGTATGGCTTTTGGCTTTTTTACCATATTAATGATTTTATTCGGTAACCGGTTTAAAAATGATAAATGCTTAAAAAAAAGTGTGCCAAATTCAGGGTTCCTGCTTTGTTGCAAAAGCTTCGCGGCAGATCACTGCAACTAATACTTTTACACCTTACATCTGTTCTGAATTTGGCACAAAATAACAGGTTTAATCATTAAAAACTGACACCAGTGATTTATTATAAATTATTTGTATGCAATTTAGCTATAGTTTTTCAAAGAAAATAATACAAGCTGATAGTTTTATTTGTTGCCGGATCAGGTATTATTTTTCTTTTTCAAAAGGCCAGCCTGCCATGCCTGCTTCCATTACTTTAACATTTTTGTATCCGTGTGCCTGAAGCAGAACAGCAGCTTCATATCCTCTGAGTGATATCTTACAGTATGTTATGATCTCTGTGTTTTTGTCTTCAGGTAATTCATTGAGCCTTTTCCTGAGCATACCGACAGGGATAAGTGTTTCTCCTATTCCCAGCCGTGTTTGTTCAAATTCATCAGGCCCGCGCACATCAAGAATAAACATGTCATCTTTCCGGTCAAGCTTTTCTTTTAGTTCGATAGCAGAAATGCCTTTAAATATACCCTCCATCTTGTTTTGAAGTACATGAGCAGTAGCAATGCTATGGTCAATAGCCAGGGAGAACGGCGGGGCATAAGGCAGATCAGCATTTACCATATCTTTTACCGTCAGTTTCCCTTTAATTGCTGTTGCCCAGATTGCTATTTGTTTACTTACATCACCCGGTCCGATGCACTGAGCACCGAGGATCTTTCCGGTTTCCTTTTCGGCAAGCAGCTTGGTTATCAATAGTTTGCCATCCATAAAACCCGGTTTGTCCGGACTCGCGTTCCATGCTTTTATATAATCAATCCCGGCTTCTTCAGCTGCTTCTTCGGATAGCCCTGTTATGCCAATTCCGTAGTCAAACAATTTACAGATACCGGTTTGTATTGTACCGGAAAATTCAGATACATTTCCTTTTATTATGTTTTTTCCGGCTACGCGGCCTTCCAGGTTGGCCAGGTCACCATATGGGGCAAGTACATTTTTATTCGTTATAATATTTTTAATTTCGCAACAATCCCCGGCGGCATATATATCAGGATCAGAGGTTTGCATATGTTCATCCACCAAAATGCCTCCTAATTGTCCAACATCAATACCCGCATCCTTTGCCAGGGAAACGTTGGGTGTAACACCTATCGCCACTACAGCAAGTTCGCATGGTATTTCAGTGCCGTTCTGAAGTTTCACACCTGTCAGTTTTCCATTTTCTCCAATAAATTCTGCAACACCATTTTTTGTAATCACATTGGCTTTGGTTTTCAGATAATTTTCAACCAATTTAGCTAATCTCCAATCGAGAAACGTAAGGAGCTGAGGAAGTAATTCGATCATTGTCAGTTCAATACCGGCCAGATTCAGAGCTTCCATTGTTTCAACACCTATCAGACCGCCTCCGATTACCACTGCTTTTTTAATTTTACCTTCATCACGGATTTTTCGCAAATAATCAGCATCTTTCATTGATTGGAGAGTGGTGATGCCTTCCAGATTAGTTCCGGGAATAGGAGGCATGTTTGCTGTTGCACCTGTAGTAATAACCAGCTTATCATAAGCTTGCTTTCCTTTTTTCCCCGTTGTAAGATCTGTAAATTCGATTCGTTTGTTTTTGCGGTCGATCCTTGTTACTTCGGTATTGACCTTTGCAACTATTCCCTTGGCATTCCAATAAAAGTTAGGATTACGGACAACACCTGTCGGTGTACAGAGCAGTTTATTCCGGTCATCGAAAAATCCGCCTACAAAATAAGGGAAACCACATGAAGCCATTGACAGGTCAGGAGCCTTTTGAAACATTGTGATCTCCGCGAATTCATCCATGCGGCGGGCTTTTGCTGCAGCTTTAGGCCCTGCTGCCGAACCACCAATTACAATTATCTTTTTACTCATTTTCTTTTTTTTTTGTTATTTAATAAAAGTGAATTTTTTACTTTTCATTCAAAATGTATGCGCATACCCGTTTTCACCTGCTTTATTTCGAATTTTTCATAAAAAGCTGCAAGTGCGGGTAATTCGGTGCAATGTGACGGGTAAAGGTTTTTGATATGCTGATCATCGAAATATTGAATTGTTCTTTCTGTTTGGTTGTCAATGTGTTTTAGATGAAAACCTCCGATAACCGCTTTTACCTTATCAAGCCCGCATACCTTTTTCGCGTAATCGGTAATATTACAAATACCCGCGTGTGAACATCCGGTTATAACAATGATCTCTTTATCCTGGATTACAGCCATAGCCGAATCATCATTTACAAAATCAGGCTTTCCGTTCTCATCAACAAAGGAGGTGGTTTGTGCCTCAAAATTGTTTTTCCTCGGTATTTCGCCCAGGAAATAAATGTTTTTGCTTATATGATATGGTTTATCAGAAGTAATCAAATTGAATTTTTGTTCGAGTTCTTTTTTGCTTAATGCTAAACCTATGTTTGAATGGTCGTTTTTCCGGTATCTTTTAATAAAGGATCCGGGATGGGTAAGCAGGGTCTTATTATCAAGATATTGTAAGCCGTCTCCGTGATCCCAGTGGCCATGGCTAAGCACTACCAGATCAATTGAATGATGAATATCGATATTAAGTTTTTCTGCATTTTTTAAAAAAACATCACTATGCCCGGTATCGAAAAGTATTTTTTTATTGTTATGTTCGATAATATAGGAAAGACCGTGTTCCGCGAGAAAACGGCCTCCTGCTGTATTATCAGTAAGTACTGTAATTGTCATAAGTTTTTGGTTGTTATATTGTTTTGGTTTTGTTGCCTGCTTTTTGAATAAATATATACCCTCAAATCATCCATATGAAAGTCATATTTCTTTCTTAACCTTCCCAGGTTTTCATTTATGTATATTTCGGGAACATGAATATATAAAGCCAGTTCAGAGGTCGGTATGTTGTATTTCTTTGCCAGTTCGTTTATGGTCATGTAACCATATACCTCAATATCTTTCAATTCCCTGTTGCCGTGTTTTTTTTCTTCGTGTATATTATATGGTTGGGTTACTTGTATTGTTTCATTTGTGTCTGTTTTAACCGAAGTTTTGTTTACCGATTGTTTGAGTTCGGTTCCTTGTGCCGGATCTTTATCCCTGATTGCAGGTTCTGCATGGTGATGTGATTGATGGAAATGATGAGGTTCGGCATTTGTTATTTCAGGCTGTATTAGCAGGGGTATCACGCAGAGAATAACGGATATTATTATTAAAGCGGTGGTTAACAATATTCTTATGGCTTTTATGGATACCATGGATTTGAAGATACACACTATCATACGCCAGTGAAAGACGATATGGAGCACCAGGAGAAAAAGTAATATAAGACTGAGTGACAAGTGAATACTGCCCCATTGATGACGGTCAAGCCCCCAAAAGGATAATTCGACATCACTTCCGTAAATTACATTGCGCTTAAATCCCGGTATAAGAACATATTTGATCATTAAACCTATGCCTGCGACAGCCATCATGACCACGAACATGATGATATCTATAGTCAGATTAAGTTGGGAATTTTTTATTTTTTTGGCCATATCATCTGTGTTTTAAAAATTGAATCGGGTATTCGGTTTCTACTTTCCCATCGGTGATTCGTTTTAATTTACCACGTAACAGCTTCTTTTTTAATGCGGCCAGGTAATCGATAAAAAGGATTCCATTGGTATGGTCAAACTCATGCTGGATTACTTTTGCCGTATACCCGGAAAATTGTTTTTTTTGGAGCTGAAAATCTTTGTTAAGATATTCAACCGTGATTTCCCATTGTCGTTTTACCGGCTCATTTATTCCCGGGATACTTAAACACCCTTCTGTTTCACTCCATGTTTTCTCAGATTTATCAATTATCCGGGCGTTGATAAATGTTTCCTGAATTCCCTCATCATCCGGAAAAAATTTATTTCTTTCCTGATCATCCAGGTCATCATACATCAGTTTACTATTGACGACAAAAGCCTGGTAAATGAGGTTTATTTGCGGGGAAGCAAGTCCAACTCCCCCGGAAATATTGAGGGTATCCCACAGGTTGGTGATCAGTGTATCGGTTTCCTGATCCTGTTGTTCTATTTCATAACAGGTTTTTCTTAAGATATGGTTTCCGTATGCTATTATGGGTAAAGCCCTTGTCTTTATTGTTTCATGGTGTTCCATAATGATTTTATTTTATTGGAAAGTATTGAATCAGGACTGTACTCAACAATGGTTTTGCCCTCGATCATAGCTTCTACCATCTTTCTGTCAAAGGGCAATTTGGCTAATAGTTGAATATCATTTGATTCAAGATATTTCTCAATTTTTATTTCCATATCGTGATTAATATCATATTTGTTGATTATGGCAAATGCTTTGATATGAAATGAATGTATTAACCGGATTAACCTTTCAGCATCATGTAAACCTGATTTTGTGGGTTCAATTACAATTAATGCCATATCCGTACCCGACAGGGATGAAATTGCCGCACAACCTATCCCTGGTGGCCCGTCATTAATAATGAATTTTGCATTTGTCTTTGTTGCAATTTCTTTCGCGCGTTTTCTAACCCGTGTAACCAGTTTGCCAGAGTTTTCCTCACCCGGGCCCATTTTTGCATGTACAAGCATTCCAAAACGTGTGGCAGAGACATACCAGTGATTATTGCTGCTTTGTTCGGAAGTGATTGCTTTAACCGGACAAACTCTTTCACACAGCCGGCATCCTTCACACTGAAAAGGGTTAATACTGTATTCCCCGTTATCGTTTACATGTATTGCATCAAAACGGCAATAGTCGGTACATATACCGCATTCGGTACATTTTTCATTATCAATTTTTGCCAACCAGCCGCCAAGAAAGATATGTTCCTCCTTTATCTCCGGTTTGAGGAGAAGATGGAGATCAGCTGCATCCACATCATTATCACAAAATACCGAATTTTCAGTAACGGCAGCGATAGCTGCAGTTATGCTGGTTTTTCCGGTACCTCCTTTACCACTTAAAATAGTGATTTCCTTCATGTACCATTATTCTTTTTTCCAGTTTTTTACTTATCTTAATGTAGCTGGCTGATATTTCGCCGGGTATGTTATTAAACAGATTGCCTTCTGCATAACAGGAAGCATATTCCTGCATATAAGGTATTTCACCAATAATTTCAATATCTTTTTCCCCGAGGTAGTCATATACTTCACTATTTCCAAGCCTTGCTTTATTAATAATAACACCAAAGGGCTTTTGAATTTCATGCATAAGTTCTACCATGATCCTGAGATCATGAAAACCGAAAGGTGTGGGTTCGGTTACCAGGATCACATAATCCGTATCATTGATTGTTTCGACTACAGGGCAACTGGTGCCGGGAGGGGCATCATAAAGGATAACTTCTTCATCTCCAGGTATGCTCTTTTTTAGTTCCCTGATAAGCATAGTCTGCATGGATGATCCGATTTTCAGCTTTCCTTCTGTCAGACCTTTTCCAATGTTTGTATTATAGAAGCTCACATTCCCGATTGATTCAGGCCGTTCTTTGATTGCATGATCTTCGCATGCTGCAAGGCAGGCACCGCAGGAATGACACAGACTGGCATTTACTTCAGCAAATTTCACCGACGGGATCACAACGATTGCATTGAATTCACAATATTCAACACATTTACGGCAATATGTGCATGCTTTGTTATTAATTTCCGGAATAAGCTGAAATATTTCCTTTTCTTTAATCTTATCTGCTTGTGTAAAAAACAAAACATCATTGGGTTCCTCGACATCACAATCTACCAGGCGAATATTATCACATAGATTTTTATTTAAATAGTGAAACAGGTTAACAGATACAGAAGTCTTTCCTGTTCCGCCTTTCCCGCTTGCTATGGCAATTTTAAAAGGCATTCTCTATTGCTTTAATTTGGTAATTATAATGTCTCCTTCTTTTACATTAAGCATTTCGGCCATTGGTTTACATTTGGCCATCAACATAAAAAATAAATTAGGGTGTTTGCTCTCCATCAGCCCTTCAAAGTTCCCCTGACCTTTGGATATGATCAGGTCTGCACCGAGATATTCCTTTATAAATTCTTCCGAACAGTATTCCAAAAGGGTGGAAGGGGCATCATAACCATTTGAAATAATACGGCAAATGTTATCAATTCCACACTGATGAGCATCCTCGATTGTAACATCATTGATAACAGGTTTTCCTCTGACTGCATAAGTAACATTATTATGTTTCATGGTCTCGATAAAAATCCTGTCAAATACAATTTCTCCTGCATTGTCACCGAGGTACAATACAGACCGGGCTTTCCTTATTTCATCCTGTAGTGCTTCCGTTTCATCTATGGCCAGAACTTTTGAAAAATTCGAAATAATCTGATTTGTAATATCACTTTCTGCACTATGCGCGCCATAATCGATAATATTGCCGATCACTGCAAGTTTTGCGGCTGTATGGAAAGGATCTTCGCTTTTTCTGACCTTGTTTTGCCATTTGGCATATTGATCGAGAAGCAAAGTATTTGCTTCATGTTTTTCTTCTTTGTATAAATTATTGTTATTAAGATGTTTTCTGGCTATCCGGTGAATTTGTCGCGCCAGATAGGGGTTAGCCATATCCCTGTTTTCAGCCAGCAAATCATGTACAGCGAAAATAAAAATATCAGCCGCCTTTGTTTCCGGTTGGAATTTGTTTATAAGCTTTTCGATTGTTTTAATATGACAGAAATAGCATTCTTGTCTCATAAATCATTATAAAATATTATCAGTTCACGGTAATGTTAAATAGTATCTGTCCATAATGTCCCATTTGCCGCGTTAAGCTTGTCTGAAAATTGCTCATTTACAACAAGTAAACTCCGTATTTCCGGACCGCGCAAGTCTTGCAAATGAAACTGTTATGAACAGACACATGGCTAATCAAACATTTTGACGACTTTATTGACAAATTCTAAATACTTTATTATTAAATTAATGTGTCAGGGCATGGTACATATGCAAGGCAATAAAAGCAGAGCCTTCAGTCCGGAGTAACCAATGTATGAAATTTTAGTGATCGCAATAATTAGCCGTAAAGTTAATGGTGCCTTTTAAAAACCCTTCCGCCAGTTCGGTAGTTCCCAGCAATGGTGCTCCGACAAATACATTGACACCATATTGATTAAACAGTTGTATTGCCTTTTGCCCCATGCCTCCGGCTATAATATCGGTCACTCCATTTTCGGCCAGCCAGGATGGTAATACACCGGGCTCATGGGCAGGCGGAACAATTTGCTCCTCCGATACAACCATATCTTCTTCGATGTCCAAAAGCATAAAATATTTACAATGACCAAAATGGGCATCAAGCATGCAATTGTAGTCAACAGGAATTGCGATTTTTTTCTTCATATTTTGAAAACTTAATTTAAGCTGTATTAATAATGCAGACTAATATGTTTATACTGTTGTTTACTCTAAAATTCAGGCATAATATATTTATTACCTGAATGCTCAGGGTAAATATATGTAAGGGATACAGAGCAAATCATTCTATGTTTAAAGCATATGATGATTTTCGGCTATTGAGATTTAAAAGGTCTGTTACCAACGGCCCCGTCCCAATCCTCTACCGAAGCCTCGTGCCGGTCCCCGGCCCCTGGCCATATTTCTGAGTCTTCTTCCGAGCCCCCTGCCTGTATTATCATATATCATTTGTTCATCGGATTGCTGATTACCGGGATTACATTTTCCCAGTCCCCTGCCGGTACGGGATCCTTTCCCTTCCGGTCCTGTTCTGTCAAATCCTGGCATAATGGCCTCCTTTTTTATGGTTTATGAATAATATTTGTCCTAAAGTCTTTATCGTGTAATGGTTAATAGTTAAATCTATTCTATGGTTAAGTATTATTTTCTTCCTGATTTCATCCTTTCAATAATACCTTCAACAGTTAGAGTATTTTCCTGAATGATAACCATTTGTATATTGAACTTATCAAGCAGGTCTTTGGCTTTTGGACCGAAATCACCTGAGATTACTTTATTAATATTCAGTTCCACCATCTTTTCAGCTGCTTTAGTACCTGCACCGTGTCCGGCATTTATTTGATCATTTTCATGGAAAGTAACTTCCCCGGAATTTTCATCAAACACGCAATACCATGCGGCTCTGCCAAATCGTTTATCAAACGGTGATTTTATCTCTTTCCCCGAGGATGTAATGACTGTTTTCATTGTTTTTGTGATGATTTAATATTTTTATTTGTTTTGTTTTAATCTGTGTCTATTATTAAATATTGGAATATGATTTGTTTTATTTATTTTCCGGCCAGTGATTCTATCCTTACTGATGAGCAAACCGGACAAATACTTTTGTCTAATGTTTTGGGAATGGTAAAACGGGAATGACAATCATTGCAATTAAACCAGTTTTTATCAAGCCAGGCATTACCATAAACAGTTCTGATTTCTTTAGTTTCTACAAGCGCTTTTGCAATCTTTCTTCTTGCAGTTTCATAGATCCTTGCAAAGGTTGCCCTTGAAATTGCCATTAATTCAGATGCCTCCTGATGGTTCATAAAATCATAATCTGCAAGCTTAATGGCTTCATATTCCTCATATAAAAGCTCAATAAATTCCTTTGATCCTTTATTTGTTCCATATGGCTTGTACCCTTTAAACCCCGGAGGTGATACTACTTTCCTCAATCTCCTTCTTCTGGGCATCTGATAATATTTATTAATGTAAAATTAGAGTATTCTCAACACAAAGGTAATGAGAATATTCTCAAATAAAAACAATTTAAAAGATTTTTCATCAGGAATTAAGATAAATAATTACATGTTTTTCTTTGAAAATAATTCTACGGCTTTGGATATCTGGTCTGGTTTTCCCAGGATAAAAGCAATATCCCCGTTTTCAAATACAGTGTTGCCACCGGGATGTTCTATCATCCTGTTACCTCGTTTGATTGCAACCAGGGTTACCCCGAAGGTTTTGCGGAAATTAATTTCAATAAGGGATTTTCCGGTTAGAGCAGTTCCTTCTTCTACTTTCAAAGCAATTACTTCAATATTTGGCAGTTCATTTAGAATTGAATGTTTGCCTGTTGGTCTTTTATCGTGAAATATTCCATAACTGTCATTCCGTATGGCTGTTACTTTATGATAAATTTCATTTTGGGGGAATAATTTCTTTTTCAGTATACGTTCATATATTTCGATTGCCGTTTCGAATTCTTCCGGAATAACCTCATCAGCTCCCATCCGGTATAGTTCTTCAATATCTTCAACATCTCTCGTGCGCACGATAATATATGCCAGTTTATTCAGATTACGTATCATTTCCGTTATAGTCATTGAGGTAATCAGGTTTCCTATGGATAAAACAATAATGTCGGCTTTATCACTGTGTGCTTTTCTCAGGATTGGTTCGTTTACCGCGTCTCCATAAATTACAGGTTCGCTTTTTTTCTGTCCCTCGCGTACAATGGCAGGATCGAAAATAATTGAAACGTATGGAAGTCCGGCATGTTTCACCATAACGGCCAGGTCAAGCGCACGCGAATCTTTACCAATAATTATCAGGTGATTTTTCATCTCGGGTATATCAATTTCTTTCAAAGGGAACAAGCCATCCACAAGAAACCGGGGCAAAGGTAATCTTAACAACTGTGTTGCCAGGGTATCCGACCAGTGTATTAATAACGGGGATAACAGCATAGTGATCACAGCCACGGCAATGAATAACTGATAAAAATAATCGGGAAGGATACTATATTTAGCTCCTTCCCTGGCAAGTATGAAAGAAAATTCACCTACCTGGCATAATGCCAGTCCGACCAGAACCGTTCCCCTGAATGTATGTCCGAGAATAAAGCCCGTCCCCCCGGCAATTATCGTTTTAACTGCAATAACCAGTAATACAGTGCCTATAACTATCATGTAGTTATCCTGTACAAAGTGCAGGTCAAGCAACATTCCGATCGATACATAGAAGAAACTGGTAAAGGTGTCCTTAAAAGGTATAAGATGGCCGAACGCGTTATGGCTGTAATCCGATTCTGATATCATCAGTCCTGCCAAAAAGGCACCAAATGCCAGTGACATTCCTAATTCGGATGTCAGAAGGGCAACAGCAAGACAAATGAGCAGGATGCTCATCAAAAACAGTTCCTGATTTTTCGTCATGGCGATCCAGTGCATTAGTTTTGGGATCAGCCATTTATTGCCTACGTATACGAAACTGATAATCAGCACGGTTTTAATTGCCAGGCCAGTAAACTCATCACCGATGTTCATGGTTTCGCCTGTCAGCATGGGGGTAAATAATAATAACGGGATCAGTATAATGTCCTGGAAGATCAATATACCCAGAACAGTCCGCCCGTAATTTGACGTTAGTTCGGAACGGTCCTGCAGCAATTTTAATACCACGGCTGTACTGCTTAAGGCCGTTAAAAAACCTATAAAAAGTGCACTTTTCCAGTTCAGATCATAACCAAGGGCAATTGCCCATGTTATCGCCATTGTCAGGGCAACCTGCAGCAATCCCCCCAGGAAAACTATCCTGCGGATCTTCATTAAATGTTTAAGTGAAAACTCCAGGCCGATAGAAAACATTAATAATACTATCCCAATCTCAGCCATCAGGTCGATCTGCTCCGGTGCATTTACAATGGATAAAAGATGAGGTCCGGCTATTACGCCTGTAAATAAATACCCGATGATGGTAGGTACCCTAATCCTGGTAAAAAGGAAATTCACCAGGGTTGCAAGTGCAAAAATGATTACTATATCTTTAAGCACAGTCATTTCTTTGGCTCAGTTTAACAGGCATATTAATAAATTCTCATCTTGTAAACTTCTTCTTAAAATTTGTATCCTGCTTTATTCAAATCATTCAGGTTGTTGACCTGATCAGGTGGATCAAGATGGGTATTCATAAGAATTTTTATTAAAAATAAGAAAAATATACGTTATTCCTTGCTTTAACAAGAATGCTTATAGGAATACCGGCATAGGAAATAAAGATAAAAACAAAGAGGGAAGGTAAAAAACAGTGAAGAATTTTCACGTATAGGCCATTATTCTCAGGGGAAAGCCGTCAGGGGAATAGGATTACGCCAAACACCTGGTGAAACGGTAATTCATGATGCCGTGGAATGGTTCAGCGAACAACGGTAACCGGAAAAGACAAAAGTAATCATCAATAAATGAATAACCGGACCGGTCACCGATCGCCTGTCACTATAACCCGTTCTCATTCATTGTCTGTTTCTCAATATACTCTCCCAGTTCGGAATACTTTTTATATAATATTTCGTATTTCTTCGCATTTTCCGGGTTGGGTTTATATTCTTTTTCAAAACCGCTACTCATTTTTTTCTGGGCATCATCGAAGGATTTGTATACATTTCCGACAACAGAGGCAGCCATAGCCGAACCTAATGCGCAAGTCTGTTCTGATCGTGCAACAAGTATTGGCATGTTCATCACATCTGTTAAAGTTTGCATCACAAAAGTCGATTTTTTTGCCACACCGCCAAGGGCAATAACACCATCAATGCGTACACCTTCATCGCGGAATCTGTCAACGATCTTCTTTGACCCGAATGCAGTGGCTTCTACCAGTGCCCTGAATATCCTGGGAGCATCCGATCCCAGGGTGAGCCCGGAAACAGCTCCTTTAAGATTCTGATTTGCATCCGGTGTGCGGCGGCCGTTCATCCAGTCAAGTGCAACAATGCCCGATTCCTCGATTGGTATTTTGGCTGCAGCTTCTGATAATGCAGGGATAATCTTATCGGATAATTCAGCGGTCAGTTTATCTTTTGTTGTATCATCGATCAGACCGGACTCTCCAAGCAGATTTTCCACGGGCCACATTAACACTTTCTTAAACCATGCATAAATGTCACCAAAAGCCGACTGCCCTGCTTCAAGGCCAACCATGCCCGGGGTAATTGAGCCGTCTACCTGGCCGCAGATCCCGCTTACCAGGTTTTCACCTATCTCATCTTTTGGGGTAACAAGCATATCGCAGGTTGAGGTACCCATTACTTTACTGAGGTAGTAGGGTTTTATTTCACCGCCAACAGCTCCGAGGTGAGCATCAAAGGCACCTACGCCAACTGATACGTCTTTCGGCAGTCCGAGCCGTTCTGCCCATTCCCCGGTTAGTGTCCCTGCAGATACTTCACTTGTGTATGTTTTTTCATATAATCTGTCACGCAAACCTTTTAAAAGCGGATCAAGCTTTACAAGGAAATCTTCCGAAGGCAATCCGTTCCAGTCATTATGCCACATAGCTTTATGGCCTGCTGCGCATCTGCTTCGTTTCAATTCCAAAGGATTTGTAATTCCGGTAAGCAGGGCAGGAATCCAGTCACAATGTTCAACCCATGAAAAAGCAGCTTCTCTCACTTTTTCATCTTCACGAAGGATATGAAGTATTTTTGCCCAGAACCATTCCGAAGAATATACTCCCCCTTCATATTTTGTATAGTCTGCTCCAGCCCATGACCGGGCGAGGTCGTTTATCTCATTGGCTTCTTTTACCGCGGTATGGTCTTTCCACAAGACGAACATAGCATTCGGATTATCCCTGAATTCAGGTTTCAGTGATAAAGGCAGTCCCTGTCTGTCAACTGCCACAGGAGTAGAACCCGTAGTATCCACTGAAATGGCAATAACACTTGCGGCAACCTGTTTCCCGGCTTGTTGCAGGGCTTCTTTAACAGAACTTTCAAGTCCTTCAATATAATCAAGCGGATGCTGCCGGAACCGGTTTTTTGCCGGGTCACAGTATTCTCCTTTATCCCAGCGGGGATAATGGAATACTGCACTTCCTGCTTCCCTGCCATCGGAGGTATTAACAATGACAGAACGTACGGAGTCTGTTCCGTAATCTACACCTATAACAAACTTTGAATTATCCATAAAATATTGTTTTAATATTATTTTTGCCCGTAATAAGCATTACTGCCGTGTTTTCGTAAATAATGCTTATCAAGTAATTTATTATCGATAGGCCTTCTCTCCGGGTCAAGTACCAGCGTGCGAAAAGCCATTTTTGCTACTTCTTCCATCACAACTGCATTATGGACGGCATTACCTGCATCTTTACCCCATGAAAAAGGTCCGTGTCCGTTTACTACAACACCCGGGATATCTGTTGCCTTAATATTCAGGTTATTAAAGGTTTCCACTATTACATTTCCTGTTTCCTCTTCATAGGCATTCTCAATTTCTTTTTTTGTAAGCTCGCGGGTGCAGGGAATGGTACCATAAAAATAATCAGCATGTGTAGTACCGAACGCGGGAATATTCCTGCCCGCCTGGGCCCAGCTGGTAGCCCATTCCGAATGTGTATGCACAATACCCCCGATGTCCGGAAATTTTTTATACAATACCAGATGAGTGGGAGTATCGGAGGAGGGTTTCAGGGTACCGTCCACAATATTTCCGTCCATATCGAGTACAACCATGTCTTCTATCTTCATGGAATCATACTCCACCCCGCTTGGTTTGATTACAACGAGCCCCTTATTACGGTCAATCGCGCTTACATTGCCCCAGGTAAAAATGACCAGATGGTGTTTAACAAGGTCAATATTTGCCTGAAAAACCTGCTCTTTAAGTTCCATTATCATAAGCTACACTCCTTTAACGAGACGATAATAGAGTTCATTCCATTTTAATTCCTGTTTGAATTCCCTCACCGTTGTTTTGTTATCTATCAGCAGATATTCAATTCCTGCTATTTCAGCAAAATCTTCAAGGTGTTCGGCAGTTATTGCCATGCTGAATCCTGTATGATGAGCACCACCCGCGTGTATCCAGCTGGCTGCAGCAATTTCCAGGTTGGGTTCCGGTATCCACAAGACCCGGGCTACGGGCAGTTTGGGAAGGGGCGCATCTGTTTTTACCACTTTACATGGATTAACAAGCATACGGTAATGGTTGCCCATATCCATTACAGAGGCATTTACTCCGTTCCCGGCGGGGACATTGAATACAAGCCTTGCAGGATCATCTTTGCCCCCGATGCCCAGGGGATGAACCTCGAGTGATAATTTTCCATCACTGATTGACGGGCACACCTCAAGCATGTGAGCACCCAGCACTTTATTAGCCTTTGGATCCAGATGGTAGGTATAATCCTCCATAAATGAGGTACCGCCTGCTAATCCGGTTGACATAACTTTCATGGCGCGTACCAGGGCTGCTGTTTTCCAGTCACCCTCGGCACCAAAACCGTAACCATCGGCCATCAGTCGCTGAACAGCAAGTCCCGGCAGTTGTTTTAAGCCGTGCAGATCTTCAAAAGTGGTTGTGAATGCTTTGAATCCCCCATCTTCAAGAAAACGCCTCATGCCTAATTCAATTTTTGCCGCATCGTAGACAAATCTGTAATTCTTTCCGCCTTCCTTTACATCATTACCTAATGTATACAGATCGGCATATTCTGTGACAAGTTTTTTGATCTCATTATCGGAAACCGCATCTGTTTTTTCTACCAGGTCGCCAACGCCGTAACCATATACAGAGTATCCCATCCGGATCTGGGCTGAGACCTTATTGCCTTCTGTAACAGCTACCTCGCGCATGTTATCACCGAAGCGTGCAATTTTTGCTCCCTGCCAGTCATGCCATGCACTTGCTGCACGTAACCATGTGGCAACCTGTTGCTGTACTTTTTCATCTTTCCAGTGACCAACGATCACCTTTCTGTTGATGTTAAGACGTGTACCTATGAAACCGAATTCCCTGCCGCCGTGTGCCGACTGATGAAGGTTCATAAAATCCATATCGATATCCGACCAGGGAATATCCCTGTAAAACTGGGTATGCAGGTGAGCAAATGGCTTATTCAGTGTTTTCAGCCCGGCAATCCACATTTTAGCCGGTGAGAAGGTATGCATCCAGGTTATCAAGCCTATGCAGTTATCATTCGTGTTGGCATCAAGGCACATTTTATAAATGGCATCAGGTGTGGTAAGCACAGCTTTAAATACTACCTTGACAGGGATATTCTCCGAATTATTTAATGCAGAGGTTATTTCTTTTGCATCATCAGCTACCTGTTTTAATGCTTCTTCTCCATATAAGTGTTGGCTGCCGCTAACAAACCAGACTTCAAGATTTTTTAAATTTTCCATAATTCTATTATAGTTAAATTATTATTATTCCTGTTTTTTTTACTTCCTTTTTTCGGTAACCAGAATCCCGATTCCAGTCTTCCGGCCTGCATCTTAACAATTAAGTGTCGATAACTGTTTACAGATCGAAACTAAACCCATCATTTACAAATGAATCATATTTTTCTTTATCAAACCGGAACAGATAAGCGCCCTTCTTGGAGGAAGACTTGTCCTTTTCTTCCAGCTTATTGAGGATCTTCATTTTCAATAGTTTTTTTCTGAAATTGCGATCATCCAGTTTTTTCTGATAAATAGCCTCATAAAGATTCTGGATCTGTGGTAGGGTGAATTCTTTGGGCAGCAGCTCGAATCCGACTGGCTGCGATTGTGCTCTTCGCTGTAAACGTTTCATAGCCTTTTCAACCATAAGATTGTGGTCAAAAATAAGATCCGGAATATCGGATACCGGCCGCCAGTGAGCACCGTGCTTTTTCACAAAACCGGGATCCAGATCCTGTGTTTTTAACAAGGCGAAATACGCTACCGAGATAACCCTTTCTCCGGGATCCCTTCCAGGTTCACCATGTGTATATAATTGTTCCAGGTATACATTCTCCAGCCCGGTAAGATTATGCAATATGCGTTTGGCAGCCATATCAAGGCTTTCATCCTTTTTCAGAAAACCACCTATAAGTGACATTTCACCTTTGGCAGGCTCAAAATCTCTCTTTAGCAGCAATAATTTCAGATCATCTTCATTAAAACCAAAAATGATACAATCGATAGCAACATAAAAGCGGTCTTCATCCGAATAATAAGACATTTGCATTAGTAAATATCCTGTTCTTATTAACAGGTTTTCAAACAACAAATATACAATTATATATATAATAAATGTAAAAAAAACACTTATTTGTTTTAAAAAAAAACTTCAGGGTTTTAACAGCCCTGAAGTTTTTTTGTCTACCAGAAATAAATATAAAATGCAATGACAATGAGAACGATGATCATAGTATGAACAACATCCCATGGATTCCAGCTTTCTCTTGATTCAGCTGCCTGTTCGGGTGTTGCTGATCCGTAAGTAAGGTTGGCTAACTGATTAGCCCGTGGTTTTTCTGTTAACTTGCTTATTATATATATGGATATCAAACAAATGGCAAAGTTGAATATTTCATAGTGAAGCCAGTTGACTGCCCTGAACTGGACAAGGAGTGTTTCAAGCCATGTCAGTCCTTCAGGGTTGGCAGCCATTTCATGTATCCATTGTATATTCTGACCGGCATCTTTAACATGTTGAGGTACGATAAAAGCACTGGTCAATACCTGCATCAGCAGCCTGAACATACCAAGTGTAAAACCAATTATCAGTCCCCATAAACCGCCTTGTGCACTGGTCCTTCTCCAGAAAACGCCCAGCAAAAACACCGCGGCAATACCGGGGGCCAGCAATGACTGTACGTCCTGAAGGTAATTGTATAATACTTTGCCCATTCCTCTCATTACCGGTATCCATAAGATACCAAGGATAACAACTACTGTAGTGGCAATTTTACCAACCATTACATAGTGTTTTTCGGTTTTATCAGGCTTGTATTTTTGATAGAAGTCTACCGTGAACAACATAGATGATGAGTTGAACAACGAAGCCAGCGAACTCATAAGTGCAGCCAGGATACCTCCTACTACAATTCCTTTAAAACCTATAGGTAGCAGTGCTGTTACAAGTGATGAAAAAGCAGCATCCGAGTTGGCAAGTTCTAGCAGGGGCCTTCCTGTTTCGGGACTGATCTTTTGGCTCATGGCGTATGCGATCATACCCGGTATAAGGAAAATAAATACAGGTGTGGTTTTCAGGTAAGCACCAAAGATTGTACCCCGCCGTGCCTGTTTCTGGTCACGCCCCGAAAGCACACGTTGAACGATAAACTGATCTGTACACCAGTACCAGAAGCCGATTATAGCAGACCCGAGAATCACCCCGGTCCAGGGAAATTCTTTATCTTTTGCCGATCGGATAAGGGATGTCATTGGATCTCCGTATTCCGTAACATTCGAGCGGCAAATTTCCATCATTTCTGTCCAGCCGCCAAGCTGGATCAGCCCAAGTATAAGTATCAGCACCGAGCCGAGCAATAATATCGGTGTTTGAAGTACCGATGTATACAATACGGCTTTCATACCTCCGAAAGTGGTATATAATCCGGTAATTACAACAAGTCCGATGGCACTGATCCAGAAAAAATCCACTTCCCACGATCCGAACCTTATGTATTCGATACCAAATACATCTTTAAATACAACGCCGCCGGCATAGACAGTTACGGCAACTTTAGTCAGTACATAGCTTACCAGGGAAATGATAGATAACAATGAGCGTGCGCTTGCATTAAATCTTTTTTCAAGAAATTCAGGCATGGTCCTTATACCGCTTCGGGCGTAGAAGGGGACAAATACCCAGCCAAGGATGAGGATCAGCCAGCCATGCATTTCCCAATGGGCCATAGCCATTCCTGTTTCGGCCCCGGCTCCGGCAAGGCCAACAAGGTGTTCCGACCCGATGTTCGAAGCAAATATAGATGCACCAATTGCTATCCAGCCAACGTTGCGTCCGGCAAGAAAATAATCTTTGGTATCCTCTTCCTTTTGCTTCAGAACCCAGATTATAATACCTATTAGTCCTAGAAAGAACAAGCCAAGTACAATATAATCAAGTGTAGCCATTTGTTAAACATTTAAGTGAATAATAAGTGTGGTTTCTACATTTAAATTTTTGTAAATGTAATATTCTAATAATAATAATTAGATGCCCGCGTGTTATTTAGAAATATTCTAAATGGGATCATATTGTTTATTAGCAATTTTTAACAGAAAGCGTATAACATATAATGATCAAAACCTTCTATTTAGTGTCTGTCCATAAAGTCCCATTTGCCGCGTTACGCTTGTCCGAAAATTGCTCGTTTACGACTGGTAAACTCCGCGTTTCCGGACCGCGCGAGCCTTGCAAATGGAACCTTCTGAACAGACACATGTACGGTTAAACATTTTGACTAATTTATAGACGGACTCTATTTATTTTTCCAGGAATTTCATCTTTACTTCATTTTACCTGCACTATTGGCTTCGCGGGTCTAAAGATTCATCATATAGGTTCAATAATGATTCAAATGTAATTTTTTTTTTTTAAATAGGGTAAAAGTACCTGTTCCTATCTTAATAACAGAAGGAAATATTTTTAGAAATTAATAACAATATAAATCAAAAGATATGATACAAAAAATAAAAAAATCAGGATTTACAATTGCTTTAACTATAGCAATGGTAATGGCTTTTAGTGTTAATACAAAAGCAGTAAACAATGAAAAAACAGACAGTGATACAGTTTCATTTGTCACTTTTTCAGGTAAGGTAGTGGATAGTGAATCTGAAAAACCTGTTATTTTTGCCAGTGTGTATAAAGAAGGTACCAGCCTTGGCACAGTGACAAATTCCGATGGTGAATTCCTTTTTAAAGTCCCAAAAGAAAAAGTTGAAGGTAAACTTGGTATATCCTACATTGGGTATAGAGATTATGCGGTTCCTTTTAATGAATTGGACAAAAAGGATATTCTGATAAAGTTAATTCCTTCACCGATTCCTATCAGGGAGGTAGTGATCCGAACAGATGATCCAAATGATCTTTTAAGGCTGGCTAAAGCGAAAATTCCTGAAAATTACAGAACAAACCCGCTTATGTTCACTTCATTCTACCGGGAAACGATTAAACAAAACCGTCATTACGTATCAATTTCCGAAGCAGTGCTTGATATATATAAATCCGGGTATTCAAATAGTTTTGATTATGACAGGGTTAAAATATATAAAGGCAGAAAGAGCATGGATGTGAAGAAAATGGATACCGTGCTGTTTAAACTGCAGGGTGGTCCAAAAACCAGTGTATTGCTCGATGTGGTTAAAAATCCGGCCAGTCTGCTGAGTGAAGAATATATGATATATTACGATTATAAATTTTCAGGTATCATTGAGGTGGACAACAGGCAGACCTATGTGATCTCATTCGATCAAAAGAAAGACATTGATTACCCTTTATATGCAGGTAAGATTTATCTGGATGCCGGTAATCTTGCTATTTCAGGACTTGAATTCAGTTTGAGTGAAACAGGGCTTGAGAATGCTGCCTCCGAGCTGGTACGTAAACGACCCTTAAACATGAAAGTGGACGTGGAAGGAGCGCATTATCTGGTCAACTACAGAAAGCTGGATGGCAAATGGCAGCTGAACCATGTGCGGACCGAGTTGAATTTCAGTTGCAAATGGAAAAGAAAGTTGTTTAAATCGAGATATACAACTATGCTTGAAATGGCGGTAACAGACAGTGATTCCACTAATATTGAAAAGTACAAAGCACGGGAATCAGCTAAACTTTCAGATGTTTTTGCCGAGCAGGTGAACTATTTTCTCGATGAGGATTATTGGGGTGAATATAATACGATCAAACCGGATGAATCAATCGAATCGGCAATAGCCCGTTTAAACAGAAGACTTGAAAGACAGATGTATTAGAAGGGAAAGTGAAACATTTTACGGATGTTTCCCGGGGACAATTCAATTGTACCTGCCTGCAATGGAGTCAGGAAATTCCGTATCTTTGACATGTTGATTGTATAAAGAGAGGCATATGAATCTCCCTGAAATGATTTTACTGCAAAGGATCAGGAGAGGTGATCTGAAGGCATTCGAATCCCTGTTCAGGAATTATTATGCTAAATTATGCGGTTATGCATTCCGATATATCAAAGATATGGATCAGGCAGAGGAAATTGTACAGGATCTGTTCTTAAAAATTTGGGAAAACAGAAAAAAATTAGCTATTACATCGTCAATTCGTTCTTATTTATACCGGTCGGTACATAATAACTGCCTTCTATATCTGGAACATAAGGCGGTGGAGAAGAAGTATGAAAATCATATTCGGTATACTACCGGACAGGAATCCGGTTTGGATGCCTCGGAAAGGGTCAATACTGATGAGCTTGAAGAAATTATCGATAAAACATTGAATGCACTTCCTGAAAAAACGAGAATGATCTTTAACCTTAGTCGTTTTGAGGGATTAAAATATCGTGAAATTGCTGAAAGAATGGCTGTTTCGATAAAAACCGTGGAAGCCAATATGGCAAGAGCATTAAAGCTTTTTCGTGAAAACCTGAAAGATTATGTCGAAACGGATTAAACACATTAATTAATCATAAATGAGCAGTACAGACGTGAAAACAAACCTGGACAATAAAAATGCCGGTAATGATCCTTTGATAGTTGATGTTGATCAGGCATGGATGAACGTGAAAGAGAGAATATTGGATAAAGAACCTGATGCCGGCATGTTGTATACCAATCCTTTGAACAGGGGAAAAAACTTTGTCAGGCTGGTCGCGGCTGTTTTGGTCCTGGTTGCCATGGCATGGGGATTCAAGGAATATGTGTTTGATGAATACCTGAAATCTGCTGACAATACCATTGCGACAAACAAAAAAGAATTGTATAATACTGTGCTGGCTGATGGTACCGAGGTGTTCCTGAATGAAGATTCAAAACTCACTTATTCAAGGAAGGCAAAGGAAGGTATTCGTATTGTGGAAATGAACGGTGAGGCATTTTTTAATGTAGCCCCGGATAATAACATTCCCTTTGTTATTCTTACGGGTAATGCCCGTATTGAGGTTGTGGGAACATCTTTTAATGTTAATACCAGGCCGGAAAACGCACAACTCGAAGTATTTATCGAAAGCGGTAAGGTAAAGCTTTTAAACAGCAGGGTAAAGGGAGAGGGAGTATTACTTGAACCGGGTGAAATCGGCATGCTTGACAGGGACCGGATAACAAAACACCGAAATGCTGATGTTAATTACATGGCCTGGAGAACCAGGAAACTGGTTTTTAACGAAACACCATTAAGAGAGGTTGTGGCTGTACTGTCGAAAGTGTATCACAGTGATATAAAGCTGGATCCGTCGTGTCCGGGTAATCTGAAATATACGGCAATAATTGATAATCAGCCTCTGGATAGCGTGCTTGGTGCAATTGAACTAACTTTTTCACTTAATGTTAAAATATCGAAAGATAACATTTTACTTATTAACGAAGGATAAACGGTTTATATGATAAATATATTCAGAACCGGTTATGTTTATGATCATGATACTGATAATCCTAAAACCACAAGCTTTATTCATGTGATGAGAAAGTTTTTCTTGGAGCTTTCTTTGTTTTCAGCACTATTAATAGTTACACCTGTTTTATATTCCCAGGATTCCCTGATGAATCAATCAGTAAGTATTAGTTCCGGGGAGAGTATCTATAATACCTTATTGAGGATAAGCGAACAAACAGGATTATACTTTTCATACAATGCCGATCTTATTGATGCATCACGGCGGGTTAATGCAGATATTGATGAACAGCCGCTGATCCGGGTACTGAATATCCTTATTCCTGATACAACATTGAACTTTAAAAGAATTGGCAACCAGGTTGTCATTTACAGGGAACATAAAGTTGCATCCGATACCGGAAATTTTCAATATTCATCCACCTTTATAAAAGTCAGGGGGGAAGTTGTTGATGCACAAACTCACCGGCCGGTACCTTATGCTACAGTGGGCATCGTTGGTGAACATACCGGAACAATCACCAATGAGGATGGTGATTTTATTTTAAAACTGCCTCCCGAACGGTTAAATGACTCAATATGGGTATCCAGCATGGGTTATAAGCCTGTGGTTATGTATGTATACAAGTTTCTTCAAACAGACCATACTATCAGGCTGCCAACGGATTATATTCCCATTGAAGAAGTGATAATCCGTAATGCCGACCCCCTGCAGCTTATCCGGGGGGCGAGGGATAATATCAGACATAATTACCCTGTTGATCCTGCAGGCATGACCACTTTCTATCGTGAAACCGTAAAGAAATTCAATAATTTTGTAGCTGTTGCCGAAGCCGCACTGAAAATATACAAAGCTTCATATACCGGACTTGAACGGGATCAGATCAAAATCCTGAAAGGAAGGCAGGTAATTGATGCAAGCCGTCTTGATACGGTTTCAGTGAAAATTAAGGCGGGTTTATATACAAGCCTCCTGCTTGATATAGTGAAGAATCCCCCCGAGTTTTTAAACCCGGATTTTTTCAGGGCTTATAAATATAATACGAGTGATATTGTCTTTTTTAATAATAAAAGCACTTATGTAATTGAATTTGAGGGCATCACAGAGACAGGTGACGCTATATACGATGGTACGATATACATTGATATTAATTCTCTGGCAATAAAACGTGCAGAATTCAAATTAAACAGGAATGGTATTAAAAAGGCCTCGGGCTTCCTTGTGTTAAGTAAACCACGCAGGTTAAGGGTCAGGCCGACAAGTGCACGGTACAGGATTGATTATTCAGAGATAAACAACAGATATTATCTTAATTACCTGCGTAGTGAAACCACGTTCCGTATCAGGAAAAAAAGACAATTGTTTTCTTCACAATACACAATTATTTCAGAAATGGTGGTTACTGATGTAAATAAGGAAGATATAGGACGTTTCCCGTTCAGGGAACGCGCGCGGACACATGATTTCTTTTCGGAACAGTTGGGTAGCTATGATGAAGATTTCTGGGAGCAGTATAATTATATAAAGCCTTCTGAAAGCCTGAAAAAGACTTTTCAGAATCTTTCTTTAGATGAATAGGTATTAAGTTTCACAAAATATATTCTTTACTTCCGCGGATATTCAATATTTTTTTGTATTTTCATTCAACCTAATTCAACCATGATACAATGCATCAAATTATTCTGGAAAACCTTACAGTTGTGAGGGAGACGGACTATGTAATTATTGAATACAGTTCAGGGTATAAACTAATGAAGTTTACCTGGAAAGGAAATGTTTCCGGTCCTCAGTACCGTGAAGCATTTCTTACCGGGCTTAAATACGCGGACACACACCGGGTTGATTATTTCTTATCCGATATTCGAAAACAGAAAATTGTGGGTCCCAATGAACGTAAATGGTTTGAGGACGTAGCTTTGCCTATGGCAATAGAACGGGGACTGAAAAAAGGTTGTGCAATTTTTGACGGCAATATTTTTAAAAAATATTATTTGAACCATATATTTACGCGAACCCGGAAGTTCGAATTACCTTTTCTTTTTTTCAAAGATGAAAAAAGTGCGTTGGAATGGCTTATTGATTGATAAATAAAGATTTTTAGGGTTTAAAAACAGCTCTTTAAAAGGATTGTTTTATTCAATAATGCCCCTCGAGGGCCAATTGTTACGAACCGCTCCCCAAGCGGTTCGACTTCCTTTTTTGCTAGGGCGAAGAAAAGTAAGCAAAAAACGCCGCCGCTGACAGGATTTTCCTAAAAAATCAAGGTGCTCACCTAAAAATCGGGAACTCCTTACGTCGGACAGCTCGATTTTCTTAACGGTGATCACCTTAAATTTTTTTTAACGGAAAATCCTGAAGGCGGGGGTCCTGTTCTGTTGTTGGTTTATTTGAAAAGGATATTACCGTAAGGACTTACGTTGTATATGTTAAGCTGTGCTATGACAGAAGGAAGCCGGCGTTTCGCGAAGCCCACTTTCATTAAAATTAGCAAATAGATTTGCAGTAGCGGGACCCGTCTCATAAAAATCGCGTACGATTTCAAGGAAGGTTTTCGTCGCGGCAGCCCTGGAGGAACCCTGTCCGAGCGACGACGAGGGAGGAGTGAGTTTGGGTTCCGCAAGGAGAAAGCCTTCCGTGGTAAACCAAGCGATTTTTATGGAACGGTGACCTTTTTGCTAACTTTTTGGGTGGTAGCCAAAAAGTTAGTCGAACTGCCACGCGGGCAGTCCGAAACCCAGGCTTGCGGGAGGAAATATAAAAACAATAATATTCTATATTAAAGTTTTTAAGCCCTCAAAACCTTTATTATTATCTCTTCTCATAAGCCGGTTTTTCAGGCGGAATATACGGATCACTCTCCAGTTTTTCCTTTATCACCTCAATGGCTTTTTCCAGTTGTGGATCATAACCTTTAGCCAGCCGGGAGGGATCTTCATAAACATCTATATCAGGTTTAACGCCATATCCTTCACGGAACCATTTGCCATCCTGGTTATACATTCTGAACGTGGGTACTGTTACCATTCCACCGTCTATCAATTGCGGTACACCCGACATACCTATCAACCCGCCCCATGTTCTTGACCCTATAAGCGGTCCGAGGCCGGTTTTACGAAAAAAATCGGGGAATGCATCACCGCCTGACCCGCTCCATCCGTTGATGAGCATTACTTTGGGACCAAAATGTGCGATGGGGGGCCACTGCCAGTCTTTTCCATCCCTCACAGCCCAGTATGCCAGGGGTGGCCTGTTCAATAATTCTATGAATCGGTCGGGTATTTGTCCACCACTGTTAAACCGCTCATCAATTATCAGTGCTTCTTTGTCCCACTGTGCTGCAAACTGCCGCATAAGTTCATTTTGCCCATCAATACCGGTACTTCTGACATATATATATCCTGCCGAGCCACCTGTAGAATCATCAACTATTTTTCTATTATGTTCAATCCATGACAGATGCCTTAAACGGTTCTCATTTCCAAGAGTTTTTACAACAACTTTCCTTGCTCCTTCTTTGGAAGGTTTATCATTGATCAGTAACTCCACTGTTTTGTCAGCTAATCCCTGGAAAGCAGCATAAGGTTCTTTGTTAATATCAAGGATATTGCCGTTTACGGCAAGAATATAGCTGCCTGCCTCAATATTAAGTCCGGGAGCCTGCAAAGGTGAATAAACTTCTGCATCCCACGATGCACCTTCTATAAACTTTTTGATACGGTAATACCCATTATCAATTTCCCAGTCAATACCCAGGTATCCTACATTCATACGGTTAGCATTTTCAGCATCACCACCCCACCTGTAGGTGTGGGAAGCACTAAGTTCAGCAATCATTTCACCGAGCACATAATTAACATCAAATCGTGTGATTGCCATATCCAGCAATACTGAATAATGTTGCCTGACAGCTTCCCAGTTAACGCCGTGCATATTCTTATCATAAAAATAGTCCCTTTCAAGGCGCCAGGCATCATTAAAGATTTGTTTCCATTCTTCTTTCGGGTCCACAGTCATTTCCATTTCTTTTAACCGTAGCATCTTTTCCATTTTTTGATCAGGCTTAATCTCAATGACAGCCATATTATTTTTTTTACCTACCAGAGCTTTTTCACCATTTGCCGTGACAAGGATGAAATCTGCATCATCTATCAGTGTTTTTTCTTCACGTTCTTCAAGATCGTAGTATTTAACAGGAGTGGGAGATTCTCCGGGACCCGTTTCAGGAACACTTCGAAAGATCACCTTTCCTTTGGCAGCCTGCAGATTATTGTAGTTGCCGGGTTCAACAGGCAGCAGCTCTATTCTTTTTTCTAATCCCTCAAAATCAATAGTTATTTTTACCTCTTCCTTTTCCTCGTTATCATCTTTCCCTTTGTCTTTTTTCTTATTGTTCTTTTTCTTGTCATTTTCATATTCTTCTTTTTCATCTTCGGCAGTAACATCATCGTTTCTGGGTTCAACAGGAGAGGATATTTCTTTGGTTAGCGGAATTGCAGCCAGTTGAGTGCTCCCGGTATAGATAAAATCATTATCAAAATCACTGTACAAAGGGTTCATATGTCTGCTTGTAAGGATAAAAAGATATTTTCCTTCAGGATCGAATACCGGTAATCCATCGGAATAAAATGCCGATGTTACCTGCCTGAGTTGCTGATCTTCCGCGTTATATATAAAAACAGCATGATTCCGGTTTTTCATACCCCGGGAATAGGCCATCCATTTGCTGTCGGGCGACCATGACACGCTGAAATTTTCCAGGGGGCCATGGCTCATCCATAAGCCTTTGTCCACCTTGTTTGTTGACCTGGTTTCCGTATCATACACATAGATATTCATTGTTTGATCGGCAAAGGCTATCTTTTTGCTGTCCGGTGACCAGTATAGTTTATAACGGTATCCGGCACCGTAACTGGTGAGTGTTTTTGCTTTCCCGGTTTCGGTTTCAAGCACTGTCAGTTCATATTCGCCCGTACTGTCGCTCCAGTAAGCGATTTTCTTTCCATTGGGTGACCATGACGGAAACCGTTCGGCGGTACCTGGCGTCTGTGTAAGGTTTTTAATATAGCCGTGTTCAGCGGGTACAGAGAACAATTCGCCCCGGGTTTCAATAATTGCACGTTCTCCGCCCGGGGAGATCCACGCGTGCTGGATATATTTTTCAACATTTTTGGTTTTTGGCATTATCGATTTTTTGTCGGACACTACTTGTATATCGACCGGATTATAATCCATGGTAGTGAGATTCAGAAGATAAAGCTTCCCGTTTGCTTCAAACACGATATCTTCGGGACCGATGGAAGGAAAATGTATATCGGCATCAGAAAATTCAGTAACCTGCTGGTGTTGTTTTGTGTTCAGGTCATATACCCAGATATTAAAACGATTGCCCGGTCCCTTGTCAGACATATAATATATCTTATCCTCGTGCCACATAGGCAGTTCATCATTAGCCGGACTTGAGGTAATATTTTCCGCGCTGTGATCCTCAAGGTTAAAGATCCATATATCCGGTGCCATCCCTCCGCGATATCTTTTCCAGGTTCTGTTAACTCTCGATTTGTCGGTAAAAGCAATGTATTTACCATCCGGGGAAAAGCTTCCGAATTCGGCGTGTGCTAATGGCAGTTTCCCGGGCAGGCCGTTGTTTTCACCGGTAAGAAAAAATTGTTTGTAGCGTTGGCGGCCGCTTTCGCGTGAAGTGGCAAAGAGTACATTTTTGCCTTCGGGATGCCAGTCAATGACCCAGTCGGTATGCCCGTGCCAGGTTTTTTGTTCGGGAACACCGCCAAGTGAAGGGATAATATAAACGTCATTATTGCCATTGTAATTTGCTGTGAAGGCAATATTTTTCCCGTCAGGTGAAAACCTTGGCATCAGCTCGGTACCGGCAGGTGAACTGAGATGGTGAGCAAGGCCGCCTGATTTTTCAACTACCCAGATGTCGTCGGCATAGGCAAAGGTTATTCGCGTGGCTGATACATCAGGATGATGGAACAGGCGTGCATCTATTTGTGCTTGCACGAGTGCAGTAAAGTTACTCATCATAAGCGTGAGGAAGATAATTATTCTTCTGTTCATGGTTTTTTGATTTAAATTTGTGTATTTAGTGTCTGTCCATAATGTCCGCTATCCGCGTTGCTGCTCACATTTTAAATCTTCAAATACTTTAGTATACCGCGGTTTAAAATGTTCACGTGCCTTGATCCCGAACATTTTGAACAAACACTATGACTTTATATACGGACACTATTTAGAGTCCGTCTATATAGTTGGCAAAATGTTTAACCGGACATGTGTCTGTTCAGAAAGTTCAATTTGCAAGGATCTCGCGGTCCGAAAAAGCGGAATTTACTTGTCGTAAATGAGCAATTTCCGGGCAAGCGTAACGCGGCAAATGGAACTTTATGGACAGACAAAAAATAAAGAACAATTTACATAATTATTTAACAAATAGGAAACAAAAAAATAATTCACCAATATCTTCTCACATCAAAGCCCATTGCCGGGAAAAACATAAAAACATAAGATAAAAAGTATAAGTCAGGTTGATGATGGAAAAGATAACATTGTATTCTATCCGGTTTTTTTTTATTTTTTTCCTTATCATTATGCCAATATTCGGAATAACAGTCGCCGAAAGAAAAAACAAAAAATGAATATTAAAAAGTGTTTCATACGGTATCTCATCTTCTGCCAGTTCTTTATTGCCAAAAAGCAGTAAATAAGTAAATACTAAAAATAACGCCAGGTACAGTAGGTAGCTGGCCTTCAGTGCAATAGTAGATTTTTTCCTTTTTCTGTGCAAACGGAACGGCTTGAGAATAATAACTGACACAATAAACAGAATAATATAACCGATAAGGAAAAAAATCTGGAAAACACCCTGGAAAAAGCCGTCCATATCATATAAGGTTTTGGTTATGCAAATTATAAAAAAAATATGTGGTGTACTTAGTAAAAATGGATGAAAATTTAAATTCCTGTTATTGAATAATGCAGCTTTAAGGTTTCAATAATAAAACAGGCTATGATTTCAGCTCCAGTAGAGCGATGTTTTCCACGTGATGAGTATGCGGGAACATATCAAGGGGTTGAATTTTATTCAGACGGTACTTGATGCTTAATTCATTAATATCACGGGCCTGGGTTGCCGGGTTGCAGCTCACATATACAATTCTTTCAGGAAGGCACCAAAGCAGACTTTTTAGAACATTATCGTGCATGCCTGCACGTGGCGGATCAACGATCATTACATCCGGCTCACCTTTTTCCCTGACAAATACCGGGGTAAGCATATCTTTCATATCACCCGCGTAGAATTCCGTGTTTTTAATACCGTTGATACGTGAATTACTTTTTGCATCTTCAATAGCTTCAGGAATGTATTCAATACCCACCACTTTTTTGCAGTCACGTGCAATATAATTGGCAATTGTCCCGGTCCCTGTATACAGGTCATAAACAATTTCTTTTCCGGTAAGCCGGGCATAATCGCGTATAATATCATACATTTTATTTGCCTGGCGTGAATTTGTCTGGAAAAATGATTTAGGCCCGATCCGGAATTTAATCCCATCCATTTCCTCTGTAATAAATTCCTTTCCGTTGAATAAATGAATATTCAGATCATTGATCGTATCGTTGGCCTTAAAGTTGATCACATACATCAGAGAGGTGATCTCACGAAAACGATTACCTATAAAAGAAAGTATACTATCAATCTTGTCCTGGTCATTTTCATGAACAGAAAGAATAACCATCACTTCACCAAGTGTGGTGTTCCGGATGATCAGATTGCGGAGAAAGCCCTGTTTTTTCCGGATATCGTAAAACGAATAGTTGTTTTCGTTTGCAAATTCACGAAACGCGAGCCTGATGTCATTAGAAGGATCCTCCTGCAAATAACAATTATTGATATCAAGCACACGGTCAAACTTACCGGGTATATGAAATCCGAGTGCATTCCTGTTGTTTATATCATCTCCGGTACTGATTTCATCTTTGTTTAGCCAGCGGCTGGTTGCAAAGGTATACTCCAGTTTATTACGGTAATACATCGTCTTGTCGGAAGGTAGAATAGGGTTACATTTAGGGATCTTTATTTTTCCTATCCGGCTTAAAGTTTCAGTAACCTGCTTTTCTTTATATTTAAGTTGTTCCCCGTAGGGAAGATGTTGCCATTTGCAACCACCGCATACCCCAAAATGTTCACAAAAAGGTTTAACGCGAATATCCGAATAGCTGTGAAATTTCACCGGGTAACCCTCGAGAAAATTGGTTTGCTGTCGGGTAAGCTGTATGTCAACCACATCCCCGGGCACAACGTTGTTTATAAATACCACTTTGTTATCGTGACGTGCGATAGCTTTACCTTCGGATGCGACATCCAGCACTTTCATCTGTTCAAGTACCGGCAGATTTTTTCTCCTGCGTCGTTTTCTCATGATATGTCTGATTCAAAAGGTAAAGATAAAGGATTATTACCAAATGCCTCCTGTTAACTTATTATGATTCCTGCTTTTTTTGAATTATTTTTGCAGCCGTAATTATGATCGCGGTAGAAAATCTCGGAATAAGATTTCATGGAAGGACGATCTTTAAAGATGTAACATTCCTGGTTAATCCCAGGGACAGGATCGGACTTACAGGTAAGAACGGTGCCGGCAAAACCACCTTGCTGAAGACCTTTATAGGAGAGGTACGTCCTGATGAAGGTGAAGTGGTGATACCGAAAGACTGTAAACAGGGATATCTGTCTCAGCAAATGGTGATTAAAGACAGTACAACTTTATTTGAAGACGCGCTCACTGCTTTTGATGAGATCAATGTTCTTCAAAGAGAAATTGACAGGCTGAATAACCTGATCGCCGTGCGTGATGATTATGAATCGAAGGAATATATGCGTTTGATTGAACAGCTTTCGGTGAAAACCGAACGTTTTGATATGCTGGGTGGGAACAGCCGTGAGGTCAGGGCCGAACAAACACTGAAAGGGCTTGGGTTTGACCCGGATGACTTTAACCGGCCTACAGCCACCTTTAGCGGGGGATGGAGAATGAGGCTCGAACTGGCAAAAATACTCATGAAAAATCCCGATATTCTTCTGCTTGATGAACCTACCAATCACCTTGATATATTGTCTATTCAATGGCTGGAAGATTTTTTGCAAAACTACAACGGGGCAGTTATCCTGGTTTCGCATGACCGTGCTTTCCTCGATGCCGTGACAAACAGGACAATTGAGATATCTCTCGGTAATATCTATGATTACAATGTTTCTTATTCGGATTATATTGTTCAGAGAAAGGAACGCCGTGAGAGTCAGCTGGCCTCATACAGGAATCAGCAGAAAAAGATCGAGGATACACGTGAGTTTATTAACCGTTTTCGTTATAAAGCGACAAAGGCTGTACAGGTGCAGTCAAGGATAAAGCAGTTGGAAAAGATGGATGTGACAGAGGTGGAGGAAGAAGATAAATCAGCAATAAAATTGAAATTTCCTCCTGCACCACGTTCGGGTAAAGTTGTTTTTGAAGCTAAAGGCCTGTCAAAAAGCTATGACAATAAGGAAGTTCTTCATTCAATCGATATGGTTATCGAGCGTGGCGAACGGGTAGCTTTTGTCGGGAAAAACGGCTCAGGAAAAACCACTTTGACAAAGATCATCATGGGCCGGCTTGATTATGCTGGTGAGGCCCGTACCGGCATCAACATAAGTACGGGGTATTTTGCACAGAACCAGGACGAATTGATGGATGAGAACAAAACAGTGTTCAATACTATTGATGAAGCCGCGGTGGGAGAGGTCAGGACAAAAATACGAGATATCCTTGGTGCTTTTTTATTTAGCGGAGAGGATGTTGATAAAAAGGTGAAAGTGCTTTCGGGGGGTGAACGTTCACGGCTTGCCCTGGCCAGGTTATTGCTACAGCCATATAACTTGCTGGTACTCGATGAACCGACCAATCACCTTGATATGCACTCGAAAGACATATTGAAACAAGCTCTGCTGGCTTATGACGGAACGCTCATTCTTGTTTCTCATGACAGGGAATTCCTTGACGGATTAACAGAGCGACTTTATGAATTTGATAACAAAAAAGTTAAGGAATTCAGGGGTGGAATATACGATTTTCTGAAAAAGAAAAAGATAGATACCCTGCATGAGCTGGAACTTGAAAAAGAGATTATTGCAAAACAGGGCTCTGTAAGTAAGGGTAAGAACAAGGATGAATTTCTGCAAAGGAAGGAATATGACCGTAAACTCCGGAAAATGAATGATCGGATAAATAAAATTGAACATGAGATCGAAAAGCTGGAATCTGTTATAGAGGAAATGAATGATCAGATAATAAAGAAAGCCGGGAAAGAAGAACCTCCTGATCACGATTTTTATGCTGCATATGAAAAGGCAAAACACAAACTGGAGGATAAAATGAAAATATGGGAGTTTCTTCATCATGAATATGAGTCTTTTTCAAATGACATGTCCGGTTGAACATTTTGGCTACTTTATAGACGGACACTGGATATGCATATTATAACCCGTAATTATTCTTGCCCCAGGTTTGGGGCATGAATAATACAGGTTATATTCAGACAAAAGCACGGTGGGTATATGGCCCGGCAGTTCATCTTCATAAAGAGCTCAGCGGTTAGGGGTCTCCCGGCAGGTGGTTGTAAAGCATACGGAAAATAAGTATCTTTATCAAAAGACGAAAAACAGAAAATGAACCAGTCTTTCAGGTACAATTTAGTAATTATTATATTTATGTTTACTGCCTGCAATGCTCCTCTTAAAATGAGCAGGCAGCGGACTAACCTGTCGGATACATATAATCCGGGCAGTTCAAGATTACATCCTGCATATACTGTTTATCACGAATCGGTGACTCGTTCGGTTTTATTTGCAAAATATTTCCCGTCCGAGTTATTGTTCAGTCAGGCTAATGTTTCGGGTGAGTTCGAGGCAAAGCTTGATGTCTTACTTGAAGTTTATGAGATTACTGATCGCGGTAAGGCAGAGCTTGTTGACAGCTCATCCTTTAATTACCGGCTTAATCGTGATGTTGCATCAAAGCCTTTTATTACCCGGATGTATTTCCGGGCCGATACCGGAAAGCTGTACGAGTTAAGAATTAGGGCAGTGGATAAGATAAGAAGGCATAAGAATGTCAAATACATGATGGTTGACAAAATGACAATATTTTCTCAGCAAAATTTCATGGTGAAAGATAAGGAAGGTACTCCGCTGTTTTCTCCTTATGTGGTGAATAACAGTCTGTTCACAATCGATCATCGTGAATCGCTTTTTAATAAACTGTATGTCAGTTATTATTCAGAAGACCTGCCATTGCCGCAACCTACATTTTCACCTGCGTCGGAAGATAGTTATTATCAACGTCCGGATAGTATCTGGGTGTTGCCATACAGCCGGGAAAAGGCATATCAGCTGAGTTATGAGGGAATGTATTTTTTCCGGTTTGATACAACGGTCCAGGGAGGGCTGTCTGTATTTAATTACGGGGAAAGTTTTCCGAAGGTGGAAGCTCCCCGGGATCTGGCAGAGCCCCTTGCCTATATCACTACTTCGGTTCAGTATCAGGAAATTATCAATTCAGGTAATCTTAAACTGGCAGTCGATAATTTCTGGCTGGATATCGCGGGAAGCCCTGAAAAAGCAAGGGAGTTGATTCGCGTGTACTATAACAGGGTGTATTTTGCCAATTACTATTTTACCTCCAATAAGCCCGGATGGAAAACCGATCGGGGTATGATCTATATTGTTTACGGTCCACCCGATAATTTGTGGCGTGCAAGAGGTACGGAAGAATGGATCTACTACCGTAAAGGAAATTCTTCGTCTGTTACCTTTACCTTTAATTACAAGTATTCACCTTACACTGTTAATAATTTTATTCTTCAGCGGTCTGACAGTTATGACTGGCACTGGCGTGAAGCTGTAGATGCATGGAGAAATGGTAATGTGTCTGTATTTTAATAAATTATATGTCAAAATCAGAATCTGAAATTATTTATGGCCTGCACCCGGTAATCGAAGCTATAAAAAGCGGCAGGGAGCTTGACCGGGTTTTTTTGAAAGCGGGCATTAAAGGAAGGTCTGCAAATGATCTTGCCGGTTTGCTCAAACAATTCGGCATACCATATCAGTGGGTTCCTGAGGAGCGTTTGAACCGTTTTACAAGAAAGAATCACCAGGGTGTGGTTGCACTTGTAGCTCTAGTTGAATTTAAAAATATTGAAGAGATCATTCCGATGTTGTATGAGGCGGGGCGCATTCCTTATCTGATTGTGCTTGACGGGGTTACCGATGTACGCAATTTTGGTGCGATAGCCCGTACTGCCGAGTGTATGGGAGCCGATGCCCTGATCATTCCTGAGAGCGGCTCGGCCAGGATTAACGCGGATGCAATAAAAACCTCGGCAGGGGCCCTTAACCATATATCTGTATGCAGGGTTAAAAACATGAAAGAAACAATAGTTTTTTTGAAAAACTCGGGAATCCGGATCTTTGCTGCAAACGAAAAAGCATCAGAATCTTTCCTGAAGGCGGATTTTTCACATCCTTCGGCCCTGGTGCTTGGCGCGGAGGACAGAGGTATATCACCGGTGCTATTAAAATTGTCTGACAATCAGATAAATATTCCATTATCCGGATCCTTGAATTCACTGAATGTAAGTGTTGCCTCGGGGATAATTATGTATGAAATGGTGAGGCAACGAAAAGGTATTTAGTGTCTGTCCATAAAGTCCCATTTGCTGCGTTACGCTTGTCCGAAAATTGCTCATTTACGACAAGTAAACTCCGCATTTTCGGACTGCGCAAGCCTTGCAAATGGCACTTTCTGAACAGACACATGAAAGGCTAACATTTTGCTTACTTTATAGACCGACACTATTTTAATTTGCATTGCTTCCATATCTTTTATCCTTTTTCTTCAGTAACCGGCAATTGCCTGTCAATCATGACTTCAAGGGATATGAATGTTTCAGTTCTTGATAATCCATTGATTGACTGTATTTTATCTGCAAGTACCTCGCGCAGATGTTCATTATCTTTAGCAAACACTTTTACAAACATTGCATATTGCCCTGTAGTATAATGACATTGGGTTATTTCCGGTATATTTTTCAGCTTTACTGAAACATCGTGAAATAAAGCGGCATTCTCAAGATAAATGCCGATATACGCGCAAGTATGGTACCCCAGCTTTTTTGGCTCCACGTTAAATTGTGAACCGGAAATAATGCCCAGACGGGTTAATCGCTGCACACGCTGATGAATTGCCGCACCTGAAACACCGCACTCACGTGCAACCTCAAGGAACGGAGCCCTGGCATTCCTGGTAAGTATGGAAAGTATTTTTCTGTCCAGGCTATCAATTTGAAATCTATCTGTCATAATAAAGGTTATTGAATTAAATATATTAAGTAAAAAGCATAAATAAGTTTTAAAATGATATCAAATATATAAAAAAAGAATAAAAATATAAAATTAATTTTTACATTTTATTGAAAACAGTAACTTTGTATTATGAAAATATTATTAATTAAATAAGATAAAAGCTATGACAAAACTTATTATTCCCCCTGGTTACAAAAGTGCACTGGATCTGAAACAGACAGAAAAAGCCATAAAACTGGTTAAAGATTCTTTTCAGGAAAACTTATCCTCCGAATTACGCCTCAGACGTGTGACGGCTCCTTTATTCGTATTGAAGGGAACCGGCATTAATGATGACCTGAACGGTGTAGAGCGAAAAGTATCTTTCCCGATAAAGGATATGAATGAATCGGTAGCCGAGGTCGTCAATTCACTGGCCAAATGGAAACGGATAGCGCTTGCCGATTATGAGATACAAAAAGGAATGGGTATTTATACAGACATGAATGCCATTCGCCCGGATGAAGATCTGACTAACCTTCATTCCTTATATGTTGATCAGTGGGATTGGGAGAGGGTAATTGATCCGTCCGAAAGAGATCTTGGTTTTTTGAAGTTTATTGTGAACAAGATATATGAAGTATTCAAGAGGACCGAATTTGTTGTTTATGAACATTATGCTGCTATAGAACCATTATTGCCTGAAAAGATCACTTTTCTTCATACTGAGGAATTACAAAAAGAATGGCCTGACCTCACACCTTCACAGAGAGAAGCAAAAGCCGCCAGGGAATACGGTGCAATATTCTTGATCGGTATTGGTGGTTTGCTGCCTGACGGTAAAATTCATGACGGGCGTGCACCGGATTATGACGACTGGTCTACCCCGACAGTTAATGGATACAAAGGCCTTAACGGAGATATTATTTTATGGAACCCGGTGCTTGAGATAGCATTTGAAATATCATCCATGGGGATCAGGGTGGACAGAAGTGCATTGACGAAACAGTTGGAATTGACCAAAAGCGAAGACAGAAAAGATTTGAATTTTCATCAGCGTTTGCTTAAAGGTGAATTGCCTGAATCGATTGGCGGAGGTATAGGACAATCACGATTATGCATGTACTTCCTGCGTAAGGCCCATATCGGAGAGATCCAGTCCAGCATCTGGCCCAGGGAAATGATCGATGAATGTAAAAAACATAATATTATATTGGTGTGAGGGTTTCACATTGAAATCATAACCTATTATTCTGAGACGGCCACCGCTGTTGTAAACTCTATGTTAATTTCATGCGTGGTGATTGTGAATAAATTCTTTTGAGTTTCGGTGGTTTTATTGTTTTTCTTCGACAAGTTTTCTGAGGTCATCACCCGAAGGGCTCTGGAAGATACGAAGTTCAAATTCCGGGATCACCGCTATTATGTGATCAAAAATATCTGCTTGTATCCCCTCGTAATTAGCCCACACCTGGTCTTTGCTGAAAACATAGATCTGAATGGGTATACCTTTATCCGTGGGTTGTAAATGCCGGACCAGGAAGGTCAGATCATTATGGATCATCGGATGATTTTTAAGGTAAAATTCCACGTAATGGCGGAAAGTTCCCAGATTTGTCATCCGCCTGCCGTTTACCACGATGCTCTCATCAATTTTGTTTTCTTCATTATAGCGTTCAATTTCTGACTTCTTTTCCTCGATATAGTCTTTCAGGTAAATTATTTTTTTAAATTTTTCCAGCATTTCGGGGGTACAGAATTTCACACTTTTCATATCAATATTGATAGACCGCATTATCCGCCTTCCGCCTGATTCCTCCATCCCGCGCCAGTTGTTATATGATTCGGATACCAGTGCATAGGTGGGGATGGTGCTGATTGTTTTATCCCAGTTCTGTACTTTAACCGTGTTCAGGGTGATCTCGAAAACTGTCCCGTCGGCTCCGTATTTGTTCATGGTTATCCAGTCGCCTATTCGGAGCATATTATTAGCCGAAAGCTGTATACTGGCAACAAAGCCCAGGATGGTATCCCTGAAAACAAGGATAAGAACGGCTGCCATTGCACCTATCCCTGCCAGGAGAGTAGTGGGTTTTTCCCCCATGATAATTGAGAGAATGAGAATTACTCCAAAAGAATAAACAATTATCTGTCCAACCTGAATATAACCTTTGATAGGACGGTCTTTGGATGCAGGCAGAGTCAGATAGATAGCATTTGCTGAGCGCAGGCCCGAATCAATGATAATTGCACTTAACATGACCATATAAATGCTCAATCCTTCCTGTATGATTGCTGCTGTTTTTTCAAAATCCTTAAAAACAAAACCGGCTGATATGTACAAAATGATGGCCGGTGCAAGATGGGATAAATGATGAAAAACTTTCTTTTCGATCAAAATATCATCCCAGAGGGTTGCTGTTTTTTTTGCTATTCTTTTTATGGATGTTAACAAAAGTTTTCGTGTAATGATACCCGAGAAATAGGCCAGCAAAATAATAACAAGTATGCCGAATAACATATTGATAATGGTAGCATGATTCTCGTTTAATCCCTGCTTTTGAAGAAAATCTTCAATATTAAATATAAATTGCAGCTCGTTCATGGTATGATTTGCTAAATTTGAAAACCTGATGCTAAAGTATAAATTTCATTTTAAAGTTATGAAAGGATATTTTATTACAATCATTTTCCTTATGCCGGTTATGTTTGGTTTTTCACAGGGAGATTTCGAAAAGTATTTTGAACATAGAACCTTACGGGTGGATTATATTCAATCGGGTAATAAGGATACCAGTCATATCGATCTTTATGATATTAAAGCGGAACCTCACTGGGGAGGGCCGTTAAAAAACCTGATCGATACATTCTTTTACGGTATGTATTACCTGAACGTATATGATTCGCTTTCCAACGAACTGATCTATTCACGGGGATTTAATACCCTGTTCCAGGAGTGGCAGACCACTGACGAAGCCCGGTCGTTATCAAAAGGCTTTTCAGGTTCTGTTGTGCTGCCGTTCCCAAAAAATACAATTCGACTGGAGATACTTCAAAGGGGCAGTTCGCTTGTTTTCCAATCCCTGTTCGGACATTATATTAATCCAGGTGATCATTTTATAAATCGCGAGAATATTACGGCTTATCCTGTGAAGCAGATAATTAATTCAGGTGACCCGAACAATAAGGTGGATATTGTTTTTTTGCCGGAGGGATATACCAGGGATGAAATGACAAAATTCAATGAAGATGTAAAACGATTCGTTGATGCATTTTTCAATTGGGAGCCCTATATAAACTACCGTGATTTTTTTAATATCTGGCTTGTAGAAGCTTCTTCACGGGAATCCGGAACCGATCATCCTGGTGATACAATATGGAAAAATACCCTCCTCAATTCCAATTTTTACACTTTTGATCTTGAGCGTTACCTTACTACCGTTGACATACGGATGGTGAGAGACGTGTCTGCCAATGCACCCTATGATCAGATATGCATACTTGTGAATGAAGAGAAATACGGTGGCGGGGGGATATATAATTTTTACAGCATATTTATCAGTGACAACGAGGATTGGCAGTTCGTGTTTTTACATGAGTTCGGGCATGGTTTTGCCGGCCTTGCCGATGAGTATTATTCATCAGCAGTGTCTTATAATGACTATTATGACCTGAGTGTCGAGCCGTATGAACCCAACATCACCACCTTTGTTGATTTTGACAGAAAGTGGAAAGATATGGTGGATAAGGATGTGCCGGTACCTACTCCTGTCGATTCGGTTTATTTCGACCGGGTGGGAGTTTTTGAAGGCGGGGGCTATATGGCAAAAGGTATTTACCGTCCTTACCATGATTGTACAATGAAATCGAGATCGGTAAATAATTTTTGTCCGGTTTGCCGGCATGCCCTGGAACAAATGATCCTCTTTTATTCGGACAAAGAAACAGCGGGTTTTTAACCCGCTGCAATTTAATGGTATAAGTCTTTAATAAATCTAAAATAATCAAAACGGCAGATCATCATCTTCACCTGCCGGAGGTGGTTCTTCTCCGGGGCCCGGGTCATCCTGTTCAGCAGGTGGTGGGGGTGCGGTTGATTGATGATGAGGAGGCATATTGCCACCTTGCCCAGCAGGCTGAATACGCCAGGCCTGGAGGTTAACAAAATATGTGTCTTTCCATTTGTTTCCCCTTATATTAAATGAAACACTGACTTCGTCGCCTTTTGAGAAATTTGTGATCAGCGGGGTTTTATCCTGTACAAGCTGAAACTTTACCTGATCAGTAAATCCCGATTCGTTTTTTTCTATAACAAATTCACGTTTTTTAAAGCGATCGCTGATTTGAACCTCATCGTAAATTTCGATGATCTTACCGGATATTTCGAAATTCATAATGCAATATATTATTCGATCCGTATCACTTAACCTGTATGATTGACTTCGCTTAGACTAAAGCTTATGTAATATTTTGAAAAACAGCTTCAGCTTTCGATGTTTTACATCTGCCTATTTACTTGTGATCTCCAACAATTCAATCTCAAAGATCAGGGCCATATTAGGCTCTATCGGGCCACCGGGCCGTACACGCTTACCATATCCCAGTTCGGTCGGAAGATAAAGTTCCCATACAGCTCCTTCCTTCATCATTTGAAGGGCTTCCTGCCATCCCTGAATAACACCGTTCACGGGAAATTTCGCTGGTTCACCCTGTTCGTATGAGCTTTCGAAAACTTCTCCGTTTATCAGCGTGCCGCGATAGTGACAACGTACCGTATCCTCCAGCGCGGGTGTGGCACCTGTACCTTCTTCGATCACTTTATACTGCAGGCCGCTTTCGGTAACCTGAACTCCTTCTTTCTCTTTGTTTTCAGCAAGGAAATCTATACCTTCCTGCAAGTTGCCCTGGCTGTGCAGATCCCTCTGTTTTGTAAAATAGGTAGTCAGAAATGAGTTGATCTCCTGATCCGAGAAGAGCAATTCCTCATCGCTGTATACTGCTTCTATACCTTTTTTAACAATGTCAAGTTCAATTTCATCGATATGGTTGGCTTCTTTCAGGCTTTTACCCAAAGAAAGGCCAATAACATAGCTTGCCGAATCCAACTCGGTTTTTAATGAAACTTCAGACGACTGCTGGCCGCCGCATGATGCAATAAGAAATAACATTGCTGCCGATAATACCCAAACAAAATTTTTCATAATAAACATATTGTTTTAAAATTTTATAATTTCACCTGCGAAGATAGGATTTTTTATCGCACTAGTTAAAACATTGGGTATAATTATTTATCCTGAACTGTTGGCTTCCCCGGGCTAAGGGTTCTTAAAAATAGATGAAAATAATTTAATGTACAGAAAACCAATAGAATAACAGACATGGCTTATCCTTCGCTTAAGCAGTTAACAATATTCCTGATTTTTATAATATCGGGTTGCTATTCTTATGCACAGTCAGGCGATACAGAATCTGCCGAGGATCGTGCTATTCATTTTTTTGAAAATGGAGATTATGATGAAGCATATAATATCTTTAATGAACTGCTTGTGGATTTTCCACGAGAGCCGATTTTTAATCATTATGCAGGTGCTTGCCTGTACTTCAGGCAGAAAAATATTGATAAAGCCATTCAACACCTGCAGCTTGCTGCCCTGGAAAATGCACATAAGAATTCTTATTATTACCTGGGTAGGGTTTATCATTTAAACTACCAGTTTGATGAAGCAATTAAGGCTTACAAACAGTATATCCTTCATGCCCGCAAAAGGGATGTGAGGAAGATGAATGTCAACCGGCTGGTGGAGATGGCAGGGAACGGGCTGGAACTGACGAAATTCGGTACGGTGTTGGCTGCAGTCGGTAAATATCCCGAGACAGCACGAAACCTTGAGGTGGTTTATGAACAAAATGCTGGTAGAAGCCTCATAGCGAAACCGGATATATTTAAAACCCGTCAGGATAAAAGAGACGATCAGCGTTCACTCATGTTTTTACCTGAGTTAGCCGGCGTAAACGAATATGTTTATGTTTCCGGTTATTATAAAAAGAATAAAAGAGGACTTGACATTCTCAGACTGAAAAATATCAGCAATCAGAAATGGGGTACGCCCCAAATTGTTGACCCACCTGTTAACACGTACTATGATGAAGCATATCCATACTTTGATACCGGATCATCCACACTTTATTTCAGTTCCAAGGGTCATAACAGTATGGGTGGATACGATATTTTCAGGAGTAAGTATGACGGGGACACCAAAACCTGGTCAAAGCCTGAGAATCTCGATTTCCCGGTTAATTCACCTTACGATGATTTTCTTTATTTGCCATGTCAGGAAGATGGATTTGCTTATTTTTCCACAAGGCGTTTTGCAGGCCCTGATACGATTATGGTATGTAAAGTACGGTTACCGGACGAGCCCCTCCAGGTAGAATATGTGAAAAGGGAAGATAAACTTGAAGCCGCAAGGCTGGTAGTTAAAAAGCAAAAAACAATTAATAATGCCGATAAAGGAGATTTGGAACAATCTGCAGGCAAAAAAAACCTGGCACCGGCTAAAGATTATGCACGACTGATAGGTGAAGGGCTTGATTTTCAAGTTATGGCCGATTCATTTAACACGCGGGCAGTAGAAACCCGGAAAAGCATAAAAAGCATTGAAGATGTGGAAAAAAGAAAAATGCTTTTTGCACAAGTGTCGGATTTTGAAAATGAATCAAAGATGTTGCAGTTTCAGGCTGATGAAAAATTCTCAAAAGCCGCGGAAATAAAAGAGAAAATGGATGGAGGTCATCCGGGGCAAAAACCGGCAAATCCGAATATAAATCTGAAAAAAGAGATAAACGGGATAAAGGTGTATGAATATACGGCGCATGCATTAAATGGGAAGGATGACACAACCGCGGAGGAGAAACCTGAAAATGAGGGTGCTAAGGAGGACAGTACACATAGTGGTACGGAATTTAAAATACTGGATACCCCGGCTTATAGTTTCAACAATCCTGTGCCAATGGATGATCCTTTGCCTTCGGGACTTGCCTATAGTATTCAGTTGGGTGTTTACAGCCGGGTGGTGGATCCCGGTATTTTCAAAGGATTACATCCTGTTTTCGCGGAAAACATGGAAGACAAGCCGGTAATTAAATATTACACGGGTTTGTTTTATACCCTGCAAAATGCTGACCTGGCGCTTGAAAAGGTGAAACAGTATGGTTTCCCCGATGCTTTTATTGTAGCCTGGTACCATCAGGTTAAGATATCGGTTCAGCGTGCCAAAGAGATCGAATATTCCAATATCAGGTTTCAATAAAAATTAATATGGACAAATCTTACTGAATTATTCTGGCAAATGCAGAAATTTTCCTAATTTTGAGTGGATTCTTTTTCAGGAAATTGTAACGATTATTGTATATCCGGATGGAAGAAAAAAAATATATGAGCAATCGTCCCGAGTTGGAGGAGGTTGTGGATAGTAAGAAGGGTAAAAAGAAATTCCTGATATTGCACAATGATGAGGTTCACACTTTTGATTATGTGATAGAGTCATTAATGGAAATATGCAATCTTGAGCCTGAGCAGGCTGAACAATGCACATTTCTTGTACATTATAAAGGTAAGTGTGATGTTAAAAAGGGTAGTAAAACCTTTCTTAAACCCTTCCGTGAAGGATTGGTCAGGAAGGGGCTGAATGCAACTATTGATTGATAAGCGCTTTACAAAAATTATTTTACATGTCAATTCTAGCCATAATCCTCCTCATCGCGCTTGGTATTATCCTTTTTATCATTGAATTTTTGATAGTGCCGGGTGTTACTATTGCCGGTATTGGCGGTTTTATTCTTATGGCCGGTGCTGTTTTTTCCGCTTATCATTTTCACGGTTCCACAGTGGGTAATTATACCCTCTTGGGTACATTGTTGTTTTTTGTTACCACAATCGTTTATGTACTGAAATCAAAAACATGGACCAGGGCGATGCTTACCGGAGAGGTCATAGGTAAGGTTGACAACGTGCAGGAGCAGGACCTGATCCATGTTGGTGACAGGGGTAAAACAATCACGAGGTTGAACCCGGCCGGTAAAGCCATGGTAAATAATGTACTGGTGGAAGCCAGATCTACGGGAGCATACATGAGTGAAAATACAGAGATCGAAGTAATCAAAGTATTAAATACAAGCATAGTTGTTAAACCAATAAATAACTTAAAAAATGGGTGAAATAGGAGTATTTATTCTTTACACCATTGGTGTAATTGTATTGTTAATGATCGTCCTGTACTTTGTACCCTTAGGGCTCTGGTTTCAGGCATTGGTCTCAGGTGTAAGGGTATCATTGATCCAGTTGATCTTTATGCGCTGGCGTAAGGTGCCGCCTAAAATAATTGTGACCACCATGATAGAAGCCAAAAAGGCAGGTTTGGAAGTTTTGCGCGACCAGCTGGAGGCTCATTATCTTGCCGGCGGAAAGGTGGAAAAGGTTGTGCACGCGCTGGTATCTGCCTCCAAGGCAAATATAGAATTACCTTTCCAGATGGCCACTGCTATTGATCTTGCCGGGCGTGATGTTTTTGAAGCAGTTCAGATGTCGGTGAATCCGAAGGTGATCAACACACCTCCGGTTACTGCCGTGGCAAAGGACGGGATACAGCTGATAGCAAAAGCCCGTGTGACGGTCAGGGCGAATATTCGTCAGCTTGTGGGTGGTGCCGGTGAAGATACTGTACTGGCCCGTGTGGGTGAAGGTATTGTGTCATCTATTGGTTCGGCTGATTCACATAAAGCCGTGCTTGAAAACCCAGATTTCATATCAAAAGTAGTTTTGGACAAGGGACTGGATGCCGGAACGGCTTTTGAGATCCTTTCAATTGATATTGCAGATGTAGATATTGGTAAGAATATTGGTGCCGTGTTACAGATGGATCAGGCTAATGCGGATAAAAATATTGCACAGGCCAAGGCTGAAGAACGCCGCGCCATGGCCGTGGCTTTGGAACAGGAGATGAGTGCCAAGGCACAGGAGGCACGTGCTAAGGTGATCGAGGCTGAAGTGGAAATACCGCTGGCTATGGCTGAAGCATTCAGATCGGGTAATCTGGGCATAATGGATTATTACCGGATGAAAAACATTGAGGCTGATACCGACATGCGTGATTCAATATCCAAGCAACCGGACAAACCGGGAGGTAAGCAGGGTAAAAAACAATAAAATGACAGAGACGCGAAATTTCGCGTCTCTGTTTTTTGTGTTTGTTGTTGGATTTTATACTTTTGTCGGGCTTTTAAAAGACACAAAACCCTGATAAGGTGGGTGAGTGGCTGAATCCGCGAGGAGCGGGTCGCTAAACTGATCCTCGCGCGGAACCTGTAGAATAAAAGAAATTGGTGAGATGGGTGAGTGGCTTAAACCACCGGTTTGCTAAACCGGCGTACCTGGAAACGGGTACCGAGGGTTCGAATCCCTCTCTCACCGCAATAAAAACAATTGCCCCCTGAAAGGGGCATTTTTGTTTTACAGGAAAATGCCAAACT
>CAZBJH010000004.1:0-58939 GCA_964492185.1 uncultured Bacteroidales bacterium | reverse complement strand
GACTCTAAATAGGGTTTGCTGGAAAAGCTTGTAGTGCACCAGATACAAGGCGGCAATGCGAAGCTGTATAATAATACCGCGAGCTGCAGCCAACGCGGTAGATGATGTGCTACAGACTAACGAATTATTATCCTTAATAAGTGCAAAGGATTTTATAAATACGCGTCAAAAACCTTGCACTTAACTATCAATTAGTTACCCTATTGTGTTGGTTATAAATTAATTCCGTGTTTTTCAGCAGACCCTAATTATTATCAGTTCCTCTGCTTTGAGTATTAACATATCCGGAATTTGACCATTTAAACGTATAGCGTATATTCTTCTTACCGTTTAAGCCCGTTTAAGCATGTAGTTTTAAGTCAATTATCCACAACCACCCGGGCAGCCAATACCCGTTATGAAAAAGATCTTTTTTACTCTATCTTCACCATAAACGGAGACGCCGGAAGTCCTTCTTCATTGTAAAGATTGGCAAAATCCGGATTATCCGCCCAGGCATACCGGATGTATTTCGGGTCCTTAATTTCGTCACTCCAAACAACCACTTCGTTATTCACAATTTTTGCCTCAGCCCAAATAAATTCTTTATCCTCACCGGCAATGGCGAAATGTGAAAGTTCCTCATCGTTGTTTACTACCAGGCCAGAACCTACATGATCAAACGAAAGAATTATTTTTACGTCTTCTTTTCGGTAAAATTTGAATATTGGCCCTGAGGTTACCATGTCTTTTTCACCATAGGTGATCCGCATGGCGGCCAGGGCCAACCGTTCACCCACCGGTTTTTTATTTCCTGGATGGATATCATTCCAATCGCCCAACTCAATGTTTATGCCAATACCGGTATTTTTGAGGGTTTGGGCGGTTTCAAATTGTATCTCGCGCATTTCAGCCCAATTGCTTTCTTCGGGAGAATAATTCACATCCATGTAATTTGGAAGTTGAGCAATAAGGAATGTCAGGTCGCCTAAACCCCAATGGTTTCTCCAATCATGAATGAGATTGGGCAGTAACTCGCGATATGCATCCGGGTTACCGGCATTGCTCTCGCCCTGATACCATAAGAAGCCCTTTACTGCATAGTTGGTAAAAGGTGCTATCATACCATTGTAGAGGGCCGTGGGTTCGTTCTGGGCAAATATAGGTCGAACCCCTAACTTGTTACCAGAGATATTGTGCCTTGGGGCTACTTTCCCCACTTTATAATACCAGTCGCCTTTCAAATCAACCTTATCACCACCGGCAAGCAGATAATAAGGTTTGTCCGGCACAAATCCGCCTTTGCCGCCATTGTTGGTAACCCTCACCACGAAAAGGTTTTTTCCGGGCTTTAATATGTCAGCAGGCATGGTATAATCCCGTTGTGGGTACTGATAGGTGGTGTTGCCAACCTTTTCACCGTTAATGTACAGTTCATCAGCATCGATGATGCGCCCAAGTTTTACCATGGCTTCCTTACCAGTCATGGATTCGGGTACATCCACCATACGCCTGTACCACATCACACCATCAAAATTTCGTACACCCTGATCTTCCCAGTATCCGGGTATGTTGATCCTTTTCCAGTTCAGCGGTTTATATCCCGGTTCGTACCATTTTGTTTCCCCGGCAAGGCCACGGTCTTCTGCTTGTGGTGGAGCACTTTTTTCAACCTTTTTCCTTGCTTCCTGTAGTTTTCGGTTGACCTCATTTACATAAGCGGTATCCTGCAATTGGGTAACCCGTTCCATAATATCAGGGAATTCTTTAAATCCTTCCTCGCTTGTCCATGATTCAATGGGTGTACCGCCTACGGCTGTATTAATGATACCCATAGGGATTTTATATTTGTCGTACAACTTTTTAGCAAAAAAGTAACCAATCACGGTAAAATCCAACACGGTTTCAGGGGTGGCCTCTGCCCAATGCTGTTCCGGGATATCTTTAGCCGGACCGGAAATAACAGGGTTCGTAGGTACATAAAACTGTCTTATCTCCGGGTAGTTTGCATCAGCAATTTCTTTGGCAAACCGTTCCTGGTGCCGTCCAAAATAATGGGTCATGTTCGATTGCCCGGAACATATCCAAACATCCCCAAAAAGAATGTTTTTTAATGTAATCAGGTTGTTTCCTTTAATGGTCATTTCAAACGGGCCTCCGACAGGTGCTGGTTTAAGAGTTACTTCCCATTTCCCGTTTTCATTGGTCTTGGTTTGATACGTTTCGTCTAAAAAGGTTATTGTAATTTTTTCGCCGGTATCAGCCCAGCCCCAGATTTTTACTTTTTCATCCCGTTGTAAAATCATTCCGTCGCTTACAATGCCGGGTAATCGAACTTCGGCGGAAAGTTGGCCGATTGACATTGCCATTAGAAGCAGTAAAATCCAGGGAGTATTTATTCTTAATTTCATAACGCTTTTTTTTATGATTTTTTGAAAAATAAGAAATGATACTGTATTACGAAAAAAAAACTTACAGTAATATGGATGTAAAAATAAAAAAGTATAGTATTATGATAACTGTTTCTTTTTTTGTAAAATTGTTGATATTAAACCTATCTTTTATCCATTGTTATGAAAATGAATAAAATTTTACATAATCTCCTGGCTTTTTTTTGTCTGTTAATATCAATTGAAGTGAATGGGCAGCAAGCCAATGTAAACCTGGATTACAATCCCCAGGAAAACACCGAAAACCTCATACCTTTTAGTGCACTCATAGAATCACCTGATGTGAAGGATGGTGGTATGCTTACCTTTCGGCTGAAAGCGCCTGAAGCAACAAAGGTTCACCTAACCGGTGTGGCTATACTCACTGCTCTTGGAAATCCCAGGGAGCCGATCCCTTTTATTGAAGGAGAGGATGGCATCTGGACATTAACCGTTGGCCCGCTTAAACCCGATATGTATGCTTATCATTTTAATGTTGATGGTGTGCAAATTACCGATCCGAGCAACACCTATGCTGCTTTCACTGCCATGCCCCCTTACAGTCAGTTGATTGTGCATGGTGATGGCCCTGCATACTACGATACGAAAAATGTACCTCACGGAAACGTAACACGCGATATCTATCATTCGGATGTGACCAATGGTGAACGGGAACTTTACGTGTATACCCCGCCAGGATATGATGCAACAAAAAAATACCCGGTGCTTTATTTGGTTGACGGAAGTGGAGAGTTGCCATCAAACTGGATATACGATGGCAGAGCAAACTTGATTATGGACAACCTGGCGCCACCTTTTATATTTTCGTTTTTTTCCTAATCTATGGCAGAATAAATAACATTAAACCAAAATATCAGTAAAAATGAAAAAATTCAATTTTTTATCGGCTATATTGCTGATTGTTACTATTGTTTCATGTACAAAACAGCAACCCGGACAAGTTGAGGTTGAAGGTGGAATGATACAAGGCATTGTTCAGGATAGCATGATAGTATATAAAGGAATACCTTTTGCAGCTCCACCGGTTGGTGAATTGCGCTGGAAAGCCCCACAACCACTGAAACCGTGGGAAGGAGTGAAGCAAACAATTGAATTTGCACCCTCTCCCATGCAGGGAGGAAATCCTTCCAATGGAAAGAGTGAAGATTGCCTGTACCTGAATGTATGGACACCCGCGCAGACCGCGGAGGATAAATTGCCAGTGTTGGTATGGATTTATGGAGGTGGTTTTAGTTTTGGTTCAACAGCCGGTGACATTACCGAAGGCGAAAACCTCGCTAAAAAAGGCGTAGTAGTCGTGAGCATTGCATACCGTGTTGGCCCGTTGGGGTTTCTGGCTCACCCTGAATTAAGTGCTGAGAATCCGAACAATACATCGGGTAATTATGGCTTGCTCGATCAGATTGCCGGTTTACAATGGATACAGAACAACATTGTGGCTTTTGGTGGCGACCCAAATCAAGTAACCATTTTTGGTGAATCGGCCGGTGGCATATCTGTAAGCATGTTATGTGCATCACCACTGGCAAAAGGATTGTTTCACGCGGCTATATCGCAAAGCGGCGGATCGTTTGGACCAACACGCCCAACAACTTTCCCAGGTGAAAACATGAAAACCCTGGAACAGGCCGAGGTAGATGGGCTTGCTTTTGCCGAAAAAGCCGGGGTTTCATCCATCACCGAATTACGCGAAATGGAAGCCGACAGCCTGCCCGGAGGCTGGGGCATGGGAAGTGCCTGGCCGGTTGTTGACGGATACGTGATTCCCGACGATCAATATACCCTTTATGAAGAAGGAAAATTCAACGACGTGCCGGTACTCATTGGGTATAATTCTGATGAAGGAGCTAGTTTTACCCGTACCAAAGATCCGGAGGAGTTTATTACCGGTGTTAAACAACGGTATGGTAAGTTTGCCGATACCTTACTCAAAGCATATCCGGTTGCTGAAAACAGCATACCCAAAACAGCCCGCGATCTGGCCCGTGATGCTGCTTTCGGATGGCAGACCTGGAGCTGGGCAAAGCTACATTCCAGGAACGGTGATTCAAAGGTTTACTATTACTATTTCGATCAACATCCCGATTATCCTGAGGACTCACCGCAATATGGTTACGGTTCACCTCATGCGCGGGATGTGCCTTATGTTTTTATGACACTTGACCCGGAAAATCCGAATACAACCCCATCGGATCTGGAGCTCTCAGAGGCCATTGCCACTTATTGGACCAATTTTGCAAAGAATGGCAACCCAAACGGTGAACATGTTCCTGAGTGGCCAGCCTTTAGCGAGGAAAGCCCTGCAGTGATGTACCTTGGTCCTACACCTCACGTGGGTGAAGTTCCCAGTGCTGAATCACTGGAAGTACTTGATGATTATTTTGAGTGGAGGCGCACGGCGGAAGGCCGTGAATGGGCTAAATAAAAATGGATTAGTTTGTCAGATTTATATATAGATTCGGTTATGAAAACCATAAAATCAATAGCATTCATTATAATGGCAGTAGTATTATCTGCTTCTACAGCTTATTCACAAGACCCAAATTTTCATATCTACCTGTGTTTTGGGCAATCAAATATGGACGGTGCTGCAAAAGCCAAAGCGCAGGATTCGATAGTCGATCCCCGTTTTCAGGTTTTTCAGTCGGTGGATTGTTCTGACATTGGAAGGGAAAAAGGGAAGTGGTACACAGCAGTGCCTCCACTTTGCCGTTGTACCTCCGGGCTTTCACCCGCTGATTTTTTCGGGCGTACCATGGTGGAAAATTTACCTGAAAACATCATCGTGGGCGTCATTAATGTTTCAGTACCGGGTTGTAGGATTGAGCTGTTCGGGAAGGAAAGCTATAAATCTTATGTTGAAACGGCCCCGGACTGGATGCAGGGTTGGATTGAGGAATATGAAGGTAATCCTTATCAATACCTGGTGAATTTGGCAAAATTGGCTCAAAAAGATGGTGTTATCAAGGGAATTCTTTTGCACCAGGGTGAATCCAATCTCAACGATACGCTCTGGACTATCAAAGTGAAAGGGATTTACGACAATTTAACGCGTGATTTAAATCTGAACCCTGAAGAAACACCCTTGCTTGCCGGTGAAACAGTAAATGAAGATCAGGATGGAAAATGTGCCGGAATGAATGTTTTTATCGGCACACTGCCTGATATCCTGCCGCATTCGTACGTGATTTCTTCAAAAGGATGCCCGTCAAAACCCGACAAGCTACATTTTACAGCAGAAGGTTACCGCATCCTGGGTAAGCGGTATGGTGAAAAGATGCTTGCCATACAAGGGTATACCATCGATGAATAAAAAATGGATTGAGGCTGGTAAAAATTTCGATTAGCACCAGCATAATTCTCAAAAACAGATAGTTAATAAAATTCTGCCATCGTGCCTAACGCTTGGCAGAATTTTTTTTTGTGCGTCTGTTTTCTGGTAATCAGATATCAAGCGTGATTGATATTACCCATTAAGACAATAATCAAAATAAAGCTGTTAATAATAATCGGTATTCATTTTTTAGATTTAGGAATATCGAATGTTGAATTTTGATTTTCAATTAATATATACAGTATCAATGCTTTCCTATTTCAAAGAGAAACACAGCAAAGATCGCACATTAAAAAAGCCCGGGGATTCAGGGCTTTATTTCTTAGAGGTGTCTTTATACCCCCAAAAACGATGCTCTAAGGCCTTGAAATGGGGTAAAAATAGACTTAACTTCCAGATCATACAAAAATGTTCAAGGATAATGGTGAGTTGTTGCTTATTGTAGCAATGTCGTTTGGTATGGCTAGCCCCGGCAATTTTTTCTTCTAGTTCCGGACAAATCTCAATCTCACGACTTAATTGCTATAAAATTGCTTTTACTGATATGCTATCCGGCTACAATTTTTTTACCAACTCTTGTTTCAAAATCTGAATTTATTATTGCAACCAAAACTCGCATGGAAATAAATTTATAATGAGGATGATGTGAAGATTAATTTTTTGTAAATCAGAACATTAATTAGAGTCAGTCTATAAAGTAGTTGAAATATTTATCCATACATGTTTCTGTTCAGAAGGTTCCATTTGCAAGGCTCGCGCGGTCCGAAAATGCAGAGTTTACTTGTCGTAAATGAGCAATTTTCGGACAAGCGTAACGCGGCAAATGGGACTTTATGGAAAGACACTATTTAGAAAACAAATGATAATAAGTCCGGTTATATTGTAAATTTTAGCTCAAAACCCTAACCATTGAGAGGGTGTATGCGTATTATTTTAATTAAAAACGGTAATTTAAAATAAACTTAAATAAAAAAAGCAGTAATGAAGCAAGTAAGAATTAGAATAACAAGCCTTATTATGGCGATGAGTTTGTTTGGGGTAATATTGGGAAATGGAGATACAGAAAGTAAATCACCAAAGAATATACCAATTTTCTCGAAGGTTGTTTATCAGGGGAACGACCATGTTTACAAAGATTATATATTGGCACCGGATGAGTTTTATAATCCTGTTTTACAAGGATGCTATCCGGATCCTTCCATCGTCAGGAAGGATGATGATTATTATTTGATTTGTTCATCGTTTGCGATGTTTCCCGGAGTTACGATTTTTCATAGTCACGATTTGGTAAACTGGACTCAAATTGGGCATGTACTTGACCGAACATCCCAACTGGATGTGAGTAAAGCCGGAATAAGCCATGGTGTTTATGCACCAGCGATTGCATACAATCCTGGCAACAGCACTTTTTATATGATAACAACAGCCTTTGCTGGTGGTTTGGGTAATATTATTGTGAAGATCAAAGATCCTATGCAAGGTTGGAGCGAACCTATAAAGGTGGATTTTAACGGGATTGATCCGTCCATTTTCTTCGACGATGATAGCAAAGCTTATGTTGTTCATAATGATGCGCATGATTCTGTAAAAGAACTTTATAATGGACATCGGGTAATAAAATCTGGGATTATGATTTAGATAAAGATCAGGTGATTGAAGGTAGTGATAAAATCATTGTTGATGGAGGTGTTGATATTTCTGAGAAACTCATTTGGGTTAAGAGGTCCACGGGAGCGTTTTATCGAATTGACCGGGGAGGGGTTGCAAATTAATCCTTTCGAAGCGAATATTAAGGAGCTTAGACCTACATCAACCCTTTTCTACAGACAACAACATAAAGGCTTCTCTTTCACAACAACCATTGATTATAAGCCGGATTCTGAAAAAGATTTAGCCGGAATTGTTTGCTTACAAAATGAATCTTCGAATTATGTATTCGGAATCACAAAAAAGGGAGAGGATTATATGCTGCTATTGGAGAGAACTGAAAGCAAACGCAATAGAAAACCAGAGGCTGTATCTAAAATAGTGACAAGTATCCAAATTGATATTAAGAAACCGATTAAACTTCAGGTGAAAGCCAATGGCGATGAATATGGATTTGCATATGCCACTGATGACGATGATTTCCGGAATTTAGGAGGAATTGTTTCCGGTGATATCCTTAGCACTAATGTTTCCGGTGGTTTTACCGGAGCCATGATTGGATTATACGCTACTACCGGTAATGATTCAAGGATAGATGATTAAAATCAATATAAATAAATAACAAAATATGATATGATACAAAAATTGAAGTTACTTGCTTTTTTCATTTTAATAAGTTTTTCTCAAAATATTTTAGCCGATTATCCGATTATATCGCATAGGTATCTGGCTGATCCCGGAGCAATGGTGTATAATGGCCGTGTATATCTTTACTGCTCCAATGACGATGAAAATGCTGATGACGGTGAAGGCGGATATCTCATGCAGTCGATAGTTTGTGTATCGAGTAGCGATATGAAAAACTGGACTGACCATGGTGTTGTTTTCCGTGTTCCCCGGGATGCCTCCTGGGCCAATCGCAGTTGGGCTCCCTCTGTCGTTGAACTCAATGGTAAATTTTATTTATACTTTGGTGATGGAGGTTCCGGTATTGGTGTAGCCTCAGCTGACAACCCTTTAGGACCATTTAAAGATCCTCTTGACGATTTGTTAATTAAAACCAGTACACCTGGTGTATTACCCGCTGATAATATGTGGTTGTTCGATCCCATGACTTTTATTGATGATGACGGTCAGGCTTATATATACTTCGGTGGAAATGGTGATGACAATGTGCGCGTTGCCAGGCTAAACGAAGATATGATAAGCCTGGATGGACCCGCGCAACAGATCACCGCGCTGGATTTTTTTGAAGCATCCTGGATGCATAAGCACAACGGTACTTATTATTTCACCTACTCTACAAATCCAAGCGCTGGTATGCGTATAGATTACCTTACAAGTGTCAATCCAATGTCCGGGTTTAGCTATGGAGGCATAGTTTCACAACAACCACCGCGTAACAATAACAATAACCATCAGGCTATTTTTAACTATAAGGGTAATTGGTATCAGGCTTATCACAATCGCTATGTGTCCAATGAAGCCGGTATAGAGCCAACCTATAAACGCAATCTTTGTGTTGATCAGTTCTCGCATAATGAAGATGGTTCGATTGAAATGATGGAAAACACAGTCGATGGATTGGAACAACTGGATTACGTTGATCCTTACCAGCGTGTTGAAGCTGAAACCATGGATGCACAAAATGGTATTTATACGGAAAAATGCAGTGAAGGAGGAATGAATGTAAATAACATAGAAAACGGCGACTGGATCAAAGTGAGAGGTGTTGATTTTGGCGCATCGGGACCGGCAGCATTTTCCGCCAGCATCGCAAGCGAAGCCGGGACTGGAATTTTAAAAGGAGGTACATTTGAAATTCGAATTGATCAATCAGATGGACGGCTGATAGGAACGGTACCGGTTTCCTATACCGGGGGATTGGACGACTGGAAGCTGGAGACAATAGCCACTGATTCAGTAACAGGTGTACATGATATCTATTTCTCGTTTAAAGGAGTTGACGCGGAAAACCTGTTTCATTTTGACTATTGGATGTTTACCGAAAAAACAGATACACAGGATCTTCTTGCTTTAAACGCTACCATAGATGAATATAAAATTGACACCATTGCAGGGCATAATAGCACAAACATTAATGTGACCGCTATTTATGCCGATGGCACAAGCCAGGATATAACATCCGAATCCACCTTTACCTTCAATCCCGAAAACCGGGTTTCAATTGCAGATGGTATTGTAAGGGGCCTGGGTTATGGTGAGGTGATAGTATCTACAAGTTACAATGAGAAAAATGATTCGGTAAAAATAATTGTTGTCAATAAAGAAAGTGAGCTTTCTGTGCAACAGGTTTATGCAAATACTAATTCAGTTGAATTATTCACGGGTGAATCTTTACCTATTGAAATATCAGCTCAATTTAATGACGGGCATGTTGAGATTGTAACTAATAAAGCCACTTACGATAACCCAAGCCCTGATATTGCCACCATAATTAACGGAGCAATCGAGGCTATAAGTGCAGGTGAAGTAGATATCACGGCAAGCTATAAGGGAGAGCTTGGTGAAACCAGGTCAACAATTATAAATGTTATAGTGAGCAACCGAAGCCCATACAATCAAAATGAAGCTGAGGAATTTAGTGCACAATCCGGGATAGAAACTGAGAATTGCAGTGATATAGGAGGCGGGTTAAATATAGCCTATATTGAGGACGGAGATTGGGTGAGGTTTAATAGCCTTGATTTCGAAAATGGAGCAACTTCATTTGATGTCAGGGTAGCTTCAGAAACAAATGGCGGTAATATTGAGCTATGTCTTGATAACCCGGATGGTGTGCTTGTTGGCACTTGTACTGTAAACGAAACCGGTGGATGGCAAAGTTGGGAAACAGCATCATGTGATGTTGATATTGCTTCCGGCACTCATGATCTTTACCTGGTATTTTCTGGTGGTGGTGGGTTCTTGATGAATATTAACTGGTGGCAGTTCAGCAACGATCTTGTTACTGTTGATCCCAATCAACATGAATCCTTTCAAATATCAGTTATTACAAATAACAACATTAAGTATCTGAAAGGCCTTATTCCTGGTGATGTAATAACTATATACAATAGTTCGGGACAAACCATTCAAACTTTCCATGCAAAATCAAACCTGAAGAAATTAAATTCTTTACAAGGTTTTATAATTATTAAGGTAAGGAGAAATCAACATCTTCATGTTATAAAATCAATATTATGAGCAAAGTCGAAAAGATTAACATTGTCTGCTGAAAAAGTCTGTAGTGCATCAAAATTGTTTTGAATATAAATTTATTTCGTGTTTTTCAGCAGGCCCGAATTACTTTACAAAAGGGGATATGAGTCCATGCTGACAGGGTACCAAAAAATAGCCCCTCGTAAATTTACCTTTACACTATTTAGTGTCTCTCCATAATGCCCGATATCCGCGTTGCTGCCAAAATTTTAAATCCTCGAATACCCTAGCGTATACCGCGGTTTAAAATGTTTTTCACAACGTTAATAATTTTTAAAGGTGTTCAAGAGCTCACTTCGTTCGGTTCGCGCGCCTTGATCTTGAACATTCTGAACAAACACTATGACTTTATAAACGGCATAGGATATATGGCTATTCTGTATTACCGGTTGAACATTTTGCCAACTTTATTGACATACACTGTATAATATGCGTATTATTTCTTTTGTTATAAGACGATCCTGGATTGCTATCATTACAGTGTATGTATTAAAAGATGAGAATGTCAGTTAGTTTCCAGTATTCTGAAAAGCTCATCAAGGTTGGGCGTGAGTATGATCTCTGTTCGGCGGTTTTTCTGACGTGCTTCGGCAGTTTTGCCCGTATCCACCGGCATGAACTCACTCCTGCCGGCTGCTGTCAGGCGGCGGGGATTAATTGTGGTGCCGTCAAGAAGGATCCTTACAATGGCTGTTGCACGCTGAACACTGAGGCCCCAGTTGTCTTTAAAGCGCGATCCCGGGATCACCGGCACATCATCGGTATGACCTTCGATCATAATGTTGATATCCCTGTTATTCTCCAGCACGCCGGCAAGCTTTTTTAACGCGCTCACACCTTTGGCGTCGACTTCCGTACTGCCGCTGCCAAAAAGAAGTTTTTCCTCAAGCGAAACATATACTTTACCGTTCTTCTGGGTGACTGTTAGCCCTTCTCCTTCGAATCCCATAAGCGCTGCCGATACTTTATTCTTCAGCTCATTCACTGCTTCTTCTTTGCGCTGTAAAATATTTTCAAGCTCGACAAGCCGTGCATTCCGTGATTCCAGCTCGCTTCTAAGATGTTCAAGCTCGCGTTTGTCCTGGTCAATTTCACGGGATAATTCATTCAGCTTATCTTCCCGGTTTTGCAGATCCTCCTGGGTTGACTGCAACTGACCGAGCAATTCTCTTGCTTCACTGGCACTTCCTTCCAGAATGGATTCCTGTGCTTCCTTAAGGTTTTCATAACGGTTACCCAGGTCTTCATAGCGCCGTTTAAGTGCGTTCAGTTCTTCAAACCGTTTGAGGCTGTCTTTACCCCATTCCTGTATTTTTTTCTCCAGGCCGGCAATTTTTGCTTCCAGTTCATTGTTCTCTACAGTCAGCTTTTCATTGTTCTTCTTTAACAGTTCCCGCTCCTCCTGGCAGCTGGCATTTTCTTTCTGAAGTGCCCTGAACTGCCGGGGAGGTGCACAGGAAAAAAGGAGTCCGGCAAATATTATTAGAAATAAATTCCTCATGTTTTTTATTTTTATGCCTCGTATTTTGAGATTTATCAGGGATCGTGTTTTCATTTTCCGTATTATTTCTGTTTTACGTATAAACTCAATTTACGAAGATTTATTTTTTAACAGGCTGAAATTACGATAAGCGGAAAAAACTCTCAACTTTTATCGATAATAATTATTAACTTTGAATGTTAAGTTTATTGACAGACACTATTTAGTGCCTGTCAATAATGTCCGAATTTAGTCATTAATAAAAAATGTCAAAAAGCAACTACAAACTGCTGAAAAAAATTAAGTATCCTTCTGACCTTAAGAAGTTGAGTATAGAAGAACTTGTTGAATTAAGCAGTGAGTTACGGCAATTCATTATTGATGAAGTTTCGTCCAACCCCGGGCATTTAGGTGCCAGCCTGGGTGTTGTTGAGTTGACAGTTGCCATGCATTATGTATTTAATACTCCTTTTGATAAACTTGTTTGGGATGTGGGACATCAGGCCTATGGCCATAAAATACTTACCGGCCGCCGAAAAATGTTTAATACAAACAGGAAATACGGGGGTATCAGCGGTTTTCCAAAGATGAGTGAAAGTGAGTATGATGCTTTTGGCACGGGGCACGCGTCCACTTCAATATCGGCTGCACTGGGAATGGCTGTTGCCGACAGGCAGCAGGGGGCGAAAAGAAACGTGGTTGCCATTATTGGTGACGGGGCTTTAACCGGCGGAATGGCTTTTGAAGGATTGAACCATGCAGGATCTGAGAATACTGACCTGCTTGTTATTCTGAATGATAATAATATTGCTATTGATCCCAATGTTGGCGCTTTGAAGGAGTACCTCGTGGATATTACCACATCAAAAACATATAACAGGGTAAAAACCGATATCTGGAATTTGTTGGGTAAGATAAACAACATTGCTCCCAATGCCCGGGGGTATGCGCAGAAACTTGAAAACGGCCTGAAATCTGTTTTGCTGAGGCAGAGCAATCTGTTTGAATCATTGAATTTCCGGTATTTTGGTCCGGTAGACGGACATGATGTAGTGCACCTTGCCAGGCTTATGGAAGATATGAAGGATATCCGGGGGCCCAAGCTTCTTCATATTCTTACGAAGAAGGGAAAGGGTTTTAAGCAGGCTGAGCTGAACCAGACCAGGTTTCACGCGCCCGGCAGGTTTAACAAGAATACGGGGGAAATTCTGGCGGTAAAATCAGAAAAGCCTCAAGCGCCTCTTTATCAGGATGTATTTGGAAACACACTGCTCGAGCTGGCTAAAAATAATCCGAAAATCGTGGGTATTACCCCGGCCATGCCCAGCGGCTCATCACTGAAGATCATGATGGATGTGATGCCCGAACGAACATTTGATGTGGGAATTGCTGAACAGCACGCGGTCACTTTTTCTGCCGGACTGGCAACACAGGGACTGATCCCTTTTTGTAATATATATTCATCCTTCATTCAAAGGTCGTATGACCAGGTAATTCATGATGTGGCAATTCAGAGATTGCCTGTTGTGTTTTGTCTTGATCGTGCAGGGCTTGTGGGAGGTGACGGGGCAACACATCATGGTGCATATGATCTGTCATTTATGAGAACTATCCCGAATATGATCGTTTCAGCACCAATGAACGAGGAAGAATTGCGAAACCTGATGTATACCGCCCAGCTTAAAAACCACGATCCCTTTGTTATTCGTTATCCTCGCGGACAGGGGGTTATGCCTGACTGGAAACGGCCTTTCAGGGAGATACCCGTTGGCAAAGGCCGCTTACTGAAAAGAGGAACGGATATGGTCGTATTATCTGTAGGGCATATTGGTAATACTGCTGCCCTGGCAATTGACAGGCTGGAAATGGATAATATAAGCGTTGCACATTACGATATGCGTTTTATTAAGCCTCTTGATAAAAAGTTGCTGGATGAGGTATTCCGGAGTTTTAAGTTTGTTATGACCATTGAAGAAGGTGCCTTATCAGGAGGTTTTGGAAGTTCTGTGGCAGAGTATATGTGTGATAAAGCTTATACGGCCAGATTAAAACGGCTGGGTATTCCCGACAGGTTTATGGATCAGGGATCACAAGCTGAATTACTTAAGGAATGCGGACTGGATATTGACGGTATTTATGAGGCAGCAAAAAAGCTGGTAAAGAGGGCGGTTTTGTCGAGTGTGGGATAGGTGTAAGAGAGGGATTGTTAGTAAAATGGGGTTGGAATGCTGATATACTAGAACCTACGACCTATGATAAGTACATCGTCAATCTGATCATTATCGCCTTTCCACTGGTTGAAGGCATTTTCAAGATATTCAATCTGCTCATTGTTGCTTTTGTGATGTATACTGTAAAGCAGGTCCTTCAGGTTTTTTGTTTTGAATTTTTTACCCTTTTCACCTCCAAACTGGTCGGCAAATCCATCGGTAAACAAGTACATCATATCGCCTTTTTCCACATGAAATGAGTGATTGGTAAATTCCCTCTCTCTTCCCGTTGAACGTCCGATAGAGAAACGATTAGCCCTGGTTTCCATTGCTTTACCATTTTGGATCAGTAACATGGGGTTAAAGGCACCTGCATACTCAAGTATTTTAGTGCTCATATCATAGCTGACAAGTCCGATATCCATACCGTCATTTACAATATCTTTTCCTTTCTGGTGAAGGGCCGTAGCCACGTCAATATTCAGATCAATAAGGATGTCAGAAGGTTTTGTGATATTGTGTTCTTTAACAATTTTATTTAGCGAGTTGTATCCGATGAATGACATAAATGCTCCCGGTACGCCATGCCCAGTGCAATCTACTGCTGCTATGAATTCTTTTCCCTTGTGACGGGTACTCCAGTAGAAATCACCACTGACAATATCCTTGGGCCGAAAGAAAACAAAACAGTTTTCAAAAGGTATCTCCGGAGGTAGGATGGCGAATTGTATCCGCTTGGCATAACGAATGCTGGCTGTAAATTCCCTGTTTCTCTTCTCCAGCTCTTCATTTGCATTCGAAAGGGCAAGGGTGCGTTCCCTGACTTTATCCTCAAGGAAACGTTTTTCCCTGATAAGCTGGCTTTCACGTATTTTTATAAACATGATGATCATAAGCACAATGATACCGACAGAAGAAATAATGGAATACCATTTCAAATAAAATGGTTTGTCGATAAAAAAGCTGAATGTTACCGGTTTTTCATTCCAGATGTTAGTATTATTTTTTGCAAGCAGTTTAAATGTATAGCTGCCCGGGGGCAGACGGTCATATTTAACTGTGGTCCTTGATGTAGGCCCAAGCCATTCTGTGTCGTTACCCTCAAGCATGTACAGATATTGAACAGCGTCAGGATCCGCAAGACTAACACACTGGTAGTTAAAACTGATTGAATTTTGTGAGCTATTCAGTTTAATTCCGTTTTTCAAAGGCATTTTTTGTCTGCCCACAATAAAATCATGTATGTATGTTTTTGGTGGGGCCTCGATATTATTGTCGCGTTCAGGATCATAGCACGTAAGTCCTTCTACTGTGCCAAACCATAATTTCCCTTTGCTATCATTACATGAGGCGAGGTAGTTGGTTTCAATGCCTGTAAAACCATCTTTTTTTGAATATCCGTAAAACCTGTTTTTTTCGGGGTCGTATTTATTCAGTCCTTTATTGGTGCCAATATATATGTTATTATCATTATCAATAGCAAGCAATTTGATGAGGTTGGAGAGGATACCGTCATCAGTCCTGATACTGCGGATCACGGTATCACCGTCAAAAATCAAAAGGCCACTGCTTTCAGTACCTATCCATAGCTTACCGAGGTTATCCATTATAAAACAGGTAGGTGTGATAGCGGGAATATTAACAACCGGGCTGAACTTACCGGTTTGAGCATTGTAAAAACTTACCCCACTGTTGATAGATCCGATCCATAAGTTTGAACGGGGATCGGAATAGATGGCCGAGATGTTGTTGCCAGATAATCCGTCTTCCTGCCTTCGTCGTATTTTCATCTCATTACCCGGGTGGTATTCAACCAATCCTTCAGAAGTACCTATCCACAGGATATTGTTTTTGTCGGTAAGTAGCATTGTGATGATCCTGTCCTGATCGCCGGGGAAGACATAATAATTTAACACAGGGTCGAATTCCATCTGTCTTTTACCTGCAGGAACAGTGTATATCCCACCTCCTTCTGTTCCGATCCAGATGTTACCGTTTTGATCTGAATCAATGAATTTAACCGGGTTGCGAAGGATACTGTTACGGTCATATACATATTCGATCTTCTGATCTTTTTCAAGGGGGCGGCTTATTATGTTAATTCCTTCATCTCCTCCTGCCCATATCCTGCCGTAGGGGTCTTCAAACACACATGAGATGTTATTGTCCAGCAAACTTTCCTCACCTTCGCGGTAAGTTATTAAATGGTCACCTTTAAAAATACAAAGTCCGTTATTGCGAGTACCGATAAGAATGTTCCCCTCGTAATCCTCATAAAGGCAATGTATCTTATTATCAGTAAGCCCGTTATTTTTATTGTATCGCTGAAAGTGTGAATTTGTAATCCTGGTCAATCCACCGTTAATATTCCTGTCGTCAAGGTTGCTCGTCCAGATGCTTCCCCTGCTGTCTTCAAATATTGTCCATATAAAATTGGTTTCCAGTCCGTCACGGGTATCGTAAATATTAAATTCTTCGCCTGTCCTGTGTTGTTTTATAAGTCCTCCGTTCCGGGTGCCATACCAAACATTTCCCTTGCTGTCTTCAAACATGGTGGTTTTAAAAAAATAGGTGGGATGTCCTTCGGGCTGGAAATTAATGAATGTTCTCAACTCTTCACGGTAACGTTTTATTCCAACATCGGTAATTAAAAAAAGATCGTTACTAAGGGCTATCGTGCCTCCAAAAACGATATCACTCAGCCTTCCTCCCTTATAATTAATAATATCAAAATTTTCAGGTTCGGACCCCGGATTTTGAATAACAAAAGCCCCGTTACCGTATGTTCCTATCCATAATTTCCCTTTGGCATCTTCAATAAGCGTGGTAATATCTTTATCATTGGGTAAAATTGAATCACTTACTTGTGTAAATTGTTGTCCGTCATATCTCGTAAGGCCGCCATTATGATGCCCGAACCAGAACCGGTATTTTTTGTCAATAAGAATTGTCTTAACACCACCGGGGGCAAGTCCGTTGGCAGCAGTATAGTTTTCAAAATCTTTGCCATTGAACCGTGATACGCCGTCAAGCGTGCCCAGCCATACATATCCGCTGCTGTCCTGCACAATGGAATAAACGGTCGATTGCCCAAGTCCGTCCTGTGTACTGTAATTATCGAAATAATACACCTGCGAAAGGGCCTGTGATATTGTTAAAACCAATATAAGCGGTAACAATGCAAGCCATTTTAAACGTGCATTGTTATCGCTGATTCCTGAAAAGGAATATGTCATGTGAGTTTATTATTCTTTTGCCACGAAGAAAAAAGTCCCGTTTTCATCCTCCAAACCGGTAATTTTTCCAAATACCGGTTTTTGCTGGTTGTTTCTCTGTACTGCCAGACTTACTTTTTCAACTATCGCTTCAATAGGTATGCAGGAGTTGGGATTATTTACCAGAGTGTTGGCGAAGGTACGGGTAAACTGTGAATTGTCCACGGCAAGTTCGTAACCAGCTGATGAGAATACCTGGGAGGACTTGAATTTTGTGGCTTTCCAGTCATCGCAACTCATAATTGTTGGTTTTCCACGCATAGCCTGATAAAAGGTCGGCCCCGATTCACAGGCATCAGTTACAACCAGTGTGTGTGTAAGATTTACGTAGGATTGTAATGAAGCCCTGAGGCTGTTGATGTTAAAATAGGTGAATTCATCATCTCGCTTTGCATCAATAGGAATCCAGTATCCGGTTTCATTGATAAATTTGCCGTGTCCGGCATACCATACAAGGAGCGTATTCACATTATTGCTTTTTACCAGGTTACGCAAATCGATGGCAAAAAATTTCTCCATCTCCTGTTTGGTAAGATCTTTTTTATGGATCACCTTGTTAATCTTGTATCGTGCAAGCGCTGACCGCATTAAGGTAACATCTTTTTGGGGTCCTTCAAGACTGGCAAATGAACGGTAATTTGAATTTTCAACAAACACTATCCATGTTTTTCCCATAGGATTGTTTTCTGCCAGTGACACTCCGTCGCGATTAATTGTATATTCCAGAACGGTTTCATTACCGTATTCATCAACGACTTTAACTGTTATGGCATTTTTGTTGGCGATGTTCACATTGGCAGTGAACCCGGGGTTATTCTCATTGATTGCATAGCTTGCTGCAACACCATCAATCAGGATGGATTTAATGCGGCTGTCATCGTTGATTTTTCCTTCAATAAAGATTGATTGTCCGGGATTATCAAGATAGATCTCATTATTATCTGAAGCATAGGGAGCCAGTAATGTAATTGCAGGAGGATCAATTTCCGTACGCTTGATTGAATAGCTTGCATTATACAGGTTATCATACACGTCAACAGCAGTGACTGTAATGACTTTTGAACTGCCGGGTTCAATGTTTGCCGTAAATTTATAATTATTTCCCGAGCGGATAAATGGTATATCCTTATTGTTGATCTGCAGGCGCTTGACAGCACTTTCATCCTGTATAACGCCATTAATCTGTATAAATTCTTTTCCTTTAGGAAATTCAATGATACCCGGATTTTTTATTACCGGATCAATAAATACAACTTCCGGCTCATTTCTTTCTTTATTAAGCCTGAAGAGCCTTTCTTCAGCTTTATCCTGCATTTTTTTTGCCAGCGGGTCGTATTCGGATAATTCATTGATCTTTTTATAATCTTTGATAGCTGCTTCAAAATTACCTGTCTGTTCGTATGAATGTGCCCTTTTGTAATAGGCTTCAGCATTCGATTCATCCAGAAGTATTACTTTTGTAAAATCATTAACGGCACTCATATGCTGTGTGAATTCCTGGTAATAAGATCCGCGGGCCAGGTACCAGGCAGGATTATCAGCATCAACAAGGATATTTTTCGAGATATCGTCAATTGCTTTCGGATATTCAAGCTGTTTTGCATAGATCCTGCTTCTTATCAATCGGGCTTCAGTGTTTTTTGGTTTCAGAGTAATCACTTTATTGCACTGGTCAAGTGCATCTTCTGTTTTACCAAGTTTAAGATGCAGCGAAGCAAGAGCCAGGCATGCAGGCAGGTATTCTTTGTCTTTTGATATGGCTTTTTCGTAATTTCTCCCTGCTTCTTTATAGTTTTTCAGTGCTTCGTTTACCATGCCCAGACAGTAGTTGCTTTCTGCATTATTTTTAACAATAACAGATTTTTTTGCTGCTATCAATGCATTATCAGGGTTATTCAGCTTAAGTAAAACCTTAGACTGAAGTTGAAGTGCCTCGAGTAATTTGGGGTCGGTTTTCAATGCTTTATCCAGGTGTTGGCCTGAAGCATCATAATTTTTCATTTTATATGCAACGCGTGCTGCCAGGTAATGGATTTCTTCTTCTTCATTATCAAAAACAAGTGCACGTTCAAGGTCCTCTTTTGCTTTTTCAAGATCATTACTTTCTTCATGGGCCAGTGCACGCTCAACATATGCATCAACATAATTGGGATCGAGTTCAATGGCTTTTGTAAACTGGTCAATCGCGTCTTGTACACGACCGGTTTCCATAAATTCCTCACCTGCTTTATAGTAATGCCGGGGCTTTTGCCCGGATGCAGGCATGATAGAAAAAAGATAGATGGTAAAAGTAATTAAGGCCAGGTTTTTCATAGTTAAGTGGTTTAGTATTCAAAGCAAACACTTATACTAATTATTGCGCCGGATGGTTACAACCAAATATACAAAAAAATGAAAAAATAGTCTGAAAACCGATAGCCAAATACCAGAATGTTCAGCTATTATGGCAAATTATCAATCTGTCTTCTCCTATATATTGTATTTCATCTGCTTTACCGGGAATAACAGGGGCCATGATACCCTGATTGAAAGTCTTTGTCCCCTCGAAAATTCTGGCTTCATCCCATAGATCACGATTTATAAAACTGTTAATTAGTTGCCTGCCTCCTTCGATTATCAGGGATTGTTTTTCAATATCACAAAGTGAAGTAAGCATTTCAGAGAAAAAGTTTTCACCAAAGGAGATCTTCCGGTAAAGCAAATTCTTTTCAGGTGCAGCATCTTTTTCCGTAAAAACAATGGTTGGTAATGATTTGTCGTAAAGCCTGCTGTGCCCGGGCAACCTAAGATTTTTGTCAAGCACGACACGCAAGGGTGATTTTCCATACCACTCGCGGGTTGATAACATAGGATTGTCGATCTCTGCAGTGTTTGTACCCACCATAATGGCATCTTCTTCCGAACGCCATTTATGAACAAGCATGCGCGATATTTCGTTGGATATCCAGTTTATACCAATGGGGCTGTTTTTATCCCTGATTACGTCTATAAAACCGTCAGCCGTTTGGGCCCATTTCAGAATTATATAAGGGCGCTTTTTTTCGTGGAAAGTGAAAAATCTTTTGTTTAAAAGGCGGCATTCTTTTTCCAGGATGCCGGTTTTCACCGTTCTTCCGGCAGCTTTTAACCGTTTGATACCTTTTCCGGATACAAGCGAATTGGGATCGATGGTCCCTATCACTATACGGGGAATTGCATGTTGAATGATCAGATCACTGCATGGTGGTGTTCTTCCCGTGTGTGCACAAGGTTCGAGATTGACATAAAGAGTTGAGTTATTAAGGACAGACTTGTCCTTAACTGATCGTATGGCAATTGCTTCGGCATGGGGACCGCCCGCCCTGTAATGATATCCTTCACCAATGATCCTTTTATTATGTACTATAACCGACCCAACCATGGGGTTGGGTGAAGTACTTCCCAGCCCCATTTTTGCAAGCTCAATGCACCTACTTATATATTTTTCATCATCTGCCGTATTTCTCACTCTTGAATTGTTTGTTAAATTTGAATATGAAAGAAGTTGACCATACAATACAATCAGCGGTGGAATATATTAAATATTCGTTGAAAAACATTTATCCTGATAAAGAAATTGACCAATTTGTTTACCTGATCCTGGGACATCTTGCCGGATATACCAGGATTGACCTTCATATAAATAAGGGAAAACCTGTTACCAGGGACAATATGGCAAAAATATATGTATTTACCGAACGATTGAAAAGGCACAGGCCGATACAGTATATACTTGGAGAAACTGAGTTTTACGGCCTTACTTTCCGGGTTAATGATCATGTGATGATTCCCCGGCAGGAGACCGAAGAGCTGGTTGACAGGGTAGTGAAGGATTGTGCAGGTACCGGTCCCTGCATACTGGATGTTGGCACGGGAAGTGGCTGCATTGCTGTTTGTCTGGCAAGAAATCTTCCCGGAGCTGTTATTGATGCATGTGATATTTCAGAAAATGCCCTTGAAGTTGCATCAGGGAATGCAAAACTTAACAATGTGGGAATCAGTTTTTCACTTCTTGATTTTTTGTCGGCCCGCGAAGAGCATTTTTCGCAAAGATATGATATACTGATAAGCAATCCCCCATATGTAAGAGAAAAGGAAAAGGCTGATATGCAGCCTAATGTGCTGAACTATGAGCCGGAAGAAGCATTATTTGTTCCTGATAATAACCCTTTATTATGGTACGGAAAAATTGCATATATAGGAAAACAGATACTTAAGAAACCGGGTGTGGTGTATGTTGAGATAAATGAATCTTTCGGGAAGGAAGTAAAGGATATTTTTCAGGATGAGGGTTATATGCAGGTTAGGGTGATCAGGGATATTCATGGTAAAGACAGGTTTGTGAAAGGGGCATGGAAATCGGGCAGTTGAGAGCTCGTTGCGTTAGGCAGGATGCATGCATGGATGGTAGGTAGAGTCTGTTGATAAACTCGTAGTGTTTGTTCAGAATGTTCGGGATCAAGGCGCGTGAACATTTTAAACCGCGGTATACTAAAGTATTTGAGGATTTAAAAAGTTTTCACAACGTTAATTATTTTTAAAAGTGTTCAAGAGCTTACTTTTAAGTGAGTTCTTGAACTCATTTAAAAGTGAGTTCAAGAGCTCACTTCGTTCGATTGAGCAGCAATGCAGATATCGGACATTATGGACAGGCACTGGTTCGTATGGTTGGAATTATTATGTAATTTTAATTTATGGAAAAGAATAAAGCATTAAGCAGGATCATGAAGATTTGCAGCCGGCAGGAAAAATGCTCATATGATGTAATATTAAAGCTGAAAAGCTGGGGAATGGAGGAATTTGCCATTAATGAGATCCTTGATAACCTTAAAAAAAATGGTTTTGTAGATAACGGAAGGTATGCAGAATTGTTTGTACGTGAAAAGATACGGGTGAATAAATGGGGCAGGATTAAAATAAGATATCATTTAAAAGGGAAGCAAATTGATCCGGAAAATGTTGAAAATGCTTTTAAACATATTAACGAAGAAGAATACAAAGGAATGATATCGGATATGCTTCTCAGTAAATTCAGGCATATTTCAACCAAAGAGAAAGACCTTTACAGAATAAAAATGAAGCTGCTGCATTTTGCTGCCCAGCGTGGTTATGAGAAGCAACTATCAGATGAAATTATTGACAACCTGGAGCTTGGGTAATTTGTAAGGATTTGTTTGTATTTACAGATAGCAGACTCTATTTGCAGAGAGGCCGGCAGGATATGTAAGGCTGCATAAGCTGTAATTTCAGTTGGCAATTATGGCTCCGGAACGGTATCGATCATTTGAATTTAATTGTTAAATTTACTGCATTATTAAAACAGGGATATTATGGTTACAAACGAACAGATCAAAGAATTAGTCGGGCGCAGGGAAGCGCTAAGGAGGCATCTTTGACATTGATGGCAAGTACAGACTGATAAAGGAAAAAGAAGAATTGTCCCAATCACCGGATTTTTGGAATGACCCCAAAGAGGCTGAAGTTAAGTTAAAAGAAATTGCAGGCCTTAAGTCATGGACCGGAGGATTTGAAAAAATTTCGACAGGTATTGATGATTTGCATGTTTTATTAGACTTTTTTGAAGAGGGGGAAGCAGGTGAGGATGAAGTGATAGCTCAATATAACAAAGTGCTTCGTCAGATCGAAGATCTTGAGTTCAAAAATATGCTGGGGGATAAGGAAGATGCTTTTAGCGCCATACTGAAAATAAATGCCGGTGCAGGAGGGACTGAAAGCCAGGATTGGGCGGAAATGCTGATGCGCATGTATATTCGCTGGGGTGAACGTAATGATTATACTGTGAAGGAGATCAGTTACCTGCAGGGTGATGATGCCGGTATCAAGTCGGTGACACTTGAGTTAACAGGTGAGTATGCATATGGCTACCTGAAGGGGGAAAGCGGTGTGCACCGGCTGGTGAGGATTTCACCTTTTGATTCAAATGCACGCCGGCATACTTCATTTGCTTCGGTTTTCGTTTCCCCGGTTATAGATGAGAATATAGAGATCGTCATTAACCCTGCTGATCTGGAGTGGGATACATTCAGATCAGGCGGTGCCGGTGGGCAAAATGTGAACAAAGTGGAAACAGGGGTCAGGGTAAAGCATTTACCTAGCGGTCTGACAGTGGAAAACACGGAAACCCGTTCACAGGGAAAGAACCGCGATAATGCCATGCGGATATTGCGTTCTCATTTATATGAAATCGAGTTGAGAAAAAAGAAAGAAAAGCAGGCAGCCGTTGAAGGGCAAAAGAAAAAGATCGAATGGGGATCACAAATCCGTAATTATGTTATGCATCCGTACAAGTTGGTGAAGGATTTGAGGACCAATCATGAAACCGGCAATGTGCAGGCGGTTATGGACGGGGAATTGAATGAATTTATCAAAGCATATTTAATGGAATTTGGTAACAAATAATGCATTATTTAAAGTTTGTCAATAAAGTTGGCAAAATGTGAGCAGCAACGCAGATACCGGACATTATGCAATACAGGATAGAACGCGATACAATGGGCCAGGTAAAAGTACCTGCTGATAAATACTGGGGAGCCCAAACACAGAGGTCGAAGGATAATTTCAGGATAGGTGATCAGAAAATGCCAGGGGAGATTATCAGGGCTTTTGCTTACCTGAAAAAGGCAGCTGCTATTACGAATGCTGAGCTTGGAGTGCTGGAGAATGAAAAGGCTACATTGATCTCCAGGGTATGTGATGAGATTCTTGATGGCAGGCTTGACAGCCATTTCCCGCTGGTTATCTGGCAGACCGGGTCGGGAACGCAATCAAACATGAATGTTAATGAGGTGATAGCCAACCGTTCACAAGTATTGCATGGCGGTCAGCCTGATGATGATATAAAATTCATACATCCAAATGATGATGTGAACAAATCACAGTCATCCAATGATACATTCCCGACAGCCATGCATATTGCAGCTTATAAAATGATCATGGAGATAACGCTTCCCGGCATTGAAAAGCTGAAAGATACACTTAAGAAAAAATCTGCAGAATTTCATAACATAGTAAAAATCGGTCGAACACACTGGATGGATGCCACACCGCTGACCCTTGGACAGGAATTTTCAGGATATGTTTCGCAACTCGACCATGGAATAAAAGCCCTGAAGAACACACTGCCACACCTTTCAGAACTGGCACTGGGAGGCACTGCCGTTGGTACGGGGATCAACACACCTAAGGGCTATTCAGAGCTTGTAGCTTTGAAAATCGCGGAATTAACCAATCTTCCTTTCCGGTCGGCAGAGAATAAATTCGAAGCGCTTGCAGCACATGATGCTATTGTTGAATGTTCGGGGGCATTAAGGCAGTTGGCGGTGAGCCTTATGAAAATAGCTAATGATATTCGTATAATGGCTTCCGGACCCAGGAGCGGTATAGGCGAGATCATCATTCCGGCAAACGAGCCCGGCTCATCCATTATGCCGGGAAAGGTTAATCCTACACAGGCAGAGGCACTAACGATGGTATGTGTGCAGGTTGCAGGAAATGATGTTGCTATAGCTACCGGGGGTATGAACGGTAATTTTGAACTTAATGTATTTAAACCGGTGATGATCCATAATCTGTTGCAGTCAGCCAGATTACTGGGTGATGCCTGCCTGTCGTTCAATGATAATTGTGCAGTTGGCATTGAGCCTAACCATAGCCTTATAAAAAGAAATCTTGAAAACTCATTGATGCTGGTTACTGCATTGAATACCCATATCGGGTATGAAAATGCTGCAAAAATTGCAAAAAAAGCTTATAAAGAAGGCACTACCCTCAGGGAGGCTGCACTGGAACTGGGACTGGTTACTGAAGAAGATTTTGACCGTTGGGTAGATCCGGATAAAATGACCGGTTAAATATTTTGCCAACTTTATAGACGGACACATAAACTTATTGATCATGAAAATTATTATCTCCGGATTGTTGTTATTATTTTCCTCTTCTTTCATCTGTGCTCAGCGCCACTATATGTCAATTTCTTTCGGAGCGACAAATCCCAGAGGCCAGTACGCGGAAAGCGAAGACCTTACAAGCAATGGTTTTGCCAGGCGCGGATTCCTGGCTGATTATCATGGTGCATATTATCTGAACCGCTATTTTGGTTTTAACGGTAATTTTACTTTCGGCTCAAATCAGGTCAATGCAGGCGCTGCACGGGAATTGCTTGAGGAAACCATACCACGGGGTATATCTGCCACTGGAGATCAGATTTCCATGAATGCCGGAACATGGTTTACAGTTTCATTACTGGCAGGCCCGCAGGTTACCCTTCCAATGGGAAATCTGTTTATTGATTTAAATGCAAACGGGGGAGTTGCATTTATTCTGCCTCCGAAACTGGAGATTATTGCAGTTGACAACAAGGACAGCTATATAAGAGCCATTCGTGGCCAGGATCTGTCATTTGCCTGGAAGGCCGGTAGCGCCTTACGCTATAACCTTAACCGGCAAACAGGAATACGAATGGCTTTCTCATATTATTTCAGCGCCGTGCAGACCCTGATCAGGGAAGAGGTCACGGTAGGAAGTGATAACATTGATATTACGGAATCTGACCTGGAATTGGATTTGCAAAACATGAATATTAGTTTCGGATTGATATATCGTTTATAAGCAGAATCTGTTTCTATTACCAGGCAATACCATTATTTTTAACAAATTTTTTACCAACCTGAACACCTGATTAAAGTTATGGAAAATAAAGAAACGTTGTTTATCGAATTTCCCGGGGTGAGTACCCGTGAGTGGGAAGAAAAGATCCTTCAGGATCTGAAGGGTGCTGATTATGAGAAAAAACTTGTATGGAATACATTAGAAGGGATCAGGGTTAAACCCTATTACCGGAATGAACATTTGAAGGACAAAGATTTCCTGGAAGGCAGGCCTGGCAGATATCCTTTTATCAGGGGAAGCAGGCAAAAAAACAATAGCTGGGAGATAAGACAGGATATACAGGCCGGAAATATAACGGAAGCAAATAAAAAGGCGCGGTTTATTGTTTCAAGAGGTGTTACAGCTCTCGGATTCACGTTCCCGGTAGAAAAAACTATCAACAAGGCGGAATTAAAAAAATTGCTGAAGGGTATAGATCCCGGGAAAACAGGTATTCATTTCAACGGTATTTTGAACCCCTCGGAAATGATAGGGTACTTAATTGACTATATAAATGACCATGGATCTGATAAAAACAAAATCTCCGGCTCGGTGAATTATGATCCTCTTGGCGACCTCCTGTTAACAGGTAACTTTAAACGATCTGAGCGGGATGATTTTAATGTCCTGGTTGATATGATCTCACTGACTCGTAATGAACTTCCGGATTATAAGGTACTGACCGTTAATGGCTGCCATTTCAGCAATGCCGGCTCGGGCATCGTGCAGGAACTGGCTTTTAGTTTGTCCGAAGCCGTGGAGTATATCAGCCGCCTGACTGTTGCAGGTTTAAAAATCAATTATATTTTCCCGGCAATACAGTTTGTTTTCGGTGTTGGTTGTAATTATTTCATGGAGATAGCCAAAATAAGGGCTGCCCGCTATCTTTGGTCTAAAATTATTCATGCTTATCATCCGTCTTTTATCCGGGATGCCGCTATGTATATTCATTCTGTAACTTCCGGTTGGAATAAAACCATTTATGATCCTTATGTGAATGTGCTCAGGGCGACTACCGAATCAATGTCAGCCATTATCGGGGGAACAGACTCATTATATGTACACCCGTTTGACAGTGCATTTAGTAAGCCTTCGGAATTTTCTGAACGTATTGCCAGAAATACACAGATCATATTAAAGGAAGAGGCATATTTTGATAAGGTTATTGATCCCGCCGCGGGTTCTTATTATATTGAAAACCTGACATCTTCAATTATTGAAGAAGCCTGGAAGTTGTTTCTTGAAATTGAAGACCTGGGAGGCTTCCATAAAGGTTTGCTGAAGGGTAAAATCCAGGACAGTATTTACCAGGTTGCCCGGGCACGTGTGAAGAATGTTGCTGATCGAAAAGAAGTGCTGATTGGAACAAATAAATATGCCAATCCTGAAGAGATAATGTCAGATCAGATTGATACTGCAATAACGGACAGACACATAAAACACAACGGTACTATAATCAAGCCCCTGCACCAGGGCAGAGTGGCGGAAGAAATTGAACGCCTTAGGCTGGCTACCGAACGATCGGGAAAACAGCCGGTTGTGTTCTTACTGACCATTGGAAATCCTATCTGGAGGAAAGCCCGTGCTACCTTCACGGGCAATTTCTTTGCATGTGCAGGATACAGGATTATTGACAATACCGGCTTTACTTATGTTCAGGAGGGCATAGATGCTGCTGATTCCTCCGGCGCGGATATTGTTGTTGTTTGCAGTTCCGACAACGAATATTCCGGCTTTATTCCGGAGGTTGTGGATCAGCTAAGGGGGAAAATTATTGTTGTGGCAGGTGCACCGGAGAATAAGGAAGAATTGAAGCAAATGGGAATTGATTATTTTATTCATATAAAATCAAATATAGTTGAAGAACTGAGTCGTTTTAATTCGATTCTGGGTATATGATAGTGTCTGTCCATAAAGTCCCATTTGCCGCGTTACGCTTGTCTGGAAATTGCTCATTTACGGACTGGTAAACTCCGCATTTCCGCACTGCGCAAGCTTTGCAAATGTAACTTTATGAACAGACACATGACCGGTTAAACAATTTTCCCAGTTTATAGACAGACTCTATCATAGAGTCTGTCTATAAACTCGTAGTGTTTGTTCAGAATGTTCGAGATCAAGGTGCGCGAACCGAACGAAGTGAGCTCTTGAACACCTTTAAAAATTATTAACGTTGTGAAAAACATTTTAAACCGCGGTATACTAAAGTATTCGAGGATTTAAAATGTGAGCAGCAACGCGGATATCGGACATTATGGACAGACACTATGATAGTCTTAAAATGGATACAAATACAGTAATTATATGAGACCAGATTTCGGGAAGATTGATATTCTGTCGAATAAAGATTATAAGGTGGAGGCTGGTAAAGGCATTGAAGAAGGTCCATCTGAAAGGGAATGGATAACGGCAGAACAGATAAAGGTGAAGCCGGTATACTATGCCGGTGATATGCAGGATCTTGAACATTTGAATTATGCAGCAGGTATCCCGCCGTATTTACGGGGGCCTTATTCAACCATGTATGTTATGAGGCCATGGACCATCAGGCAATATGCCGGTTTTTCAACAGCGGAAGAATCGAATGCTTTCTACAGGCGAAACCTGGCTGCCGGTCAGAAAGGATTGTCAGTGGCTTTTGATCTGGCAACTCATCGGGGATATGATTCGGATCACGAAAGAGTGGTTGGAGATGTTGGTAAAGCAGGAGTAGCTATTGATTCAATTCTTGATATGAAAGTGTTGTTTGATCAGATCCCCTTAAATGAAATGTCGGTTTCCATGACCATGAACGGAGCAGTATTGCCCGTTATGGCCTTTTATATAGTCACTGCCCAGGAGCAGGGGGCAAAGCTTGAAGAACTAACCGGCACTATACAGAATGATATTCTGAAGGAATTCATGGTCAGGAATACCTATATCTATCCTCCCGCGACATCCATGCGAATTATTGCTGATATTTTCAGGTATACATCACAGAATATGCCTAAGTTTAATTCCATTAGCATTTCTGGTTATCATATGCAGGAGGCGGGTGCCACAGCTGATATTGAACTGGCCTATACTCTGGCAGACGGACTTGAATATTTGCGAACAGGGATTAATGCAGGTATGGATATCGATTCTTTTGCTCCCCGTTTATCGTTTTTCTGGGGTATCGGGATGAACCATTTTATGGAAATTGCCAAATTGAGAGCGGCACGTATGCTGTGGGCAAAAATTGTGAAAAAGTTTAACCCTAAAAATCCAAAATCACTTGTACTGCGGGCTCATTCGCAAACATCAGGCTGGAGCCTCACTCAGCAGGATCCCTTCAATAACGTGGCTCGTACCTGTAATGAGGCAATGGCGGCAGTTCTGGGCCATACCCAGTCATTACACACCAATGCCATGGATGAAGCAATGGCCCTTCCAACTGATTTCTCTGCCAGGATAGCCAGGAACACACAACTTTTTTTACAGGAAGAGACAGCCATAACAAAATCTGTTGATCCGTGGGGCGGATCCTATTATGTTGAATCTCTCACCAATGAGCTGGCACATAAGGCATGGGAACTAATTCAGGAGATAGAAGATCTTGGGGGAATGACCGAAGCAATTGAGACCGGCATTCCGAAAACGCGTATTGAAGAAGCAGCGGCGCGCAAGCAGGCGCGGATCGATTCGAAAAAAGATATTATTCTTGGTATAAACATGTACCGGCTTGATGAAGAAGATCCGATTGATCTCCTTGAAGTCGATAATGAAGCCGTGCGCTTATCCCAGCTCAGAAGACTGGAAAATCTAAAAAAGGAACGAGATAACCTTGCGGTTCAAAGGGCTCTGGATAGCATAACAGAGGCTGCACGAACAGAGAAAGGCAATTTACTGGAACTTGCGGTTGAGGCGGCTAAAGCTCGCTCCACCCTGGGTGAGATAACTTCGGCAATTGAAAAGGTGGCGGGACGGTATAAAGCTGTCATCCGGTCTGTTTCAGGCATTTATTCTTCTGAATCGGCCAACGATAATGATTTTGAAGAAGCCCGCTGGCTGTGTGATAAATTTGCTGAAAGTGAAGGACGCCGTCCAAGGGTTATGATTGCAAAGATGGGGCAGGACGGACACGACAGAGGTGCTAAAGTTGTTTCAACGGGCTATGCTGATATAGGTTTTGATGTGGATATCGGACCGCTGTTCCAGACACCGGCTGAAGCAGCAAGACAAGCCGTGGAGAATGATGTTCATATATTGGGGATATCAAGTCTGGCCGGTGGACACAAAACACTTATACCGCGAGTTATTAATGAACTGAGAGCATTGGGGAGGGAAGATATTATGGTCATTGCCGGTGGTGTTATTCCTGCACAGGATTATGATTTTTTGTACAATGCCGGAGTAGTGGGAATATTCGGGCCCGGCACATCGGTTGCAGTTGCTGCCAAAAAGATACTCGGGGTATTATTGTAGAGTCCGTTTTTTGGTTAGGATAAATCTGTTTTTATCAATTGTATTACTTCATTGGTGTAAATTTTCTAACCATTTTAATGCAGTTAGCATATAATAAGTAAGAAACAAAAAAACAGTATTACAACCAAACACCTGAATTAATGAAACGATCTAAAGTCTTTTTACTATTGATCGGTTTGTTCCTGTTAGTTTTTGCACAAGGACAGGATAATATTTCAAACCGGTTGAATGATGAAGGAGTTGCGAAACACGATAAGGAGATTCTGGAGCTGAATGATTCGATCAGGGTTGTAGTAAACATTGAAATGATCCGGAGATTTAATAATTGTGAACCGGAGGAGGAGGTTCTTACTTTTTATAATATTTTTAGGGATTATAGTTTTGAAGTGGTACAGTATGCTTTTTCTGCATACTATTATGACTTGCCTCTGGATTCAAAAGCGGGAAACGAATTTGCTGATAAATAGTGCTCAATTTACCTGAAGCTTAAAGGGGTTGACTTAATTGTTAACCCCTTTTTGTGTGTTTGCTTGTTATTACAGGACTGCCGATATTCAACCCGCCTGCATGGAATGGCAGGTTAAAAATTCATCATCGTTTGATTTTAATTGATTATTTCTTTTTATCTTGTAGGGTAATTAATAATCATCGTAACATAAACAGATCATCGGTCATGGCAGTACAACAAAAAACAAATGCCGGTCAGGGATTGGGAATAGCCGGTTTGGTATTGGGTATTCTTGCTATTCCACTTGGATTGATACCTTGTACTTTTATTGCCGGTTTGATATTCGGTGCTATTGGTATCATTTTGGGGGCAGTAGGTTTCTCACAGGCCAGAAATGCTAACGGGGCAACAGGCATTACCACTGCTGCGCTTTCTGTTTCCATAGTAGGGTTTTGTTTTGCACTCATATGGACAATGGTTGTATTTTCGGACAAAGCCCCCAGATGGGAAAAGATAAGGCAAAAACTGGAGAATATCGAATCGCGTTCAGGAGACTGGGAGGAGGATTTTGAAGTGGAATTTGAGAAGGAGTTTGGCAAAGATCTGGAAGAAACTCTTGAAGAACTGGAGGATGACCTTGAAGATAACATGGAAAATATTGAAAAGGATGTGGATAAAGCCTTAAAGGATCTTCCTGATGAAGAAAAGGCAGCAAAGGTTGGCAGGGCTGCCGGAAAAGCACTACGCGAATTTGTTGATGAGCTGGAAGATACGACACAACATGAATGATTGATCGCGGTCGCTCATCATCGTATATTATTGTCAATATTATTCTGGCTGTTATCCTTTTGTTGATCTTAATCTATTCGGGTCTGTTTTCGATCGAAAAAATAAACCATCCGATACATTCCGCGTATTCCCATATTACAGGTGATGATACCGTAAGTACAGGATTGTCCCGGGCTTTCTCAGCATTGATTAGAGGGAAGTTCCGTCAGGCAGATATATATAATTCCCATGCAAAAGGGATTTTTCTATTTTTCCTGTCCCAGCTGGTTTTTCGGATTGCATTTTCTTTCATTGTTCAAAAAAAGCCGGCATGGAAGAAGAGAATAATTCGTTTTGATATCCTGCAGGCTGTCGTGCTGTTTTTAACTGCATTTTTCCCGTTTATTCTTTATCTGAAAGATAGTATCCTTTGATCTTGTGCACCTCCATTTGAAGCACAAACGGACTCCCGCGTCAGTTAACATTCCGGGGACGGATCTTATTCCACGGCAGATTCAGTGATAAAACCACCTGTCAGGCGGGTAAGCGATGTGTTGGTTCCGATGAGGTTGTAAATCGCCCGGAGCTTTGTAAGCGCGGCATTAATATAGATTAGTTGTATGTCTCTGTAATTGAATGAATTGATAACTCCTGATCTGTATTTGTCTTCAGCGATCTGCATATTCAGTTCCGCGGCTTCAAGACTTTCCCTTGCTACTTCAAGTAGTAATTTATTAACTTCGTACTGATCATAAACAGAGAAAAGCTGATTGGTGAGGTTGTGTGTCATTTGTTGAATTTCGATCTCTGCAATTTCCCGGTTTATCTGTGCCACTTCAATGGCTCTTTTCCTGTTTCCACCCGTAAACAGGTTGTATGACAAAGTAAGGTTTCCATAGGTATTAAAACTGCCTGATGCAGAGGGATCACTTTTTTCAGGATTTACCCTGATATAGGTATCATCCACACCGGCAGACATTGAAAGAGTCGGATAGCGTTCGCTTTGACTGATCTTCAGCTTGCTTTTTTGAAGCATGAGGTTGATATACTGGTTTTTCAATACACTGTTGGATGATTCCATTTTATCGAGTAATACAGCCGTTTGGTATTCTTTCTCGGGGGCAGCAAAGCTTTCTGTCAATGTCCATTGCATGCCCGGCTCTTCGCCCATTATGAAATTAAGATTACGAATGGCTTGCCTCAGGGCTGCTTCCTGACTGATAAATTCGGCTTTATCGGAGAGATAGACATTCTGTGCCTGCAGTACATTATAGGTAACCGAACCGCCAAGTTCTTTCCTGGCCAGCTCATAATCATAACGGTCCCTTGAAAGCTTCATTGCCGTTTCGAGCACCTTCAATCTTTGTTGTTCCAGCAATACCGCATAATATGCCATGATCACATCTTCAATTGCCGATTCAACCACTACGGCGCTGTTGCCAAGAGCCAGGTCCTCAAGGCGGCTGAGTTGTTCTTTTGTCGACCTTACACGAAATCCGTCAAACAACACCCATTGCAGGCCTATACTCCCAGATAGCCTGTTGGTTAGGGCATTTTCCCGGTTGCTTATCTCATAATTATTGACTGAACTCAGGTCAAACCCGACAGAAGGATAGCCTCCGGCGTTACCCCAGTGATTGTTTATCGCGGCTATATCTGCATCACTATTTGATATTATTATTCCATAATTGTTTTCCAGGGTTTTTTGAATAGCTGCTGATAATCCCAGTTCATTATTAGTATTATCCCGGGCATAGGTTGAAAAAATCAATCCCGAAAAACAAATAATGATGCTTATAGTCCTTATATTTATTCTTTGCATTAGTTTGATTTATTTCTCTGGTGAATGATCACTGTTTCCACATCTTCAGGTTCAGGCCGTTTTCCCGTCCATAAATATGTAAGCCATACCCTTGTGTCATTGAGCAGCATGATCAGCACAGGGAAAAAGATAAGCACAAACACTGTTCCGATAGCCACACCATAAGCAAGACTGATTGCCATAGGTATCAGAAACTGGGCTTGTACGCTTTTTTCAAGTATAATTGGGAATAGTCCGATGCTGGTGGTTATGGTAGTGAGCAGGATGGGACGCAGCCTTGCTTTACCTGCTTCCACAACAGACTCTTTAACTTTGTACCCCTGCTCCAGCAGTCCGTCATATTTGGCAAGAAAAACAATAGCATTATTAATGATCACACCTGTCAGGGCTACCATACCCCAAAGGCTCATCAGCGAGAGGGGCTTGCCGTGGATCCCGTGTCCCCAGAAAACACCGAGCATGGAAAGGGGGATCATGGCGACAATAATAGTAACTTGTGATATACTGCGAAAGTGAAGGATCATCAGGAAAATGATAACCACGAAAGCGATCAGGAAATACTTTATGATCTTGTCTATGGCCTCTTCACTGAATCGTTGCTGGCCATGGAACATATACCTTATTCCACTGAATCTTGCCATTAGTTCTGGCATTATTTGCACTTCGATCTGCTCAATAATAGAGGGTATCTCGGCGAAAGGATCTACGGTTTCCGCCTCTACCCTTATCTCACGAGCCCCGTTATATCTTTTGATCGCCACGGGGCCTCTTTCAAGGTGATAATCGGCAAGCTCGATAAGCGGAAAATTTCCCCGCGGGGTTTTTATCTTCATTTTTTCCATCTGGCCTATAGTAAGGCGTCCTGATTTGGGATATCTTACCCAAACACGAAGTTCGTCTCTTCCTTCCTGCAGGCGTTGAGCCTGTCCGCCATAAAATCCCTGACGAACCTGGCGGGCAATAGTATTTTCATCAAGCCCCAGAAAATAGGCCCTGGGTTTAAGGTTGAGCCGTATTTCCTGTTTTCCCAAAGCAACATTTTCAGTAATATCCTTTAGTTGAGGAAGCTCCTCAAGCTTGCTCATTAAAAGATTCCTGGCTGAATCCAACTCATCAATATTACGGCTCATCAATCCTACCGATACCGGGGATCCCCAGCGGTTTCTTCCTGCCACAGTAAATTTTCTGGCTTCGGGCACAGGGCCTATTTTTTGCCTGATCTTGTTGGCAATATCATGTCCTGTTAAGGGCAAACCTTCCAGATCGCGCGGGAAAATCCTGATGCGTCCTGCATGCGACCCGGCTTCGGTGCGGTCGAATGCATCACCGATATTCCTGCTGGTACGCTCAATAATGTCGATATCTTCACCCAGTTCATCCATCAGTTCTTCATTTACTTCCCACACTGCTTTTTCAAATTTTACCAGGTGTTCTTTGGTTTGCCGCACACCGTCACCGGGAGTAAAGGCTATATTGATCTCAAAGTTGTCAAAATCAACCATGGGGAAGTAGGTTTTTTTTATGATACCTCCCATGTACATCCCAAGCGTAACAAGGATCAGGGCGATTGGGATTCCAATAACAGCATGCCGCCATCTTATGAGCCAGTTCAATGTATGTTCATATACATTTTCACGCATCCAAACCATAGAACGCTCAAAATATTTTTTTACGCCCCGGTCTTTTGCCGTTAAAGTATTATGGCTAAGTATACGTTCATTGCTTAAATGTGCCGGCAGAATGAAAGATGCTTCAAGCAATGAGAAAACCAGCACGGCGATAACCACGGTAGCCATCACAATCATATTTTCCATTGTTGTACCTGATAAAAAAAGCAGGGGCATAAAAGCTACAATGGTAGTGGTCACCGAAGTGAGCACTGCAGGCAGTACTTCCATCGTTCCTTCCACAGCTGCTTTTTTGGCACTTTTCCCCCTTTCAAAATGTACATATATATTTTCAGCAATAACAATACCGTCATCCACGAGGATACCGATGACCAGTATCATGCCGAAAAGCGACATCATATTAATGGTTATCCCGTTCAGGTATGCAATAATGAACATTCCGAGAAAACTGAACGGGATGCCCCAGGATACCCAGAGTGAAAGGCGGATATTTAAGAACATAGTAAGGGAAATAATAACCAGCACCAGTCCTATAAGGCCGTTTTTTGTAAGTAAAGTCAAACGGCTGTATAAAATGTCAAGGAAAGCATGGGACATGTTTAGGGTAACACCATGGTTTTGTGCATTGAAGTCTTCTATGTACTCCCTCACATATTTGGTCATGGCTTCCATATCCTCCTCGGGTAGTTTGTCAATACCTATGGATACAGCGCGTTTGCCGTTGATATAAGACTCATTGTATGTGTCGGCAAACTGCTTTTTAACCAGGGCAATATCGTGAATGCGAATGTATTCGCCATCAGGTTTTCCCCGCAGAATAATATTACCTATTTTGTTGGGGTCGGCACTACGGGACCTAAGCCTTATCAAAAGTTCCTCTTCTTCAGATTTTATATCACCACCGGATACATCCTGGTTGTTGTTCTGAATGGCCTGCATTATTTCCGCGAAGCTGATATCATATCGTAGCAGGTCATCCTCCTTCACTTCAACAGATATCTCCAGGGCGGGGAATCCCCAAAGTGATATCTGGCTAATATTGCCGGAGTTGTAGAAATCTTCTTCGATACGCTGTCCAAACTGCTTCAGGGTCAGCAGGTCTGCTTCAGTGTCATCTTTGGCTGTCAGACTAAGATACATGGTCCTTGAACGTGACCGGCGCTTTTGGACTATGGGCCTCTCTGCAGCCGTAGGCAAGGATGAAATACCATCCACCGCGTTTTTCACTTCCATCAGTATTTCGTCAATAGGATACTCTCCCGTGGTTTCGATTATTACACTGGCGCTGTTTTCTACTGATGTGGATGTGATTTCCTTGATACCGATCAATCCCCTTACTGCCTCTTCGACGCGTGATGTAACCCCTTCCTCCATTTCAACCGGTGAGGCTCCCGGATAAAAAACCGATACGGTAATAATACGGCTTTTTGATTCAGGGAAAAAAGCTTTGTTCATGGAAAGGAAGCTTATACCCCCTGCAAGAATGGCAAAAGCAATAATCAGGTTGGCATAAACGGGGTATTCTACAAATTTCTCGATGATCTTTCTCATATACCTGCAATATTAATTTTTCCCCTTATTTTCCCTGCCTGTTTTATTACCGGTAAGATCTTTCTCATTTGTATCGCTGTTATTGCCAAGAATATCAACAGCTGTTCCCTCGGATACATTAATTAGTGGCTGGGTTACGATCATTTCTCCTTCGTTCACACCATTCATGATAACCGTACGCTCATTTTTTTTGATAATATTGATTTCTGCTTTTTTTAGCCGTCCCTGGTCGATAAGAAAAACTTCATTTGAATTGAATATTGCATTCCTGGGAATTTCAATAGCATTTTGAATGGGATGTCCCGGGAAACTGGCGGTAAGATATTCACCGGAAAGTAATGCCGAAGGGTTATGGTTTTTTATCCTTACAAATATGCTTTGCGACTGGGTTTCTTCATCCACGAATCCGGCTTTTCTTACAACATTGCCTTGCCATGTGAGATCCCTATCGCCGGATCGTACTTCTACCCGGTCTCCGGCTTTTACCCATCGGGCATCAAATTTTTCCAGCGGAACCTCCAGTTCAAGCATATCCGTACGAATGGCTGTTGCCACGCGGCCCCCTGTATTGATATAAGCTCCTGCTTCCTGTAATACCTGTATATATGTACCGTTGAAAGGAGCACGTATTGTATGTCGTTGCAACTGTAGTTCATCTTTGGCTATACTATAATACTCACTTAAGATACCCCGGCTGGCAAGAAAAATATGCATCTGCTCATCCTGTATATCGGGAAGGGCAGGTAAGGGTTCGTCAATTGAGATGCTATTAAAAAAATCCAAAAATTGTTGCTGGTTTGCAGGATAATCAATCCGCAGGTCAGGAAGAAGGTTAGCCAGGGAGGTTAAAAACTGGCTTTTTCGGGCTTTCAGCGCGAGTTCTGCTTCATCAGGATATATTGTAAACAGCACATCTCCCCTTGAAAAGACAGCTCCTTTTTTTAGTGGGACCTCCGGGACTATTATTTTGCCAGATGCTTCGGCCACTATGTCAACCTGTGACACCGAGCTTACCCTCCCGGGTGCGCTTACCGGCGATACGATGGTGGAATATTCAACTTTTTGTGCCCTGACATAACGTTGGGCTTCTATTTTCGGTTGTCTGACAGATTCTTCCTTCTGTGCAATCAGGAATTTCATCAATCCGTACGCTAAACCAATAGTGAACACCAGGGCCGTGATGATCACTATCCTTCTGTCGATCTTTCTCACTTGTATATAATATTATTAGAGTCTGTCCATAAAGTCCCATTTGCCGCGTTACGCTTGTCCGGAAATTGCTCATTTACGATAAGTAAACTCCGCGTTTCCGGACCGCGCGAGCCTTGCAAATGGAACCTTCTGAACAGACACATGTATGTATAAACATTTTAACTACTTTATAGGCGGACTCTAATTAATGCTCTGGTTTACAAACAATTAATCTTCGTATTATCCTCATTATAAATTTATTTCGTGTTTCTCAGCAGACCCTGTTTAGCTCCGCGAAACCAATTATGTTTCCTTCAAATGCAGATAATTCAAACAGTATAATATGTTTTGACACGGGATTTTCGGAAATCTTGCGAATTTCGCGAAATATTTTTAAAATACAATCTATATAGAGTTTGTCTATAAAGTAATAGTGTTTGTTCAGAATGTTCGAGATCATGGCACACTAACATATCGGACATTATGGACAGACAATATATATATTCTTCATGCATCAGGTTCAGGGCAGAGGCAGGGTGTCTAAACCTTACATAATAATAATGCAGGCTATTTGCCCGTTCAAAGTACAATTTCTTTTAATGATAAACCCTCATCCATCCTGATCCCTTTTTCAGTATTTTTCAATGTACAACATTCCGTGTATACATCATGTTCAAAAAATAAAAAATAACCTTTCCCGTATGCCTCCCGAAGGAACTCATCCTTTTCATGAAACGTTAATAATGGTTGTGTATCAAAACCACAAACCCAGGATAATGGTATATGTGCTGCTGTTGGTATCAGGTCGTTTACATATACCAGTATTGCAGGTCCGGTGTTAATAAATGGCACTATCAGTCCCTCCGTATGTCCGTTGAACAGCTTCAAATCAATACCGGGATAAAATTCCTGATTATTCTCAATAAATTTCAGTTTGCCGCTTTCCTTTATGGGGATGAGGTTTTCTTTAAGAAAGGATGCCTTTTCACGCTGGTTTGGATCCATGGCCCATTCCCACTGCTTACGGCTTACCCAGTGGGAGGCTTCTGGAAATGTAAGGAAAAATGTATTGTTATCTTTTTTAACTGCCCCTCCGCAATGATCGAAATGCAGGTGGGTCAGTAAGACATCCGTGATCTCCCCGGGCTTTATTTGAAGCCGGGCCAGGCAATCTTCGGGTGTTCGTGTATCATTGAGGTAATAGTGGCTGAAAAATTTATCATCCTGCTTGTTGCCGATACCGGTATCAATAAGTATTTTTCTGTTGCCAGCCTCGATCAGGAGCAATCGCATGGACAGGTTGCATAGGTTTTTTTCATTGGCCGGGTATACTTTTTCCCACAATGTTTTAGGTACGACCCCAAACATGGCTCCCCCGTCAAGCATGAAGTTGCCGGTAAACAGTGAATGAATTTTCATAGTAGTTTTTAATCAAGGATTATGGTCATAAAAATAGTACATTTTGATGGCAATGGTGAATTCAATTTTATACTTTTGCTTTAAATGGTAACTGTCCTGCATTTTTCAGGTGGCAGGTTCAGGATAAATGTAAGGCTGCGAAAGCTGCCTGTTCGCCGGGTGAAGTCAATAATGCAGGTAATAATTTATAAACTTATGGATTTGAAACATTATATGGCTGTCGTTACTGGTGCTTCCCGCGGGATTGGGAAAAGTATTGCTATCCGCTTTGCAGAGCAGGGAGCAAATGTTGTTCTGGTCGGAAGAAGTGAACCCGACCTTTTGGAACTATCTGCCCGTTTAGAAGAACTAAACACCGATCCTATGATCATACCCTGTGATCTTTCACAGACGGGAACCCCGAAGATGATCATTGAAGCGGTGATTGAGAAATACAAACGGCTGGACATACTTGTCAATAACGCGGGATTTGGTATCGTCAAATCTTTTGAAGATACTACAATTGATGACTGGGAAGAACTTATGGCCGTGAATGCCCGTGCTCCCTTTTTTTTGTGTCAGGCTGCACTGGAACATTTAAAAGAGGCCGAACGCCCCGTCATAGTTAACGTATCATCAGTTGTAGGTCGGTTGGGTTATGTGAACCAGTCGGCCTATGCCGCTTCAAAACACGCGCTGATGGGATTTTCGAAAGTACTGGCAAAAGAAGCACAATCCATGGGTATCCGTGTGCACACCGTTGCACCCGGCGGCGTGAAAACCGATATGGTACGAACCATGCGTCCTGATCTGGACACTTCAAACCTGATCCTTCCTGAAGAGATCGCCGACCTGGTATTGTTTCTTATTCAATACAGGGGAAATGCAATGATAGATAATGTTGATGTCCGGCGGTTTAATGGCAGTCCTTTCGCGTAATGGTGTTTAATAGCAGACTTTGGTTACATTTCAGTCTTAAGATTGCATATATTGTTTAAATAGTTGTTTAATTGATCCGGGTTCGCCGATAATGGTGATTACATCTTTTTCCAGCAGGAGGGTGTCGCCTTTAGGTGCAAATGTTTGATTGTCGCGTTCTACAAGGGCAACCAAAACATTTACCGGATATTTGATATCTTTCAGTTGTTTTCCTATCATATCTGCCTGGGCAGTACCGGGTAATAGTTGAACTGTAATAAAACGTTCATTTTGCAATAAGAATTCTTTTATTTTCCGGTGACTCTTTAAACTAAGCAAATGATCCACGAAACCTTCCCTTTCAACTATATCGATCAATCGTGAGAGCATGCGTAATTGTTGCTTTGATTCCCCGGATGCATTGACAAGAAAGAAAAACACCTGTATGGAATCCTCCGAGTTGATTTTTCCCTTGCTAACTTTTTTATCTATCCCTTCATCTGACAGAATAATTTGCATCGAAGGGTGGTCAATCCCTTCATTTTTAGCATATAATATTGAAACACGCGGGATGATAAGTGCAGGATCTATAGCTGAAGAAGATAAAAATTCTTTTACAAGCGTTTTCTTTTTTACATGCATCTCGGTAGCAAAAATTCCAGAAACTTTGTTAACCAATTCTTCAAAACCAACAGGATTATTTACTTCGGTAATTCTGGCCTTTATTATTGTTTCGTCAAAAGGATCACCGTGGCGAAGGCCTTTTTCCTTCAGTATCAGCATAAACTCATTTTCCAGTTCGTCATACTGGTATTTTCCAAGCAAAGCAAACCAATGAAAAATTGCACCTTCGCGTTTTACTCTTTTTCGAACACGATAGTAATACCACAGGTAACCTGCAAAGATCACCACGGAGCTGAAAATAACAGGCATCCAGCCCATATAGATAATCAGTACCAGGGAGATAATTATTCCGGCGACCTGCATGGCAGGATATAAAGGGGAATGGTACCCGGGATCATAAGACTCAATTTTGCTTTTGCGAAAAACAATTACCGAAAAATTGATCAGCATGAAAATTATTAATTGAAAAGCACTGGCTAACTTAACAATACCTTCTTCGGATAGTATCAGGATAAAAAATATAATTCCGCCGGTGGTGATTAATATAGCATTAAGCGGTGTGCCGTTTTTTCCTACTTTGGAGAAAATAGGAGGTAAAAGATTATCGCGGCCCATGGCAAAAGGATAACGGGACGATGATAATAAACCGGCATTCCCGGTAGATGCAAATGCAGCCATGGCAGCACCTGTCATCAGGAAAACGGCCAGCTTACCAGGCATCCAGGTAAAGGTCATTTTAACGGCAGTGGCTGCCGGGGCAAGTTCGCTGGCAAGTTTGGAGGGTTCAATGACCGCTACCATTACAAATACACCCAGAACGTAAACCAGGCAGGTAATTGTTAATGATAAAAGCATGCCAAGTGGAATATTACGTTCGGGATTTTTTATTTCCTCTGCTACACTGGCAATCTTGGTAAGGCCAATAAATGAAACAAATACAAATCCTGCAGTAACAAGAAGTCCCTCGAAACCATTGGTCAGGAATGGGCTGAAATGACTGTTGACTTCAGGGTTATTTATTTTTTCCGTAAAAAAAATAGTGTAAACCCCGTCAATAATAAAAGCAGCAAGCACCAGCAGCAAAAAAGTTACAAAAAAGTTCTGGACGTTTGATGTTTTTTTAGCCCCGATAAGGTTTACACTCATAAAGAACAGTGTGGCCATTATGGCCACCGTTTTCACGGGCACTTCCCAGAAAATGGCAGCATAAGCACCAATACCGATAATTGCAAATGATGTTTTAAACATTAAAGCAAAATAGGTCCCAAGTCCCCCGATAGTGCCCATCATAGGCCCCAGGCTCCTGTCCAGGAAGAAATAAGCGCCACCCGATCGGGGCAATGCGGTTGCAATTTCTGCCATACTGAACATTGCAGGAAGGATAAGCAAACCCGCGATAAAATATGCAAGGAACACCGATGGACCTGTATACTGTGATGCTAATCCGGGTAAAAGGAAAAACCCTGAACTAAACATTGCCCCTGTGCTGATGGCAAAAACATCAAACAATCCCAATTCTTTTTTCAGGTTATTTTTTACTGCCATAGGTTGCCTTAATGATGCCTGTCAATAATATATGTAAATATTTATAAAGATACAATTTTTGTTATTATCCCTAAGGTTCATGTATAATGATTCATTAATTTTTCGACGAAGAAAGCTTATATAATAAGTTTACTTTTTGTTAAAGTAAGGGAAGATATTGTTATTTGTTTTCTGAGATATGTTATTTTACTTTTACATACTGACACTTTAAGTGATATAAGAATGACAATACATTTTATAGCTATTGGAGGGGCAGCCATGCATAATCTGGCTATTGCCCTTCATAAAAAAGGTCATGTTGTATCGGGTTCGGATGATGAGATAAATGAGCCTTCACGATCACGGCTGGCAGGGTGTGGGTTGTTACCTTCAAGGCCGGGATGGCATCCCGGTAAGATCACCGGAAGCACGGACTGTGTAATTGTTGGTATGCATGCCGGGAAAGATAATCCCGAGCTGATAGAAGCCCAAAAGCTTGGCATTCGTATTTTTTCCTACCCTGAATATCTTTATGACCAGACGAAAAATAAAACACGGGTGGTAATTAGCGGGAGCCATGGAAAAACCACCATCACCTCGATGATAATGCATGTACTCAAACAAGCGGGCAGAAGATTTGATTTTATGGTAGGGTCGGTAGTTGAAGGATTTGATATTATGGTAGGACTTGATGATGATGCACCGACAGCTGTATTTGAAGGTGATGAATACCTGGCATCTCCTGTTGATCCGAGGCCCAAGTTTTTAATTTACAGGCCCCATATAGGATTGATAAGCGGCGTTGCCTGGGATCATGTCAACGTGTTTCCCACCAGGGAAATTTATAAGGAGCAGTTTGAGAAGTTTATTGACCATATTGAACCGGAAGGCACGCTCGTTTATTTTGAAGATGATGATGAACTGGTCAGAATGGCCGGAAAGGTGCGACAGGACATTGTTAAAATACCATACGGGCAATTACAGTATGATGTTGTGCGGGGAACTACTGTTGTAAGGATAAACGGGGAATCATATCCTTTAAAGATATTTGGGGCACACAATATTGAAAATTTGTCCGGAGCCAGAGAGGTTTGCAATTTGCTTGGTATAAGTGATGAACAGTTCTTTTCTGCTGTCTGTTCTTTTACCGGATCTGGAAAACGGCTGCAGGAGCTGGCATCGAACGGGCATAATAGTATATATGTCGATTTTGCGCATTCACCTTCGAAATTGGTTGCTACCATTAATGCGGTAAAGAGTCTTTATCCCGGCCGTGAATTGATCGCCTGTTTTGAGCTGCATACATACAGCAGCCTGACAGGGGAATACCTTGAAGAATATGCCGGAACAATGGATGCAGCGGATACAGCCATCGTTTATTACCATCCGGATACGCTTAAACATAAGAAGCTTAAGCCTCTTACTGGGGATGATGTCCGCCGGGCATTCAAAAAAGCGGGACTGGAGGTATTTACATCGGCTAATAGTTTACATGAGCATATATTATCCGTTTCCCGTGAAGGGCAGAACCTTTTGATGATGAGTTCAGGTAATTTTTCAGGTATGGACATAGAAAAATTAGCCGCTGAGATATTAAACAAACAATAATAAAATAATACGGGCACTTCACCGTATTTTATCGTATACGGATTTCAGTCCTTCTCGTATAAACATAATTACTATCTCTACCTGGTCGTTGATATTACCTGCCTTTAATATTTCACCGACAGGAAGAACAGCTCCCTGCCAGTCACGATCATTCCACCTCCCTGCTCCCGGTTTTGGAAGGCCGCTTAGGTTGGTTCCTGACTTTGACCGTGTTGATATAAAGAAATACGGGTCCTGGGAATATGTGTCAGGTGGCCCGAAACCCACATTAATGGTTTTTACAGCTTCATTATTCTCGCGTTCCAGAGTGATAATAAAAGACATATCAAAATGCCGGGGTCGGCATCTTAGCTGGCCGGCATCCCAGATATTAGCTTTCAAATGGGATAACATTATACCTGCATTACTGTAATAAATGGATATTTCATGAAATAATTCCGGATCATCTATTTGGTAAGTTTCACCTTTGTCTGTCGGATGCATCGGAATATCGTAATGCAGGTCAAATGATAAGCCGGAAACATCAGCACCAAGTTGTGCTAAAATGGTTTTTAACTGACTGTATACCTCACAATTTGTCTTACCCTGTAATGAAATGTTATCCAGGATACTCCAATTATAGTTAAAGATTTCCAGCTTTAATGTATCCGGTTGCATACAAACCCTGAAAGTGGTATCGGCATGTATCCATTCAGTGGCTACCACATTTTTCTGTGGTATCCACTCCATGGCGATGTTACTGTCGTCAGACCTGGGGGGAAGAAGATATTTACCTGTAATTGCCAGGAACTGAATTCCGTGATGAATAGTGTTAAAAGAATGTTTTAAGCCGGGGCAGGCCGGCTGACTGATCTCTTTCCAATGGCTTTTCAGAAAACGTTCATTCAGATCGAAATTTCTCATTACGCATCCGTATTTTTAAAATGACAATACATTAGATTCTTTCCATAAACTTAAAGTGTTTGTTCAGAATGTTCAAGATCAAGGCGCGTGAACCGGACGAAGTGAGCTCTTGAACTCATTTTAAATTGAACTCTTGAACACTTTTAAAAATTATTAACGTTGTGAAAAACATTTTAAACCGCGGTATACTATGGTATTCGAGGATTTAAAAATGGAGCAATAACGCAGATATCGGACATTATGGATAAACACTACATTAGTATTCATGTTCAAAATACAGATATGTTATAAAATACTGTACTTCTGCTTTCTATTCTATCTCACCATTTGTTTTCATCCGGGAAATAATTTCTTCAACTGATATGGTTGAATTAGGTAATATATTATCAGAACATTTACCAGCAGCCATGACAACCTGGTAACGCTTGCATCTTGTTCTTCCTTCTTCACCGGCTTCGCAGTATAGCTTTTTATATGTTTCGGTGTATTGGGTACCTTTAAGTATTCCGTTAAAAATAGGGCATCCGGGGGTTTTAGGGCAAATTTGTGGTTCCATTATTGTTTATTTAGATATTTCAATGATTTACGGGCATTAAGAAGTTTTGTTGCGTTTTACAAAAAATAAATGATGCTGTTCATAACCAGTTGATTAATAAAAAGCCTTTTAATTGACACGGGATAGATTATTTTGTAGCTTCCCTGTGTTTATCTCCAGCTAATGCATGAGAATATATTCAGCCGGGTGGTTAACTTTGTTTCAGGGTTTATACATGTCGATGAACTCAGTCTTTTTGCTTCACATAAAGAAAAGCCCGGAAATCAAAACAAGCGTTTTTGCCCGGTAACCCGGCTGGATATTTCCATGCAGCGTCCTAACAGTAAATTCCTGAGTTCCACAGGAGTAAAGTGGTATTATTATAACGACAGGCACACTTACCTGGAAAAGCTTGAGCCAAGGGTAAATCCGAAATGGCGAAACCGGGAACCCGATGCCAGGTTCAGGGAGATAGCTCACAGTATCAGGAACCGCGACAGCAATCCGCGTAACAATACACGTCGTGCCATTCAAAAGATACTGGAAGAAAAGAATACCCTGTTCAATAATCTGATCCTTATTGACAGTGATAAGATTAAAGAAGCGGGAGGCTTTAATATAGAGTAATATTGTTTTATTAAAATTCCATATAATTTATTAAATAATGCCCTTTCGTGGGCTAATTGTTTCGAACCGCCCCTCAAGCGGTTCGACCTACTTTTTTCTACAGCAAAAAAAGTAGGCAAAAATGCCACCGCTGACAGGATTTTCCTAAAAAATCAAGGTGCTCACCTAAAAATCGAGAACTCCTGACGTCGGACAGCTCGATTTTTTTAACGGTGATCACCTTGATTTTTTTTAACGGAAAATCCTGAAGGCGGGGGTCCCGTTCTGTTGTTGGTTTATTTGAAAAGGATATTACCGTAAGGACTTACGTTGTATATGTTAAGCTGTGATATGACAGAAGGAAGCCGTTGTTCCGCAACCCCCATTTTCTTAAAAACCAGCATAAGGTTATGCAGTAGCGGGATCCGTCTAAGAAAAATCTCGTAGATTTCAAGGAAGGTTTTCGTCGCGGAAGCCTTGGAGGAACCCTGTCTGAGCGACGACGAAGGAGGAGTGAGTTTGGGTTCCGCGGGGAGAAAACCTTTCGTAGTAAATCAAGCGATTTTTATGGAACGGTGACCTTTTTTGCCTGCTTTTTTGGGTGGCAGCCAAAAAAGTAGGTCGAACTGCCTCGCGGGCAGTTCGAAACCGCAGCCCGAGGGAATGAATTAAGATAATTTTATTTTCTGAGCCCGAATATTGTCCTGAAATGATAACCGTATACAGCAAATGTTATTGCGTCTACCAGTAATGCCGGACGTTTAAGCAAAGTCCATATAAACAGCTTCCAGAATTCCCACCTTCCCTTGTTAATAATCCCTATAACAATAATTGATCTGAAGAAAGCTTTTATATGCGAGAATTCAATTCTGTTATATCCGGCAGGTTTGGTTTCGCGGAAAAGAAGCTGACGGCGGATCCTGTAATAATAGGGTTTTATTGAATAAATATTTTTAATGATCGTACGGTATCCTTCCAGCAAAACATCGTGGTTCATCTTCGGAATGAAATTCATAGTGTAGTCAGTATTATTACCGCTATGTTCATTTGTAAGCCTGTTTTCTGCTTTGAGGCGCTGATAAAGCTTTGTATTCCTTGGGGCATTTAACAGACCTACCATAGCGGTAACTATGCCGCTTTTCTGAATAAAGTCGATTTGCTTTTGAAAAATATTAGGAGGATCATTGTCGAAGCCAACGATGAATCCACCCGAGACATTTATTCCGGCTTTTTGGATCTTTTGAACGCTATGCAGGAGGTCCCTGTTCCTGTTCTGTGATTTTACACATTCCTGCAGTGAAATATCTTCAGGAGTTTCTATCCCAATGAAAGCAGAGCTAAAACCTGATTCAACCATCATTGTCAGCAGTTCATCATCATCTGCAAGGTCAACGGATGTTTGCGTGGTAAATGTGAATGGGTATTTATGATCCTGCATCCATTTTTTTATGGCAGGTAGCACAAGGGTTTTCATTATTCGTCTCCGGCCGATAAAATTATCATCAACGAAAAAAACCATTCCGCGCCAGTTGAGTTTGTATAAGGTTTCAAGTTCGTCAATAACCTGCCGGGTCTGCTTCATTCTGACTTTACGCCCCAAAAGGGAAGTGACTTCACAAAAATCACATGCAAAGGGACATCCCCTTGTTACCTGGATATTCATTGCCGCATATTTTTTCGCTGATAACAAATGATAATCAGGTACCGGGGATGATGTCATATCTGCAAATACATCAGTTTTATATATTCTTTTTGGAGTGATCCCGGAATTAAGGTCCTTAAGAAATATTGGGAGGGTTATTTCTGCTTCATTCAATACAAAATGATCTATTTGCGGATAGTTATTATATTCCCGTGTGAAAAAGGGTCCGCCGGCAACGATCTTTACACCGTATTTCCTGCATTCTTCAATTACTTTGTCAACTGATGCTTTTTGCACGTTCATTGCACTTATAAAGACATAGTCTGCCCAAAGGATATCATTGGCCTTCAGTTCGCTCACGTTCATATCTACCAGCTTTTTCTTCCATGTTGGCGGAAGCATTGCAGATATAGTGATTAAGCCAAGTGGCGGCACAAATGCTTTTCTGGAAATAAAGTTCAAAGCATGTTTGAAACTCCAGAAAGTATCAGGGAATCGCGGATATATAAATAATATTTTCATTTTGAATCAAATTAGAATTATATCTTGTTCTGTATTATTAAAGCTTCAGGTTTTTTCAATATTTAACAAAATTCTCATTCATTTTTATAAACCTTTAGCTTGGCTAAGCCAATTAATACAGGTTATTTTCTTCAAAGTTAGATAATAAATGTATGCTGTTTTAATAAATGGGGCCAATTAAATGTATTTTGTGAAAGATATATTATTTGTGATGTTAATAACAAAGTTGAGGGATGAATAGTTTTATAATAAAAAACCCGGCATAAGTTATACCGGGGTTTTTGAACTTTATGGAATTATTAGTCGGGTAAACTGTTTTATAACTACCACAGTGTAATTTGTCAAATGTGGTTTGTTTTAGTATGAATAATAACACTGCTAATATAAAACCAATCCAGCGTATTTATCAATTTTTTGGTATGCTAAAAAAATATCTGTGGTGGAAATGTGAAATGAGGGATGAAACTTTCAAATAAGGGGTGAAGTTTCACGGAATTTTTAAGTGGTAATAGTAGCTTTTGTGAGTTGTAATTATAATACACCTTCGCTTTGCCGCCTTGTATATGATGTACTACGGGTTTTTTCAACAGGCCCTAAATAATAGAATGAAAGGTGATTAGGGAGATTATGATGATCTGGTTTTATTTTTATAATCCTGAATCAATGCCTTTGTATTCATTAAGTATTCGTATTTTTGCAATAAGGCAGATTAGCAGATGGTAACAAACAATTCGTAATAAAAGCATTATAATCTGTCGTAATAATATTATAAAGGTCAAATAATTATTTACAATTTGCATAATTTAAATATATCAGTTCCTTTTGAAGGGCCACTTTTTATAATTGCTCTTATATTCCTCATTCTATTGATCGCGCCAATGGTATTTGAGCGTTTGCGTATTCCTGCCATTGTCGGATTACTGATCAGTGGGGCGCTTATTGGCCCTAATGGGTTTAATCTTCTTTCGCCTGACCTCGAATTCTCCATTTTGGGTACAATTGGTTTACAATATCTGATGTTTTTAGCCGGCCTGGAGATTGACCTGATTGATTTTATTGGGAATAAAAAGAAAAGCATATTTTTCGGTGTGGTATCTTTTACATTACCTTTCCTTTTGGGTTATGTGATTTGCTTTTATATTCTGGGATTTGGCATTATTGCCTCATTGTTGATCTCATCGATGCTTTCTTCACATACCCTTATATCTTATCCTATCATCAGCAGGATGGGTATAGTGACGTGGCCTATAATAACCATTCTTATCGGTGGCACTATAATTGCCGACGTGCTGGCACTGATGTCCATGGAGGTTATTACCGAGGTGGGCGGGTCTTACTTTCATATAAATCATTTGTTACAGTTGATAATCAATTTTCTATTGCTCTTTGGGTTTATATTTTTAATCATACCAAAGATTACCAGGTGGTTCTTTAATTATTATGATGGTGACCTTAATATGCAGTATATTTTTGTATTGGCTGTCTTGTTCTTATGTACAGTAGTCGCTGAATTATTAGATATTGAGCCTATAATAGGGGCGTTTTTCTGCGGTATTATTCTGAATAAATTTGTTATCAGGTCGTCTGCACTGTTTAAGAGGATTGAGTTCATAGGTAATTCCCTATTTATTCCCATATTTTTGATCTCAGTGGGGATACTTGCCAATTTCGCCGTGTATTTTGCAGATCCGTATTTAATAATTACCCTGGTGGCCTTAATTATTACTGCCCTTGCAGGTAAATACCTTGCCGTGAAGATCTCATCACTTACCTTCAAGTTCTCAGGTGTGGAAAACAATCTTATTTTTGGTTTGAGCGTATCGCGTGCTGCTTCGGCAATTGCAATAATTCTAATAGGATTTAACCTGGGTGTTCTCGATGAGATCATGATCAATCATACTGTTATTCTGATACTGGTGACCAGTATTATTAGTTCTTATTTTACCCAGAATTCGGCCAGGGAGATCGTTGTATCGGAAAAAAACCAGACCATGAAGAAAGAGGATAAAGAGGTTATCCTCGTTCCGGTGGCCAATCCTGATAATATCAGTAATCTGCTTGATTTTTCATTACTGGTGAAAAATGCGGACAATAATGTTCCCATTTATCCGCTTTCGGTGTTTACAGGAAAAGATCAGTCACAAAAGGATATCGGCAAAAGTAAAGAAAGGATCCAAAAGGCTGTTGACATGCTTCATTCTGACACGAAATTTGAAATTGCATCAAGGCTGGATACAACGGTGACCAACGGTATCTCCCGTGCTTCTAAAGAGCTGATGTCCTCAGTGATGGTGATCGGGTGGAATGAAAAATCTACCACGATAGAAGTTTTATTTGGTACCATATTGAAGAAATTGCTGAAAAAAACCGATAAGATGATCTTTGTGGTTAAAACCCCTACATCATCATTGCATAATATGCAAAACCTGTATTTGTTTGCTCCCGAATTTGCACAGCACGAGACTGGCTTTGTCAGATGGGTGGATAAAATAATATTGTTGACACAACAATTCAAGTGTAAAGCCACTATTCTGGCAAATGAACAAACTCTCATGAGTATTAAAGCCGTAGTCTCGGGCACGGGGAAGAAATATATTGGTAAAACGCATATACTTGATCATCAAAATCCTGAAAGTGTTATGATAAAGCCGGGACAAAATGACCTGCTCGTTTTTGTGAATTCAAGAAAGGGATCTATATCTTATGATAAGAATTATGACAAAATGGTAAATAAACTTTCTAAGCGATATTGCAGTTTTAATCTCCTGTATATTTACCCCGAACAAAATTGACGGGTCATTAAAATAACTTAAATTTGTTGTGATGTACCCCCCTATACAAAACGTGTTATGATTGAAGTTGACAGGATAAACAAACTCTGTGAAAATACAATGATCTCTCATCTGGGTATCCGTTTTACTGAAATTACCAAGGAAGGGATAAAAGCAACTATGCCTGTTGACAGCCGCACGCGGCAACCAATGGGATATTTGCACGGGGGAGCTACTCTGGCATTCGCGGAGACTCTGGCAAGCGTTGGCTCATATGTTCTTCTCAACAATGATGATTACCTGGTTTTCGGTGCCGGCGTATCCGGTCAGCATCAGAAGACCGCGACAGACGGAATAGTAGACGGTATAGCTGTAAATACACATTGGGGAGATACAACTCACTGCTGGGAAGTGAAAATATATGACGATAAGCAGAAATTATTAAGTTCCTGCCTTGTAACCAATGTAATTAAACGAAAAAAAGTATAACCCTAAGATAAATACCACTGTCGTTATGCCACATTATCGTCAGGGAATAAGTGATCTTGCTGAGATTCTCCTTTTAAAGGGTATACAAAAGGCAGTGATCTGCCCCGGATCGAGAAATGCCCCGTTAATCAAAGCACTTGCACGAAGCATCAGGATAGAATGCCTGAGTGTTGTTGACGAACGCGTGGCAGGGTATTTTGCAATGGGTATCAGCATTGGTACCGGAAAGCCGGTAGCTGTGGTTTGCAGTTCGGGTACCGCCGTATTGAACCTCTCACCCGCAGTTGCAGAGGCTTACTATCAACATGTACCGCTTTTGCTTATTACAGCGGACCGGCCTCCTGAAATCATTGATCAGTCTGATAACCAAACAATTCGTCAACAAAACATATACGGCCGGCATGTTAAATCAGATTACCAGCTTCCGGTTGAAACCCTAAATGAACAGGATCTGTGGTACTCCAATCGGATGGTTGCAGATGCTGTTAACATTTCCCTGGCGGGTTTGCCCGGCCCTGTCCATATAAATGTACCTTTGCGAGAGCCTTTGTACACGGAACTGCCGGAACCATCCAAAAGTGTCAGGATAATTGAGCATATTGTCCCTGACAGTTCTACAGGCGAATTGCCTGCTTCATTGATAGAGAGCTGGAAGTCTTTGAAAAAGAAGATGATCATTTGTGGCATGGGAGGTTATGATAAAGAGTTGGATCAAAATCTTAAAGTTCTTTCGGAAGATAATTCTGTTGTTGTTCTTGCTGAGAACCTGGCGAATATGCAACAGGATACATTTATTACTGCTGTTGAACGTCTGTTTTTTGCCCTCGGAACGACTGAAGATACTTCTTTTGTCCCTGGTCTGGTAGTGGTTATAAGACCGGTGACAGTATCAAAAATGATAAAACAATTTCTCCGAAAGGTCAAACCCGCTCAAATTTGGCTTGTTCAAAAAGAATACTCAGCTACAGATACATATATGGGATTGAGCAGTGTGATACAGGCGGAGCCGTCTCATTTTTTAAAATTGTTTCATAGATACATGCCGAAAAACCGGGATAGTTCCTTTCAAAAGGATATTTTAAGGATGAACAGTGTACTGGAATTTGAACAGGAGGATTATTTGCAGAGTATCCCATGGTGTGATCTGAAAGCTTTTCAATGTATTATGAGAAGGATACCGCGAAACTGTGATCTGCATCTGGGTAACAGCAGTCCCGTGAGATATGCCCAGTTGTTTACCGTGAAGCAGGGAGTTTATTGTTACAGTAACCGCGGAACCTCGGGGATTGACGGTTGTATTTCCACTGCAGCAGGTATTTGTTATGGAAGGGACAGCTTATCACTTTTAATATTGGGAGACCTTTCTTTTTTCTATGATTCAAATGCACTCGGCATAAAAAACATGCCTGAAAATTTAAGGATTATTGTAATTAATAACCGGGGGGGAGATATTTTCAGGATCCTTGATACCGGTGATGGTACAGTAGGTATTGAAGAATATCTCGAAACCCCGTTGGATTTTTCAATTCGGCAACATGTCCTGGCGTCGGGACTATCTTATTTAATGGCAGATAGCGAACATTCCTTAAACAAAGCCCTTGATCAATTGTTTCAGTCATCAGACAGAGCTGTTGTACTTGAAGTGGATACCCTTTCTTCACCAAATGCACAAACATTGAAAGGCCTCTATAAATTATTTAAAAACATTCAGTATGAGTAATCATATTTCCTGGGAAAAAATACGTGATTTCAATGATATTCTTTTTGAATTTCACGAGGGTATAGCTAAAATCACGATAAACCGCCCGCGTTACCGCAACGCGTTTACGCCGGATACCACCGGGGAGCTGATCGGGGCTATGGAGCATTGCCGGGATGATCAAAGAATACGTGTTGTGGTATTAACCGGGGCAGGTGATAAAGCTTTTTGCAGTGGCGGTGATCAGAATGTTAAGTCATACGCCGGATATATTGGAAAAGATGGAGTGCCCAGGCTGAATATCCTGGATTTTCAGCGGCAGATCCGGTCCATTCCAAAACCTGTTATCGCCATGGTTAATGGCTATGCTATTGGCGGGGGGCATGTACTTCATGTTATTTGTGACCTTACGATAGCATCGGAAAATGCTGTTTTCGGTCAGACAGGCCCCAGGGTAGGCAGCTTCGATGCCGGATTCGGATCTTCTTACCTGGCCCGTATCGTAGGACAAAAAAAGGCACGTGAGATTTGGTTTCTTTGTGAACAATATTCGGCACATGAAGCTATGGAGATGGGTTTGGTGAATAAGGTTGTTTCTTTGAATAAATTGGAAGAAACAACAATAGAATGGTGTAAAAAAATAATGAAACACAGTCCCGTCGCACTTCGAATGATTAAAACGGGACTTAACGCGGAGCTTGACGGACAAGCCGGCTTGCAAGAGTTTGCCGGTAATGCTACTATGTTGTATTACATGACCGAAGAAGCACAGGAAGGGAAAAATGCCTTCCTGGAAAAACGTGATCCGGATTTTAACAAATTTACCAATTTGCCCTAAAAAATCGTTATGATAAGAAAAGCCAAAATATGGATCGAGGTGATGCGCCCGCGAACTCTGCCCCTGGCTCTTTCAGGAACACTTTTGGGAAGTTTCCTGGCAGCTTATTATGAATACTTTAACTGGAGTATTTTTATTCTTGCCACAATTACAGCTGTGAGCCTTCAGCTTCTGTCAAATGTGGCCAATGATTATGGCGACGGTATGAAAGGAACGGATGGTGAGGAAAGGATAGGTCCGGTGAGGGCAACACAAAGCGGAGTTTTATCGGTAAAAAGCATGAAAACCGCAATTGGTATCCTGATATCCGTTTCTTTCTTATCAGGATTATTACTTATCATAACCGGTACTAAAGAAGCAGGAATTTCATATGCATTGTTGTTTGTCATGCTGGGTATCGGGGCGATATTATCGGCTGTTAAATATACAGTCGGCAGCAATTCCTATGGTTATATAGGGCTGGGCGACCTTTTTGTTTTTTTGTGGTTTGGACTTGTAAATGTGGCAGGAACATTTTTTCTTCATACGAACTTCCTTGATTTTGATGTTTTTTTACCGGCTGCAAGCCTGGGATTCCTAAGTGTGGGTGTGTTGAATATTAATAATCTTCGCGACCGTGTTTCGGATAAAAAGGCCGGGAAAAAAACCCTTGTGGTAAGAATAGGTGAAGTGCCTGCCAAGATCTACCAGGTTACACTTATCACAGTAGCAATTGCACTGACAGGGATATTTTTATTCCGTAATTATTTCTCATTTATTCAGTTACTGTTCCTTGTCACTATTCCTTTCTTTGTTATTAATCTGAATAATGTTGTACGGATTAAAGAGCCTAAATTGCTGGATCCTTATCTTAAAAGACTTTCAATAAGCACATTATTTTTTTCAGTTACACTTGGACTGGGGTTAATACTTTCCATTTATGCCTGATGCCGGTTTTCGAAAATATACCTTGTATTTTAAAAGCCCGGCTGTTACATCACGTGGCAGTTTGCTGCAAAAGGATTCCTGGATTATCAGGGTAGGAGATGACCTTGTTTCCTCACCCTGTGGTATCGGCGAGTGTTCACCCATTCCGGGTTTGAGCATTGATGATCAGTCCGGCTTTGAAATAAAACTCACGGGTACCCTAAATCGCTTAAAACACGGGCAAATTGACATGGATGAGTTGAATGACTACCCTTCCATTAGGTTTGGTCTTGAGACAGCTTTAAAAGACTATTCTTCCGGAGGCTCGCGGGTATTGTTCCCTTCAGGGTTTACCGGTGGCGGTGAAGGAATAAGGATAAACGGATTAATATGGATGGGGGATATTGATTTCATGAAAAAGCAGGTCCGGGAAAAGCTTGAAGCCGGGTACCGGTGCATAAAAATTAAGGTAGGGGCGGTTGATTTTGATGAGGAACTCCAAATTATCAGGTCGGTCAGGGAAAAGCACAATGAAAACATTGTACAAATAAGGCTGGATGCCAATGGTGCATTTCCTCCTGATAAAGCAATGGCTTTCCTGGAAAAGTTATCCCCGTATAATATTCATTCCATTGAACAGCCCATTGCCGCCGGGAATTATGCATTAATGAATGAATTATGCAGAAATTCTCCCATTCCCATTGCACTTGATGAAGAGTTGATCGGCAATTTTAGTATTGAGGAGAAAAGGCAATTGCTTAATGAGATTAAACCGCATTATATCATTTTGAAACCGGGACTGCTGGGAGGATTCAGTAGAACGGAAGAATGGATGGATATTGCCGGACAGCTGGGAACCGGGTGGTGGATTACTTCGGCTCTTGAATCAAATATCGGATTGAATGCCATTGCACAATGGACATATAAGCATGATCATACAAAAATACATGGATTGGGAACCGGTCAGATATACGAAAATAATATCAAATCACCGCTTTATCTCAGGGGAGATGAATTGTTTTATGATCCTCATGGCGAATGGGGAGAATAGAGTGTGGAATGAAAGGATGAAATTTATGCAAGTACCTGTAATATGGAAGATAAGGCCAGTATAGAAGAAATATTTAAATGCGTTACCATTAATGACAAAAGATACGACAAACGTGAACTGTTGGAGGCCTGCCGTTTAACCCGTGCTGATAACCATAAGGAATCCTGGGAAAAGGATATCTGGTTTTTTATTGAAGAATTGTTATCAAATGATGATCAGATAAGAGTTAAATCCTCAGGTACTACCGGAAAGCCCAAAGAGGTAGGTATTTTCAAACACGAACTGGCAGAATCGGCGCTCAGAACCCAAAGGTATTTTCAGCTTCGTCCCGGCCAGAAGGCATTGTTATGCTTACCGGTAAAGTTCATAGCAGGGAAGATGATGATCGTCAGGGCATTCGTATCAGGATTGAACCTTATAACAGTTAAACCTTCGGGAGATCCCTTCGTGGAGCTGGATTCTTTTATAGATTTTGCAGCCCTTACCCCTTTTCAACTCGGGAATGCATTATCTTCACTTACAGATAAAAATATGGCCGGGACAATTATTGTCGGGGGTGCAAAAATAACGGATTCAATGTTTCAAAAGATCTCCGGACTTACATGCAGAGTGGTGGAAACGTTTGGCATGACCGAAACCAGTTCACATATTGCAGTTCGTCCGTTAAATGGCCCGGGACGATCATACTGGTTTGAAGTTCTTGAAGGTATAAAAATCGACACCGATCAAAGGGGATGTTTGTCGGTCTGTTTTATAAGCACTAATAAAGAGGTAGTTACAAATGACCTGGTTACTATAAAAGCTAACCGTTTTTTATGGTTAGGCAGGATTGATAATGTTATTAATTCGGGAGGCGTCAAGATAATACCGGAGCAGGTTGAGAAAAAGTTATCAAAACACTTAAGTTTTCCATTCCTCATATCCCGGGTGCCCGATGAAAAGCTGGGGGAGAAACCGGCACTAATCATTGAAAATGAAAATTATGATGATATTGATAAGACAAGGGTATGCAATATTATCAGGATGCAGCTCGAAAAGCTTGAACAACCCGGAATAATAAATGTTGTACCATATCTGGAGAGAACATTAAGTGGCAAAATTAAACGGCCCCGGCAATGGTATCCGGATAAAACGGGAAACGTTTTTTATCTTCATGATTTTTGATTTATTTTAGTTTTGTTTGTGGGCCAGACTCTAATTGGGGAGAGGAATAAGAAAATGGGAATGATTAAGGTTGATCATATTGAAAAAAAAGTTATACTTAAGACATTTTTGCATACGGGATATAAAGGCAGTATGCCTGTTGTTTTCTATCGCCGCCCTGGCAAAAGGACAGTTAGTGCCATTTTAGGTTCCTCCTCAGAGAATAATTTTAGCTTTCGGTTCCAAAAATCGTCACCCGGATTTCTTTTCAGTCCGTTTGAAAATTTCACAAATTCAGGCTCTGTTTTTATCCGTTCCGGAATACGTTATGATGAAGGTGAAGGAAGGTTATTCCAGGATGATCCCGGCACAGATGATATTTATTCACAATTGCAGGGAGATTTGCAGGAGAATCAACAGGAGAATCAAGATTTTGTTCCCTCATTTTACAAAAGCTGTATTAAGACACCACCTAAAGGTGAGCTGGGAAAATACGGATCAGTTGTGGGGAAGGCCCTGAAACATATCAGGTCGGGTGATTTTGATAAAGTTGTACTGGCTGCCAGGAAAGAGATCAGTTTACCGGCAGCATTTGATATTGTGGAGATGTTCCTGAGTATGGCCGGAGAATATAAAAATGCTTTTGTATCCATGGTATCCTTGCCGGGCATTGGTACATGGACAGGGAGCAGCCCCGAACTTCTGGTTACTCTTAATAAAAACACATTAAAAACAGTTGCTCTGGCCGGCACGAAGCGTTACCGGTCAAATGGTAGTGAAGAAAAATGGACAAATAAGGAATATACGGAACAGGAGTTTGTTACTTGTTATATTGAAGATGCTTTTCAACAGTCGGGCCTGGAGAATTATACCGTATCTCCCCCGCAAACGGCTGTTGCAGGTAATATAATGCATTTGAGTTCCGGGTTTACCGCGAGTGTAAATAAAAATGACCTGCCCAAATGTGCCGAACTTCTCAATCGCATACACCCCACACCTGCTATTTGTGGTATACCAGTTAAGCCTGCTTATGAATTTATTACCAGGCATGAAAAGTTTTCACGTGAGTTTTATGCCGGTTATCTTGGACCGGTAAACATTGAAAACCCTGTTGAATTGTTTGTTAACCTTCGTTGCATGAAGATTGTCGGCGGTTCGACTGTTTTGTATTCCGGGGCAGGTATTACTTCTGATTCTGTTCCCGGGAAAGAAAGTGAAGAAATTCAACTTAAATTTCGTACGATCGAAAATGTGTTGAACAGGATAATCACCGGGAAGGAAGTAACACACTAATTAGTGTCTGTCCATAAAGTCCCATTTGCCGCGTTACGCTTGCCCGAAAATTGCTCATTTACGACTAGTAAACTCCGCATTTTCGGACTGCGCAAGCCTTGCAAATGAAACTTTATGAACAGACACTGCGAGTTCATTGACAGACACTAATTAGTGTCTGTCAATAATGTTCGGTATCCGCGTTGCTGCCAAAATTTTAAATCCCCGAATACATTAGTATACCGCGGTTTAAAATTTTTTTTCACAACGTTAATTATTTTTAAAGGTGTTCAAGAGCTCACTTTTAAATAAGTTCTTTAACTCACTTAAAAAAGTAAGTTAAAGAGCTCACTT
>CAZBJH010000003.1:0-64074 GCA_964492185.1 uncultured Bacteroidales bacterium | reverse complement strand
GTTCAAGAGCTCACTTCGTTCGGTTCGCGCGACTTGATCTCGAACATTCTGGACAAACACTTTAAGTATATTGACAGACACTAACTAAAAAATTCATAAATTTATCAAAAGGCCGGCATATTTTCTTATACAAGAATCATTATAATGCAACAAAAAAATCAGATAAATCTTCTGAAACAGGAAAACAAGCAATTAAAAGACAGCATACATCAGATGCAGGATCAGATGAATGACTGCTTAAAAAGGGAGATAGAACTAAGGGACCAAAAAATGCAGCTGGAACAACAGATGCATGAATGCACGACAAATTCAGAGGAAAATGAAGAATTGATCAATACACTGGGTAATAATTTGCCTGACGGAATATTTTTCAAGGCAATCTTAAACAACGATAAATCATTGTTTTTCAATTACCTTAGTCCCAATTTTAAAAAAATTACAGGTATTGATCCGGAAAAATTCAAAAATAACAATCCCGAAAATACATTACAATATATCCATCCTGATGATCGCGAATACATCCATGCAAAAATGCTTGAATCATTTCATAATCATTCGGATTTCGACGCGGAATTCCGTATTACAACTTTACCCGGCCCGGAAATCTGGCTGCTGGTAAAATCAAGGCCGCAAAAAATTACATCCGGTTATATTTGTTATTATGGCTATATCCTGGATATTTCAGAACGTAAGCAGGCTGAACAACTTTTACATATTGCACATTATTCGATTGATAAAAACAAAAATCCTATATTCTGGTTCGGCTCCGATGGAAGATTTCAATATGTAAATGAAGCAGCCTGCGAAACATTGGGGTATGAAGAATATGAACTCCTTAATATGCATGTTTATGATATCAGTGAAGGCATGACAATAAAGGACTGGAAAGAAACCTGGATGTATCTGAAAAAAAACAAGTTCCGAATACGTGAGTTTTACCATAAAAGAAAAGACGGTTCAACATTCCCGGTTAAAGTGTCATCCGACTATCTGTATTTTGAAGACAGGGAATATGTATTTTCCATTGCAAATGACATCACAACAAGAAAAAGAGCCGAAACCGCATTAAAACAAAGCGAGGACCGTTACCGCAAACTTGTAGAATATTCGCCCCTGCCAATAATTGTACACTGTAATTATAAAATCATTTATATTAACCAGGCAGCTATCGAAACACTTAAATGGGAAAATAACAAGGAGCATATTAACAAACCGGTACTGGATATAATTCATCCTGACCATATTGATCAAACAAGAATTGATATTGCCAACGTGTATATCAGAAAAAGGGATATACCATTATCACAAAACATATTCCTGAGATCCGACGGTACATCTGTCACCGTGGAAATGGCCAGTACATATATTGATATAGAAGGCGAATCGGGCTCACAGGTAGTATTTATGGACATTACTGACCGCTGGCTCACCGAAGAACTGCTGACCCAGAGCGAACGTAATTACAGGGAAATATTCAATTCCACCAGTGATGCCATTCTTATATACCACCCAAAAACAGGTGAAATACTTGATATGAATGATACTGCCCAGAAAATGTATAATATACCGGCTGATGAAGCATTGAACATTTCTGTCAATGACATCAGCCAGAGGAAAGCACCTTTTGATGAGCAGGAGATGTTCACCCGAATGGAGGCTTCCATTAATGAAGGTATGCAAAAATTTGAATGGCTGGCAAAAAAATACACGGGGGAACTGTTCTGGACGGAAATATATTTGAAATATACCAAAATAGGTGATGAAAACAAACTACTGGCCGTTGTACGCGATATTTCGGAGCGAAAGAGAGCTGAGAAAGAGCTTGAAACAAGCGAAATAAGATTGAAGATGGCTCTTGAGGCCACGACTGATGCAATATGGGATTTGGACCTTACAAATAATAAGATCTTCCTGAGCCCGCGTTATTATGATATGTTGGATTACCGGAAAGACGAGTCCATAGAGGATATTGAAACGTTTAAGATGATAATTCACCCTGATGAACTTAAAATATTTGATAAGGTGCTTAATGAATACAGGGACAAACCCGATGAGAATTTTGAGATCGAGCACCGTTTAAAAACTAAATACAACGATTGGAAATGGGTGCTTTCAAAGGGCCGGGTTTATCCTGGCGAGGATAACCGGATCACCAGGATAATAGGAACCATTTCTGATATTACCGAAAGAAAGATCGCCGAACAGGCCCTTAAAGAGAGCGAAGAAAAATACCGAATTTTGTTTACAACAGCAACCGATGCCATTTTCATGATGAAAGGCGATAAATTTATTGATTGTAATCCCGCTACTTCAAAAATGTTTGAATGCACCAGAAACCAGATCCTTAATAAATCACCTTATAAATTCTCACCTGTTTACCAGCCGGATGGTAAATTGTCGGAAACCAAAGCCCGTAAATATATCAATAACGCCCTGAAAGGAAAACCACAGTTTTTCGAATGGCAACATACTACATTTAAGAATAAAGTGTTCGATGCTGAAATATCCCTCAGCCGTATTGAACTTGGTGGAGAAAAATTTCTACAGTCTATTGTCCGTAATATTACCGACAGAAAAAAAGCAGAAAAAAATCTTCGTGCCAGCGAAGAAAAATTCAGGAACATATTTAATAATTCCAGTGATGCAATGCTTATTTCTGATACCGGGAGAAACCTGATTGAGATCAATAAGGTGCTTGTTGACCTTTCGGGTTTTCGCAGGACCGAATTGCTGAAAAAAAGAGTATTCGACCTTTTCACGGGTTTATCCGATAAACAGCTTGAAAACATATATATCAAGCTTCTGGATGACCAGCATATTCCTTCTTTTGAGTCGGAATTATTAACAGATACAAACCGATTTATACCCGTGGAGATCAACTGGACAATGACCGATTATGCCGGACAGGCGGCCATACTTACTATTATCAGGGATATTACCGAACGCAAGGAAGTTGAAAAGCGGGTGCTGGATGCAATTATTTTCACTGAAGAACGTGAACGTGAAAAATTCGCCCGTAATTTGCATGATGACCTTGGGCCATTATTATCAAGTATTAAAATGTACGTGAATTCAATCCATACAATGAATGAACCAAAGAAACAGCTCTATATCATCTCACAGTTGAACGAAATTGTGAAAGAAGCTATAGGTACGACAAAAGAAATATCCAACGACCTTAGCCCTCATATTCTGACAAATTACGGCCTTGTTTCGGCAGTTGAATCCTTCATATCAAAAATACAACAAGGGATACTCTTTGATTTTGACACTAACCTTGGAGATCTCAGGTTTTCAAATGAACTTGAAATATCCCTTTACCGTATAATTAAAGAACTGGTGAACAATACGATAAAACACGCCAATGCCCGAAAGATAAAAATAAAATTATACCACGGGGAAAATCAGATGACATTAAAATATTACGACAATGGAAAAGGAATGACAATCAGCCAGATAAAGGAAAATATTGAAGGTATGGGATTATCCAATATATTCAGCCGCTCAAGGTCCCTGAAAGGTAAATACAATATTTACAGCGAAAAAAACCAGGGTTTTCATTTTGATCTTGAATTTCCGGCTATACCAATTAATTGATTTAAGCAGCATTATTTCATTTAACGGGATATCGCCTGTATCGATAATTATAAATAACATTATTTTTGTTAAGTAAAAAAAAAATTGCCAAACTTTGATCCAACCTATGAATAAAACAAAAATTATTATTGTTGATGACCATCAGCTATTCAGAAACGGCCTGAAATTTATTTTATCGGAAAAAGAAGATATTGATATTTTGGGCGAGGCATCAAACGGAAAAGAATTTCTAGAACTATTAAATTATTTCAAACCCGATGTTGTCCTTATGGATATAAATATGCCGGTTATGAATGGCATTGAAGCTACAAAAAGAGGTCTGGATATCTACCCTGATCTAAATATCCTTGTGCTTTCAATGTTTGGTGATACCGAGTATTATAACACCATGATAGATCTGGGAGTTAAAGGATTCATTCTTAAAGATGTGGATAATCACGAGTTATATGATGCCATAAAAAAGATAAGCAGGGGCGGTAATTATTTTTCTCAGGAACTCTTACTTCAATTGCTGAAAACCAAACCCTCAGAAGATATTACTTCACTCACCCAGCGTGAACGTGAAGTATTGTCCCTTATGGTTAAAGGTTACTCCAACCAGGAAATATCAGACGAATTGTATATCAGTCAGCGCACTGTTGAACGGCACCGATCGAGCCTTTTGCTTAAAACCGATTCAAAAAACTCTATCAGCCTGGTGGTTTTTGCAATAAAAAACAATCTGGTTAAAGTCTGAAAATATGCCGGATAATACCCATGCTCCCATGGGTAATCCGGCAATTAAAATTGAGTATATTTTACCTCTGATTTAGGTAATTACCGCGTTCTGTTATGGCTTTTTCATCTGTACCTTTGTAGCAAACATCAAAGCTTATGGAAAAGTTTATTATTAAAGCAAAACCGGATAAAAACTGCTTATATTTTGTTCTTCAGGGTTTCTTTCTTGAAAGTGAACTGCAGTTGGCAAAAATAGTTGTTGATTTTGAACTGGAAAAACTTCATGAGAATTTTTCAGCTATTATAGAGGATTACCATGTTAAATGCTCCATTCCCGATTATAAAGCCAAACTATCAGAAATAAAAAAGTCCATTTTCAGCAGAAATCCGGAAAAAGTGATCTATATACATGAAAAGGCAGACGCGTTTAAATATGCATTCCGGTTTTTTAATTACAATTATAAATTTCATTCTGGCAAAACAATAGTCGCATCATCACTGGAATCGGCAGAAACAATTTTAGAAAACCGGAAATGTCGGATTTTACCTATATAAGCATACGGGTTATACCTATTTTAAAATGGGTAATAAAAACACATAATTACGTACCATTACTCACAACACAAACACTTTACAAGCGTATATTTGTATAAGAAAACTGAGGTTAAGGTTCTTTTAAAAATAGATTGCATAGTTGGATATTAAGCTGGAGAAATAACTTTACCATTTGAAGTTGAGAATATGAAGAGTTAGATTTAGTAAGGTTGTTTTATGGTTAATAGTTAATGTAGGGTTTGGTTGGATTTAGGTAGAATTACAGGGTGGCAAATTATTTGTCATCCTGTATTTTTCTAAAAATGGCGGGAAATACGCAATCAAATTTAGGTAGTAGCGCTCAACTTTTCGATAATTACAAGTAATATATTTGTAATTTAATTAAAATACAGAAATAAAGAGGTCAGTTACAATATGGCCCGTTAAGAAGTGAAGTTTAATAATACAGCCGTAATATATATTGACTGATTACAGGTTGTTTTTCACGAAAGATTTTTGATGTAGGGTTTGGTTGGATTTAGGTAGGATACAGGATGGCATTAATTTGTCATCCTGTTCTTTTTTATTCATGTCGGGTTTTTTCCTTTTCATAATGTCGGAAAATACGCAAATAAATTTGGGTATTGACCTCATCAGATTGAGTATTAATTCCATTTTTGCAAATACATCTAATTCATACATTTGGATCATTACTTGGTTATCGTTCATTTATTAATAATGAAGAATATAACTGAATAATAACCCCGCATCCGTAATAACTCTCAAAAACAATATACCGGATGAAGAAACACAGAATTTTAATTGTTGATGATAATCAACATTTTGCAAAGGCACTGGAATTTATGCTTTCCGATTCATTTCAGGACAGAATAGAAATAATAAAAGTGGCAACCGACGGGTTACAATGTCTTGAAGAATTAAGCGCCAATTTATATGATATTGTTTTTATGGATATCAATATGCCTAACATGAACGGTATTGAAGCCACAAAAACAGCTACCCGCCTTTTCAGGAATATTATCATTATTGCTGTTTCTTTCCATTCAGAAATGAAATATATTGTTCAGATGATAGAGGCCGGTGCCAGGAGCTACATTATAAAAGACGAAATAAATACCGAATCTCTTGATAAAGCATTATCTATCGAATATTCCTATTGATTTTTAAGTGTCTGTCCATAAAGTCTCATTTGCCGCGTTACGCTTGTCCGAAAATTGCTCATTTACGACTGGTAAACTCCGCGTTTCCGGACCGCGCGAGCCTTGCAAATGGACTTTCTGAACAGACACATGTCCGGTTAAACATTTTGACTATTTTATAAACAGACTCTATTAAAAAACATTTATTCGAGCCTGTACCCTATTACCGCGTTTGAAACAGCCCTGGGTTCAGGTGGCATCGAATAAATGTTTTTTTCATAATTTCTGTTGTACGGAGAAATATTCAGCGTTTTTCCATTTACAACCAGGGTACTGCTTCCCCCGGGATCAAAACCCATTGCCTTTTCCGCACCAAGCTTCAGCATGATTTCTGCCATATCGGCGTGTGTGGCCCCTACCGATTCCCGGATCCTGCCGTTTATTACCAATACCAGTAAATTACCTTCCGCATCAATACCAGCTGCGATCTTCGGACCCCGCATATCGGTATAATCAAGGCGGGCCGCCTGTGTCTTTATTGAATTCTCATGTTTCCACCCCTCTGTTTCCATATCTATTGATACTTTTCCATTATATACCAGTAAAGGGCCCGCTTCAACGGCATGCTGACACTGCCTTGCTCCATGAATTTCAATTTTAACACTCCTTCCCTGTTTATTGAAATCACCGGGGAAACTTTTTTCGGGAAAGGATAAGGTTAAACCAACAGGTATTAGCTTTACTATCTTATGTTTGCCAGGATGAATAACCTCTTTTATCATATTACCCGCAAGCCTGACGATCACCCTGTCCCGTGCATCGATCATTCCCTGCTTGAATAAAAGATCATAATACACGGGTATGCCAAGGGTATCTATTGTATTATACTGTTCACCGGTAAGCTTAATTACCGAATCTCCGCCGCTTATTGTCAGTCCCCGCGAACAATTGTTACGTCCAATATCAGGGATCCCGTTTTTGTCAACAAATAAAGCCGGCTTATTGAACAGTGGAGGACACTTTACTTCTCCCTCATTTACCACCAAACCCAGGGGTGAGCCGATATATGATTCAGGCAAGCCCAGCTTACCCACCAGTTCGGGATTTAAAATATATCCCCCGTTCCATGCAATTTGTGGTTTGATCTTGTTCTTAAGTGCATAATCGGATACAAAGGCAGTCACTTTCTTTGTTTTTTCCGAGATCAGTGTTTTAAAGATCCATTTTTCACTTCCGCTGTTCACTTTGGCATATACTCCATTCCAGGGAAGGCCATCCGGATAAATACCACTGACATGATCATAAAAAACATCTTTATCCCTGTTCTTTTTGTTATTAGTAAGATTTTCCAGAATAAAATCAACAGGAGATCCTTTTTCTTCCGATTCTTTCTTAATTATGTTCAATAAATTTCCCCTGCCAAGCTTTTCGGACAGACCGGCAAACAATTTCCCTTTCAGGGCAGAACTAAAATCATTAGCTCTCTGCACCGGCACGGGATAAGCTATTGTTGGCCGAATACCTGCAGGAACATATTGAATATACCCACTGTCCCCGGGAATGCCAAGCATAGCAGCTGTCATGGGATGTGTGGCTTTACCGATATGAAAACGATCAATATCGGCTATGTCAGACATGTCACCCGCGAAATCCCTGTTGGAAATAATAAATCCATTATGCTTATGAATATCCGCCAATGCCCTGAGAGCCTCCTCTCCCATTTGCGGGAAATGCAATCCGACACAAAGTTGGTTGGATTCAACCACTTTTAAAATACCATTGTTATATAACAATCTCAACTCCTTTTCATTTCCATTTAATATATAATCAATAATACTTTTCTTATCCGGCCATTTTCCTATTGCCCTGTTTGGTGCAAAAACATATACCGGAGCGGGACTATGATCAGATCTTTTTAAAATTTCATTTGTCAGCTCTGTCTCTATCTTTAAGTTTAATCTTGACCTTACCGCCTGAAGTGCAAAAAACTCGAGTACATATTTAGAGTAATCACCGGGAAAAACCCCAATGGGGATATTTGCCTGCATTTTTGTAATTAACTCTTTTCTGTCATCAATAGCTAACAATGCACTTGAAGTAAGCTGTGCAAGCGCAAGGTTCCAATCGGTGAAAAAATGCGATATCTCATCTATCGTATGAATGACATCCGGTTCCAGAATTTTATAAAACAACAAATTTACCAGTCCGGTCAGTTCCTGCAGGGTAAATTCCTGATAAGGATAAAAGTTATTATTTCTGTGCCTGTAAGCAAAGGAATGATCATGGCGTATTTTGACCTCTCCCTTTTTATAATGAAATATTGAATGTACTGCATTAAAAAACCTGTTGATATCCTTGTATGATTTTTTTGCAAAAAAATCATTGTCTTTTACCAGTTGCAGTGCAAAATGGAAAATAAATCCCTTCATCATTTGCTCTTCCATCCTGAAAGCACTCGGATCGATCAGTGATTTCAGATTAGTCATAAATGCCAGTCTCCCGAATCCCGGCAGATACTGCCGGTTCCCTGTTTTCAGAATGGCACTTGTATCACTGTTTGAAAAACTTATCATTTCACTGTATTCATCTGTCGCCTGCTTCACTATTCTCATTATACCGTCATTCTTATGAAGCTGAAGCCAGATACGGTGACAAATGTCATCTATGCATATTCGAAGTGTATCAAGACTAAACCGTTTTTCAACAGCCAATTTATTATGAATAATTTCATCAGTGAACCGGTGAGGGAACATAACATGATCAATAATCTCAGAGGTATGTTTTGATGTGATTTTTTTACCGTCAAATTCAATTACTTTTAAACGGTCACCATCAGGCAAGTGCTCACCAATAACCTCTGAATATACCTTTTCAGGATAATAGCGGCGGCAGAAGATCGGTGTGCCGCATGCTGATGCTTCAATTATGGGAAGCCCCCTTCCCTCGGTCTTGCTGGGCAATAATACAAGTGATGCGATATTATATAATTCCGGGATACCTACCGGATCTTTAAATCTTTCCTTAAAGGATTCCCTGTCAAGCTCACTGAAGAGAAAAGCCATGTATACCCTGTCCCTTAATTGCCCGTCAAGAATATCAAGAAGTTGAGAAAACCTTTTGATCAATTTCTTAAAATAATCAAACTGGCCAAGCGCTATAGGGCCTGTAACAATAAGTGTAAGCTTGAGATTTGGTGTGCTTTTTAATCTTTTTATAAAATGCTTGTTTTTGAACATGCGCCTGATAAGCTTAAATCCAAGTTCTATCCTTTTTCTTTGAATAATGCGCGTGGGTTGTAAAAAAATAATATTTTCATTCATAAAATTTTTTATCGTCCTCGTTTTAGTACCTGTTAAAATCGGACGGGGATTATCTTTGTTTACCAGGTTATTTCGTAATACATCATTTACCGAGTAGCCTACAAGTGTTTCCCGATAACGGGCAAGTATCTTTTCAAACTGATAAAAAGCATTGATTTTCCCGCGTTTACTGATATTTACATATTCGCTGGTATCAACACTCGTGCCGATTTCAGTTACATTGGCAGGGTTATGTCCATTGATACTTATCAAATGTTTAGATTGTTCCTTATTAATGTTCACATTGATCCAGGTTCTTGATTCCCACGGAAAAAAAACTTCAATAATTGAGAACACCTCTCCCAAATGATCATTTGTGAAGAAAACATCCCTGGGGCCATGCTTTAATCCTTTTTCTTTAATATCGATTTTCCGGTTCCCTCCTTCCCAATAAAAATCATGATTATTGTTAATGACAGGTATGCCTAAAAATTCCGACACAAAAACCAATGCAACAGCAAGAGATACATTTCCCGGGTTGGATAATGCATTGATCACATATAAAAGCCTGATATTATTTTGTTCAACATAATTTCCCAGCTTTTCGCTGATCAACAGAATTTCATCCCAGAATTTCCTTATCAATTCATTGTATTGTGTGCTACCTCTCTCGAGCCTTGTAAAGAAAAACTCTTTATAAAGAGGCCAATTATCAAAGCCCGCGATTTCGGGAATTTCATATGTCCGTGTTTCATCATCTATCAATTTATGTGATTCGGGATATATCTTGCCTGCAACATAATGAATGGTGATCCCCCTAAAACGGCTATAAAATGTCTTGGCATATTTCTCGACCTCAATGGTTACTCCATCAATTGAATATGAAAATGTAATAAAAGCAATGCCTCCCTGCTGTAAATTATGTTCAAATTCCTTTTCAGTGCCTGAAAATGATAGTACCGGCATGGGGTTGTTTTCTCGGAAACGGTCAATGTAGATACCCAGATCAAACCAAGTGTCCACTTTTTCATTTCTCAAGATACCCATCATCTCATTTACTGACATTCTGTTTTGCATATAAAAACAAATTTGATATTAACGCCAAAAAAGAAGTAATTTAAGGATTTCAGTTCAATTATTGAAGCTATTTTATACTGATCAGGCATTTTAGATTATTTTTACCCTGAAATCAAAGGAAAATACACCCGGACAAATAGAAAAAATTATGTGATAAACAATAAAACAAACCCTGAAAATAAAAATCAATGTATATTTTAAAATTTTGGAAGTCCGCCGGTATTGCCGTTTTTATAATTATTGTCAGCCTTGTGCCGGGAAACCAGGAAATAAAGATAGAATTACTCAGTTTCTATTATGCCGATAAGGTAATCCATTTCTTAATGTATGCGGTTCTTACTTCTATGATTATCTATGATCTCGCACATCATACGAACCTGTCATTATATTCCTTCCCTGTTGTTTTATCTATTGCACTCATTGTTGTGATAATGAGTATTTTTACCGAATTAATGCAACTTTTTTTTGTATCCGGAAGACAGGGAAGCATCACGGATGGACTTGCCAATTCGGGAGGGATGTTATTCGGTATGATTATTTCACTATTACACTATAAGTAAAACATTTTCTCATCATTCTTAATTTCTGTTGCCAGATCCTGTAAGGAATAGCTTTTAAATAAATGCCTGATCTCTCTACTTATTTTTTTATATCGTGAATGCAAAGCACATTGTTTTCTGTTCTCAAAGCATGTTCGTGTTGATATCAGGCACTGACGAAACAAATCAGTGCCGTCAATTGCTACAACAATATCATATAATGTAATATCATCAGCATTTTTTGCCAGTCCGAACCCCCCGTATGGGCCTTTTGCAGAAGATAATATTTTATACTTTACAAGTGTTTGTAAGATCTTCCCGAGAAATGGAGAAGGAATATCCAGTTCTTTCGCGATAACTTTAATCCCGGTTTTTTTCTTGTCACCTGAATTCACCGTAAGGTATATTGCAGCACGAACAGCATATTTGCAGGTTTTACTAAGCATTTAACATCATTTTATCGGTATCTTGTTAATCCGCTTAAGATGACGTCCACCGTCAAATGATGTGTTTAGAAATTTGTCAACGATTTTAAAAGCAAGCTCATCACTAAGAAAACGCGCGGGCAAAGCACAAATATTTGCATCATTATGCCCTCTTGCCAGCTCGGCAATTTCAATTTCCCAGCAAATAGCTGATCTTATTTCAGGGTGTTTATTAGCCGTCATGCTAATACCGTTTCCGCTCCCGCAAAGAGAGATACCCATTTCATATTCGCCATTTGCAATGGCTTCTGCCAAAGGGTGGGCATACTCGGGATAATCAACTGCATCTTCTGAAAATGAACCGAAATCTTTTATTTCCAGATGCTTTTCTTTCAAATGACGTATCAATTTCTGTTTTAAATTATATCCTGCATGATCACTTGCTATTGCTATACGCATAATATGTTATTTTTTAGAAAAATATTTCAACCAGCTGCAAATATAAATAAATTTTATTGACGGCATTTCTTTACGCGGCTTATAACTTGCATTACCGGCTTCACCGGACTAAGAGTTTATTGACAAAATCCAATTCATGTATATTTAACAAATCAACATTTGCAATGTTGATTTGTTGTTAATTGATATGCAAAACTTTTTTATATAAAACTCTTGACTTTTTATAAAAGCCCCTGCTTATAAAAATTTTTTTATAAATGAAAAAAATTTTTTAATCTGTAATGTTTATTATTAAACAGTTTATTCACACAAATACACCCTAAAAAATTGTTTTTGTTTTTCACACTGAAGGCAATTAACAATATGTTAATTTTGTTTATATATAAATGGTATTCAATATGAAAAATTTCATACTTCATGTTCATAAGCTGGTGATTTTTTCTTAATAACGGGAATATCAATTTTTATTCTGCAAAAGTATTAACAGTATTAACAGGACAATAATATCATATATTAGTTTTATAAAAATCATTAAATATTATTATGGAGAAAGAAATTGTTGATAAAGCTGATTTATTGAAATTCGGATATCTTAACATTAATATTGATAAAAATACAGATATAATTAAGGAGATAAATGAATTGAGAAAAGAAAAGAATGCAATTATTTTGGCGCATTTTTACCAGGAAGGAGAAATTCAGGATATAGCAGATTTTGTAGGTGACAGTTTGGCTTTATCCAGACAGGCAGCATGTACTGATGCAGATATGATAGTTTTTGCCGGTGTTCATTTTATGGCGGAAACAGCCAAAATACTGTCTCCGCGAAAAAAGGTCCTCATACCTGATATGAATGCGGGTTGTTCTTTGGCTGATTCATGTCCAGCGGAGAAATTTAAAAAATTTGTTGAAAAATATCCGAATCATACAGTAATAAGTTATGTAAATACTACAGCTGATATAAAAGCACTTACAGATATAGTTTGTACCTCTTCCAATGCTATTCAGATAATTGAAAGCCTGCCGGAAAATGAAAATATAATATTTGCGCCGGACAGGAATCTTGGCAATTATATTCAGAGTGTTTCAGGAAGAAATATGATTATATGGGACGGTGCATGTCATGTACATGAAGAATTTTCTGTAGAAAAAATTATTGAGTTAAAAAAAGAGCATCCGGATGCAAAAATTATCGCGCATCCTGAATGTAAAAAGCCTGTTTTGATCATAGCGGATCATATCGGTTCAACATCTTCGTTATTGAATTATACAAAAAATGATAAAGGAAAAAAATATATCGTGGCTACAGAATCAGGTATTATAAATCAAATGATAAAAAATAATCCTGGTAAATTATTTATTCCGGCACCGCCTTTAGATTCTAGCTGTGGGTGTAATGACTGTAATTTTATGAAATTAAACAATATTAAAAAGATATATACATGTTTAAAATATGAACATCCGGAAATCATTCTGAAAGAAGAATTAAGGATAAAAGCTGAGAAGCCTATAAAAAGAATGCTAGAGATATCAGATATGGTTAAGGCGTGATAACATTTTAACTGGTATCAGTCCATAATGTCCGATATCTGCGTTGCTGTTCAAATTTTAAATCTTCAAATACTTTAGTATTCTGCGATTTAAAATGTTTACGCGCTTTGATTCCGAACATTATGAATAAACACTAAATAATATGTGGTAAAGTGTGTACGGACAGAATTGTATATATTTGTGTAATAAGTAAAATATGTATAGAATATTTATGATAACGGTTTTCAGCTTATTAACCGGGGTTTTGTTTTGCCAGGTGAATAATGAAGAAGTTGAAAGGAACGGGTACGTGACTTTTCATTATTCGAACGGAAAAATTTCAAGTGAAGGTATAATGAAAAACGGAAAGCCTGATGGTTACTGGAAGACATATTATAATACTGGTGTATTGAAAAGTGAGGGTAACAGAAAAAATTTTTTGCTTGATGGTGAATGGATATTCTATGATAATTTGGGAGACACTACAAAGAAGATAAATTTTGTTTTGGGTAAAAAGAATGGTTTTATATATTCATATTATCCTGGAAAAGAAAGAACCGGGAAAATTGCAGGAATAGAAGCAAAAGAATTGTATGTTAATGATAAGCTTGAAGGATTATCTTATTATTATTATGAAAACGGAAAGCTTAAAGAAATCATTGAGTACAGTAATAATAAAAAGAATGGTGAGTCAATAGAATATGATAAAGACGGGAGGATAATAACAAAGAAACAATATAGGAAAGGTGTGCTTGTAGAAAGAGAAAAGATAAACAGATATAATGAAAAAGGAGAAAAACACGGGGTGTGGAAAGAATTTTACAGTAATGGCAGGGTGAAAAATGAGAAACCATATATTGACGGATTATTGAACGGGTATTATAAAGAATTTGATAAGAGTGGTCAGTTAATTGTAAGTTTACGTTATCAGGAAGGAAAATTGATTGAAGAGGAAAACATTGAAGAAGAGCATGTTGAGATAATTAATGAATATGATGAAAAAGGGAATGTAATATACAGCGGAAGCTTCAGGAATGGTAATAATAAAGTCGGTATTCACAGGGAATACAATAGCGACGGTGAAGTTAAAAATTCAATGATATTTAGTAATAACGGGGTATTATTATCAAGAGGAATAATTACAAAAGAAGGTTCAAGGGAAGGGGAATGGAAAGATTTTTATTTAAGCGGGAATATAAAAGCTGAAGGAAAATATAAAAACAACAAAAGAGAAGGAAAATGGAAATTTTATTTTGAGAACGGACAGGTAGAACAAACCGGAGAATTTAAAGATGGTAAGTATAATGGAAAATGGACTTGGTACTACTCTGATGGTACGGTTGCGAGAGAAGAAAATTTTTATAACGGTCGTGAGGAAGGTTTGTTTACTGAATATAATACCGATGGTTGTATTATTACTGAAGGAGAATACTTTGACGGGGAAAAAGAAGGGGAATGGATATACAGAATTAATGATTATGAGGAAAAGGGAAGTTATGTTACAGGACTAAAAGACGGTAAATGGATACAATTGTATGATGACGGAACATTGAAATTTGAAGGTTCGTATATTCAGGGAAACGCGGATGGTAAACACCGGTATTATTATGATAACGGTATACTGAAGGAAGAAAGATATTATATAGCAGGAAATAAGGAGAAGCACTGGAAAAAATATGACAGGGAGGGTAACCTGATCGTTACAATAAGCTATAAGGATGATAAGGAGTACAGGATAAACGGAATAAAGGTTGATTTAAATGAGAATAAGGATGTATCCATTGTTAACAAGGATTAATAATTAAAAGGAGATGCGGTAGCCACAAATTACAGACCTGATGAAAATGGAGATTTACTAAGTGATCAATTTTAGGACAAGCGTAACGCGGCAAATGGGATTTTATGAACAAACACATAAATAATGTATGCAGAAGACATTAATACAATAATATGGATAATAATGAAGAGAGAATAGAGAACAGATTTAGAAGGGAAGAAGATACTGATATTGATATTACTTTGAGGCCAAAATTATTTGATGAGTTCGATGGTCAGAAAAGTGTAATTGAAAATTTGAAAGTATTTGTTGAAGCGGCGAAAGGAAGGAATGAAGCGTTGGATCATGTATTGTTGTCAGGACCACCGGGATTAGGTAAGACAACGCTTGCAAATATAATTGCCAGGGAGCTTAATACTAATATAAGATCGAGTTCAGGACCTGTTCTTGAAAGACCGGGTGATTTGGCCGGCGTTTTGACAAGCCTTGAAAATAATGATGTTTTGTTTATTGATGAAATACATCGTTTGAGTTCTGTAGTTGAAGAATTCCTGTATTCTGCAATGGAGGATTATAAGATTGATATTGTTATTGATAAAGGTCCTGGAGCAAGATCAATTCAACTGTCTCTGAATGAATTTACGCTGATAGGGGCTACAACACGATCGGGATTGCTTACCTCGCCGCTGCGTGCAAGATTCGGGATTAATTCAAAACTTAATTATTATGATCATGATGTATTGGAAGGAATTGTAAAGAGGTCTGCAAGGATACTTAACATTGATATTGATGATAAAGCTGCAAAAGAAATAGCCAGGAGGTCAAGAGGAACGCCAAGGATTGCTAATGGACTTCTGCGCAGAGTGAGGGATTTCGCACAGGTTAAGGGTTCGGGTTTTATTGATATTGATATTTCACTTTTTGCTTTGAATGCATTACAGATCGATAAACGAGGACTTGATGAAATGGATAATAAGATATTGAATACAATAATAGATAAATTTAAGGGCGGTCCGGTTGGTATAAGTACAATTGCAACAGCTGTAGGTGAAGATGCCGGAACGATCGAGGAGGTTTATGAACCATATTTGATTAAGGAGGGTTTTATTAAAAGGACGCAAAGAGGAAGGGTAACTACAGATCTTGCATTCGAACATCTTGGAAAAGAAGGGTATAATTCCAATTTATTATTTTAAATTTATGGATAATTTGAATTATTAATACAGGATATATGGATTTGATGAATGCAGAAAGAGTTGAGAATTTACAAATAATTGGAGCAAATCGAAGACTGTTTTTATTAATAATATAATTATATTGTGATGAAAGAAATTATACAATATCTTGGAGCAATTGTTGTACTGGTAGGAGTAATAATGCTTGGCATTGTAGTAGGGAAAGGTGTTGAAGGAAACAAAATGCTGATAACAAGTGGAATACTTGTAATAGGAGGATTTTTAATTCATGTTATAATTAATAGAGGATACGAATAAATAAAGTAGGTCAATAAACTAATAGTGTTTGTTTATAAAAAAATGACCGGTTAATAATTTTAACAGCTTTATTGATATACTGTTATTATGTTATAAATCTGACTGGAATTGGCGAAGAAAACGTATATCGTTTTCAAAGTAGAGCCTAAGATCATTTATACGGTATTTTAACATAGCAATACGTTCTATACCCATTCCGAAAGCAAAACCAGTATAGATAGCAGGGTCGATAGAGGAAGCAGAGAGAACGGAGGGATCTACCATACCGCAACCGAGAATTTCAAGGAATCCGGTATATTTACAAACATTGCATCCCCTGCCTGAACAAATTGTACATGAAACATCCATTTCTGCAGATGGTTCTGTGAAAGGGAAGAATGAAGGGCGAAGGCGTATTTGTGTTTGTTCGCCAAACATTTCCCTGGCAAAAAATAAAAGTGTTTGTTTAAGATCAGAGAAGGATACATTTTTATCAATGTATAATCCTTCAACCTGATGAAAGATACAATGAGCACGGGCTGAAATTGCTTCATTGCGAAATACCCTGCCGGGAAAAAGACTACGAACAGGAGGTTTTATGTTTTCCATGACACGAACCTGGACGCTGGATGTATGAGTACGAAGGATAATATCAGGATTTTCCCGGATAAAGAATGTATCCTGCATATCGCGTGCAGGATGTTCGGGTGGGAAATTCAGACCTGAGAATACATGCCAGTCATCTTCAATTTCCGGGCCTTCTTCTACATTAAAACCAATTTTTGAAAATATAGAAATGATTTGGTTACGAATGATTGAAACAGGATGGCGTGATCCTAAGAGTAATGATTCGGATGGAAGGGTAAGATCAATATCAGTAGATACATCATTTCTATTATCAAAGAGAGATTTTTGAGTATCGTAGATAGATTTGGCGAGCTGTTTAAGTATGTTTAGAGACTTACCCAATTGTTTCTTATGTTCATTAGGAACAGATTTGAATTGCTCAAATAAGGATGAAATGATGCCTTTTTTACTAAGATATTTTAGTCTGAATTTTTCAATATCATCAGAAGATTGAAAAGTGTAATTATTAATTTCAGATGTAATTTGATTTATACGTTCAAGCATGTCAATCGATAATTTTTACTTCAATTTTAATATCATGAAGTGGTCTGTTGTTTTCATCTGTGGGAACTGCAGAAATTTTATCTATTATATCGAGGCCTTCAACTACTTCACCAAAGACGGTGTATGAATAATCGAGATGTGGAGTCCCGCCTGAAGATTTATATATTTTGCGCTGTTCATCGGTAAATTTGATATGCATTTCGCGGGATTCCATAAGATCAAGTTGTTCATCGGTAAGTTTGGTACCCTGAACAATATAAAACTGTGAAGCTGAAGACATTTTTTGGGGATTAACATTATCAGGCTGGCGGGCTGCAGCAATAGCACCTTTTTTATGGTAAAGAGAGGGAGAGAATTCAGGAGGTAACGTGTAGCCAAAATCTCCCCTTCCCAATAATTCACCTTTTTTCGCGTTTTTTGAATCAGGATCACCTGTCTGTATCATAAAGTTTTCTATAACCCTGTGGAATAAAACACCGTTATAAGTGCCATCTGCAACAAGCTTGAAAAAATTTTCCTTATGAAGGGGAGTTTCATCAAATAAACGGATTTTCATGTTTCCGTATGAGGTTGTAATAAGAACTTGTGGATTATCCTGGGCAAAAGAAGCCATTGGTGATAAAAAGGTAACGATAAATAAAAAAAATAGATTAATCTTGTGCATAAAAAAAGGTTTTTACAGGAAGCAAAAATATGAAATAAAAACCATTTGAAAAAGAGAGTATTTGATATGAATAAGTATTATTAATGTAGTTTGTATTTTTGATTTTTTATGCTAACCGAGTTAGTTACATAGCAATTGATTGGTTGAATAAGTTTTAGGGATGGTTACTGAAGCTTGGGATATAGATATTTGTATATGTTTCAAATATGAAGGATGAATAATAAAAGGTAAAGAAAAAAATAGTATTTCGTGAAAACGAATATTTATAAAAAGCTGGCAGGACAAACGATGCTTTATGGTTTAGGGACAATGGTGCCGCGTTTGTTGAATTATTCAATAATGACCTTTTATTATACAAGGTTGTTTAAGGTTGAGGAATATGGTGTTATAACAGAGTTGTACGCTTATGTTGTATTTCTTCTTGTGATACTGACATACGGAATGGAGACAGGATTTTTCAGGTTTGCTACAAAAAGCGAGAGACCAGAGATTGTGTATTCAACAGTGATAATTTCGCTTTTCTGTACTTCATTACTGTTTATATTATTAGTATTTTCATTTGATGAAGGGATTGCAAGGATCATAGAATATGAAAGTAATGTTGAATATATTAGGTGGATTGCAATGATAGTTGCAATCGATGCTTTTAGCAGTATACCTTTCGCGAAGTTGAGAATAGAGGAGAAAAGCAGGAAATTTGCAATTTTGAAAATATTGAATGTGGTTTTCACTGTTTTTTTTATTTTTTTATTTTTTGAATTTTTTCCGCTGATAGAGAATAAGATAAAGTTACCTCGATTTATTTATAACCCGGAAATAAGAATAGGATATGTATTAATAGCAAATTTACTGGCAAGCGGGTTAATACTGGTTTTATTATTAAAAGATATTGTAAATATTAAAATAAGATTTAATAAGGATTTATACCTGAATATTTTAAAATATTCATTGCCACTTTTGATTGCAGGACTGGCCGGAACAGTGAATGAATCGCTGGACAGGATACTTTTAAAGATTTTTACTCCGGAAGGGCAGAATGCTCATTACGAAATAGGAATTTACGGGGCTAATTATAAGATAGGAGTTCTGTTAATGATGTTTGTTACGATGTTCAGATATGCAGCAGAGCCTTTTTATTTTAATTATTACAGGACAGAAGATGCGGGAAGGATTTTTGCCAATATAATGAAATACTTTGTGATAGTTGGGTTGGTTATTATAGTAGGGGTTTTGCTTTTTATTGATATAATAAAATATTTTATAGATCCCGGGTATCACGAGGGATTGGTTATAGTTCCGCTGATATTATATGCATATTTGTTGTATGGAATATTTTTTAATTTGTCTATATGGTATAAGCTTACGAACAAGACAAAATTCGGTGCTGTTTTTACATTGACAGGTGCGGCCATTACAGTTTTGATAAATGGTTTGTTTATTCCGATTTTCAGCTATAAAGCGTCTGCAGTAGCACATATAATTTGTTATTTTACAATGACTGTTATGTCATATTATGTTGGAAGAAGATATTACAGGATTGATTATCAGACAGGAAGGATAGGAGAATATATTTTGATATCAATATTTATTGTAATCGCGGGTAATGTATTGGATATACAGTCAGATATTTTGAATTACATCCTAAGAAGTGTATTATTGATTAGTTTTGTATATTATTTAATGAAAAGGGAAAAATTAAAAATTAGAACAATTATTTACCGGATAAATGAAAGTAAAAATAGTTAACAGATCAAAGCATAAATTGCCGGATTACAGTACTGATTTTTCTGCAGGAATGGATTTAAGAGCAAATATTGATAAAGCTTTGGAGCTGAAATCATTGGAAAGGGCTCTTGTTCCGACAGGGCTCTTCATAGAATTACCTGAAGGATATGAGGCACAGATAAGACCGAGAAGCGGACTGGCATTAAAAAAGGGGATAGGGATAGTAAATGCACCTGGTACTATTGATGCTGATTATCGTGGCGAAATAGGTATAATATTGATAAATTTATCAAGGGAAAAGTACATTGTGCAGGATGGGGAAAGAATTTGTCAGATGGTAATAAACAAGTATGAGAAAGTTAGCTGGGAAGAGGTTGAATCAATAAGTGAAACAAAAAGAGGAATTGGCGGTTTCGGGCACACGGGAAGGTCGTAATAAAAGAAAATATGAGATGTTATTTTTGGAATAAAGGGATGATACTACTATATATAATAAGATGTATTGTTGGTGCATTCATTGTAATGTTTATTATATCAGGATGCACTAGAAAGATCGTGTCGTCAGATGTTTCATTAAATGAAGAAAATGGTGGATTTGCTGATAACAGCGAGAGGGAATATTATTATGTATTTACAGAGGCTACAAAGCATGCATTATTTAATAGTTTTAAACAGGCACTATCTCTTTATGATGAGATACTTAAGGTTAGAGAGGAGAGTCCGGCAGTATATTTTCAGATATCAAATATATTGATGAGAACGGGAAATATTGAACAGGCATTGGAATATGGAAAAAGGGCTGTTGAATATGATAATAATAATGTATGGTATTTGTTACATATGGCGAATCTATATCAATATAATGGAAAGTTGGATAGTACAATATATTATTATGAGATAATCAGTGATAAATTTCCGGAAAGGGTTAGATACAAATATAATCTTGCAATATTTTACAGGGAAAAGGGAAAATTGAATGAATCGCTGGGCATTTTAAATGATATTGAAAATGAGGTTGGTTTTACGAGAGAAATAGCGTATGCAAAGAATGATATATATTACAGGATGAATGATACCGCTGCTGCTGTTGAAACTTTGGAAAAGTTGTATAAAATGTTTCCGGACGATATAGAAGTTATGGGATTAATGGCGGAATCATATGCAGAGTTTGGTATGGCGGATAAGGCAGAAAGTATATATAAGGAATTATTATCTATTGAACCTGGTCATGATAACGGTATTTTGTCATATGCTGGATTTCTTATGGATTTGGGGAGGTATGATGAAGCTGAAGAGTATTATGTTTTAGCTTTGGAGCATGATGAAATATCATACGAAAGGAAAATTAATACATTGATAGAGATTATTAACAGGGGCCTGGATGATGATAAAAAGGTAAGCGTTACTGAAAATCTTATTAGAATGATGGTATGGCAGGATAGTGTTTATTTGAGATCGAAGGCTTTGTATGCTGATTTTTTATTAAGAGAAGAGAGATATGAGGAGGCTTACGGGCAATTAAAGAATTTTTTGGAAAAGGATAAAAGCATGGAAATTGCATGGGAACAGATGTTATATGTAACAAATATACTGGAAAAGTATGAGGAACTGGCAGATTATAGTGAGATGGCGATAGAAAAGTACCCGGATAAAGGAAATTTCTATTTTTATAGTGCTATAGGAAATATGCAATTAGAGAACTACAAAAAAGTAATTGAAATAATGGATGAAGGAATTGTTTACGTGAAGGATAATAGAATGATGATACAGTATTATAATATGTATGCCGAGGCATTCAGAGGTTTGAGGCAGCATAATAGATCTGATGAATATTTTGAAAAAATAATTGCGCTTGATAATGATAATTTGGTAATAAGGAATAATTATGCATATTATCTTTCAGTAAGGGAAGAAAAATTAAAGAGGGCTGAGGAACTAAGCAGATTAACAATAAAAGCTGAACCGGAGAATACGACATATCTTGATACGTATGGATGGATATTATTTAAAATGGGGAAAGTAAAGGAAGCAGAGAAGTATTTGGAATTGGCGATAAAATACGGGGGAAGCATTAATCCTGAGATACTTGATCATTATGGAGATATATTATATGAATTGGATAAATGCAAAAGGGCCGTGGAATATTGGAAAAAAGTTAAAGATATCGATGAGAATGAGAAGGAGAGAATGGATAATAAGATAAGGAATTGTATGAAGGAGATGTAAAAAGTATGATTGATTACACGGGGATACATATTTGTAAATGAAGGTTATAGGTCGTGTTGGAAAAATTAATAAAATAATTGGGAGAAGGGTATTAGGGTTGGTTCAGTTAAGGATAAAAGTTAATTTTAGTAGGAGTGTTTATTTGGGAAAGAATAAAATGTGGTAATTGAAGGCTGTTATTAAATGATATGCATTAGATATAAGATAGAAAAATGAATTATTAAAGGCGAATAATGTTTTTATGATGGTGAAGAGATAATAATTCTGATTTATGAAGAGAAGAATATGTAATGGATATATTATTGCAGTGATTTTATTCATAGCTGCTAAAGGAGATTGTTATGCGCAGTCAGGTGAAACGCTTGAAAGGGAAAGGAAAAGTATTGTTAAGGAAATCGAAATGGCAAATTCTTTGCTTGAAAAAACAAAAAATGAGAAAAGCAGTACAGAAGAGCAATTGAATCTGGTTGAAAGAAAGATAAATCTAAGAGAGGAATATGTCGAAAAGATAAAGTATGAGCTTGAGATCAACGAAGAAATAATTAATGAGCATAAATTAAATATTGAATCGCTTGAAAAGGATTTAAGGGATATTAAAAGAGAATATGCCAGATTTATAAGAATAGCATATCAGAAAAGGAAAAAGGAAGTTACTCTTTTATATATATTGGCATCAAAGGATATTAACCAGGCATATAAGAGAATTAAATACCTAAAGCAGTATAGCGAATATCGAAATCAACAGATAGAATTGATTAACGTGATGGAAAAGGTATTAGATAAAAAGATGGAGGAAATGCAAAAGGAAAAAGATAGAAATGAGGAAATTATAGGTAGGAGAATGCGGGAAGTAAAACTATTAAGTGGGGATAAATTGCAAAAGAGTAGCATTTTGAAGGATTTAAAGAAAAAGGAAAAGGATTTAAGGAATGAAATAAGAGAAAAAGAAAGAATTGCAAAAAGGCTTGAAAAAGAGATAAGAAATATTATTGAAGAAAATGCAGGTAATTTGTATAGTAAGCTGACGCCAGAAGAAAAGATAGTATCCAATAATTTCGAAGATAATATTGGCAGATTACCATGGCCGACAAGTATGGGTGTTGTAACAAAAGGATTCGGTGAGCAGGAACATGCTTTGGTTAAAGGTATTAAGGTAAAAAATAATGGGATAGATATAACCACGGAACCTGGAACGGAAGTAAGAAGTGTTTTTGAGGGTAAAGTAACTAAGGTAATGACTATAATGGGAGCAAATTATACTGTTATGATCAGGCATGGAAGTTATTTGTCAGTATATCACAATCTTGGTGAAGTTTTCGTGAAGGAGGGAGATAATGTAAGTACAAAACAAAATATAGGAATTGTGTATAGTGATTTAAGGGCGAAAAATGGAACATTACATTTGGAAATATGGAAAGAAATGGAAAATATGAACCCGGAAAAGTGGTTAAGTAATTAAAATAGAATTAATTTTGGAGTTGGAATTCAATTTTTAATATATTTAATAAAATTTAAGAAACAAAAATATTGGAATACAGTATAAAAGGAATGTATGTAATAATAAGATAATGGAAAAGAATTTGAAAATATCTTCTAAAATAGAAAATTTAAGAAAAATAGAAAAAATGGTGGATGATATGTCTGCTGAGTATGATATAAGTTCGGATAAGTATGGTAATATATTAATCGCGGCGTTAGAAGCAGCAAACAATGCGATTTTACATGGTAATAAGCTTGAGGAGAATAAGATGGTTAATATTTTCATAAGGAAGGATGAGGAGAATTTGATGATTCGTATTGATGATGAAGGAGAAGGTTTCGATTATAATAATGTACCTGATCCAACGTCACCTGAGAATTTGGAGAATGTAAACGGCAGGGGTATTTTTCTTATGGAAAAATTATCTGATAAAATAGAATTTAAAAATAATGGTTCAAGAGTAGAATTGATTTTTAATATAAAAAAGAATTGAAAATATATTTACATTATAAAGATATTGAATATAGAATAGAAAAAGAAGGAGAAATTAGTGAATGGCTTATAAATGTTGCAAAAGCCGAAGGAAATAAGATAGGCGAAATTGATTATATATTGGTTGATGATCAAACAATCCGGATTATCAATAAGGAATTCTTAAATCACGACGGATTTACAGATGTAATTGCTTTTAATAATACAAAGGGTAAGAAGCTGTATGGTGAAATTTATATCAGTATTGACAGCGTTAAAAGAAATGCGAATGAATATTCGGAAGGAAATTTGAATTTTGAATTGATGAGAGTTTTAGTTCATGGTTTATTGCATATAGTAGGATATGATGATAAGGCTTTTGAACAGAAAAGGAATATGAGAAAATTGGAAGATAAATACTTAAATTTGTATTTGAAAAGATAAGTCTGTAATATTCAAGTAGGACCGAAAAGGAGTAATTCAAATGAAATATGATGTTATAGTTATTGGTGCAGGGCATGCAGGAAGTGAAGCAGCAGCGGTAGCTGCAAATTTGGGATCATATACGTTGCTGATAACGATGGATATGACAAAAATAGCACAGATGTCTTGTAATCCTGCAATGGGAGGTATAGCTAAAGGTCAGATAATTAGAGAGATAGATGCAGTAGGGGGATTATCAGGAATTGTAACAGATAAAAGTATGATTCAGTTCAGAATGTTGAACAGATCTAAAGGGCCTGCAATGTGGAGTCCGAGGGCCCAAAATGATAGGATGTTATTTTCAATGGAATGGAGAAAAGAATTAGAAAAAATAGGAAAACTGGAATTTTGGCAGGATAGTGTAAACGGGTTAATAATTGAGAAAGAAAGAGTTATAGGTGTTGAGACGGCCATGGGAATGAGGTTTTTAGGTAAAAGTGTGATTTTAACAAGCGGTACATTTGAAAATGGTTTGATTTATATTGGAGATACGAAATTGAGAGGAGGAAGAATGGGAGAGTATGCTTCGTATGGTATTTCGGAACAATTAAATGAATATGGATTTGAAGTAGGTAGGATGAAAACGGGAACACCTGCAAGAATAGACGGAAGAACAATTGATTTTAGTAATTTAACTGAACAAAAAGGAGATGATATAGGTGGAAGGTTTTCATATTTAACAAAAGAAAATATTAAGTCTTATAGAAGTTGTTTTATAACTCATACAAATGAGGAATGTCATGATATTTTGAGAAAAGGATTTAAATCATCACCATTATTTGGAGGAGAAATAAAAGGGATAGGCCCAAGATATTGTCCGAGCATTGAGGATAAAATAGTTACATTTAGTGATAAAGATAAACATCAATTATTTTTGGAGCCAGAGGGATATAGTACTGTTGAATATTATATTAACGGATTCTCATCATCATTGCCAATAGATATACAGTATGAGGCTTTGAAGAAAATAGAAGGGATGGGAAATGCCAAAATGTTTAGACCAGGCTATGCTATTGAATATGATTATTACCCTCCTACACAATTAAAAATTACTCTGGAAACAAAAATTATAGAAAACTTGTATTTAGCTGGGCAGGTTAATGGTACAACAGGATATGAGGAGGCAGCAGCACAAGGGCTAATTGCGGGAATAAATGCACATAATAAGATTAATGGAAAGGATGAATTTGTATTAAAAAGGGATGAAGCATATATTGGGGTATTGATAGATGATCTGATTAATAAAGGAGTAGATGAACCGTATCGTATGTTCACATCAAGAGCTGAGTATCGTATTTTGCTAAGGCAGGATAATGCAGATGAGCGTCTTACAGAAAAATCTTACAAAATAGGATTAGCAGGTAAAGAGAGAATGGATTTGTTGAATGAGAAGATAAAAGAAAAGAAAAGCTTTATTTCAGAAATAGAGAATTATAGTGTAAATCCTGATGAGATAAATTCGTTTTTGGAAGATATAGGGACGCCGGGGATACAACAAAGGATGAAATTAAGGGATATATTATTACGGCCACAGGTTTCTATTTTTGAATTAATAAAAAAATGTGAAGTAATTAATGATTTTTCAAATGATGGTATTTCAAATGAAATAAGGGATATTTTAGAATCAGTTGAAATTGAGATAAAATATTCAGGTTATATTAGAAGGGAAAGAGAGCTTGCAGAGAAAATGAGAAGGCTGGAAAATGTAAAAATATGGAAAAATATTGATTATGCATCATTGAGGTCGATTTCAACTGAAGGAAGACAAAAATTAAAAAGAATTCAACCAGAGACAATAGGACAGGCTTCGCGAATTCCTGGTGTTTCTGCATCAGATATTAATGTTTTATTGATTACAATGGGAAGATAGTTCCACGTGGAACAATAATAATATTTATTTAAGATTTTTGAATTGAACGGCTATTATTGGTGAATTAAATTTGAGGTAAATGCAATACGAATGAAGATAATGATATAGAAAACTATAGTGAAGCTTTTGAAAAGAAGTAGATGCGTTGAAATAGTAAAAGTTTATAAAAATAATTGGATTTATTGTATACAAAAGACGTTATAACAATAGAAGAATAATTAATAATGATAAGTGGTAGTTAGGAAAAGCTTAATTAAAAGAACAGACAACGAAAGAAATAAATGATAATGTAAGTTCTTTTTAAGAAATGGTCTTAGATAATGAAAAAATGTCTGCTGGTTTAAAGGAACAAGTTTTATAGAAATAAATAATTTATTACATGAACCTACCCAAATAAATGAGACGATTAGTTAAGCTACGCTGCATTGTTAAAATTAATAATTATTTCATTAAACTCATCTATTGTTTTATATGCTAAAGCTGAATGTCTTCTTTTTCGGTTGTACCAGCTTTCAATCCACTCAAAGATTGAATGCTGGGCTTCTTCCTGATTTGTGAATTTCTGGTTGTAAATCCACTCCACTTTTATTGTCTTAAAGAAGCTTTCAGCTACTGCATTATCACAGCAATTTCCTTTTCTGCTCATACTCTGTCTAATCAATTCATTATTTTCTATGAGCTTAGTAAACTCACTGCTGGCATACTGGATATCTCTATCAGAGTGGAATATCAAATCCTCGGAGACAGGACGATTCTTAACTGCCATAAACCAGGCTGGTATTATTGTTTCCATTGCTGACAACCCCTTGCTCATTGACCAGCCGATTACTTTCCGGTCATAAAGGTCAATTATCACTGTCAGATATAACCAGCCGCTGTTTGTCCGCGCTTAGGTAATGTCTGACACCCACACTTCCCCTGGTCTGGTAACTGAAAAGTTCTGATTAAGCAGGTTCGGTGCAACGGGATAGTTGTGATTAGAATCGGTAGTGATCTTAAAGTTCTTTCTCCTTTTAGCACGAAGATCAGCTGCCCGCATCATATCAGCAACTTTGTTTTTACCAATAACTCTGCCTCTTGCTCTTAACTCTTTTGTAATCCTTGGACTCCCGTAACTCTACTTGCTCTCTTCAAAAATATCCATTATCTCAACCAGGATCTTTTCATTCTCCTGCCAACGCTGTGAAGGTCCTTTTTTTAAAAAACGATAATAACTGCTCTTTCTCACCTTGAATACTTTGCACATCATCTCAACGGTAAATCTGGTTCGGTGATTACTCATGAATTGGTAGATTTTCCATCGCTCTTGGAGAAGATGCTTACCGCCTTTTTTAAGATATCCCTTTCCATCTTTGCATCACGAAGCTCTTTCCTTAATCTGGTATTATCCCTCTCAAGATCGGTCATCTTCGGTTTTCCTCTCCCAGGAAAACTGTTATTTTCATATTTTTTGAATTCCCGCCGCCACCTATATAATAACTCTGGCCGGATACCCAACTCTTCGGCAATCTCTTTTACATTGCCTCTTGCATACGAAAGCTCAACTGCTTTTTGCTTGAACTCACGGTCATAAAATGTTCTCTCTTGTGTCATAATGGCAATTTACTACTTTTTTTTTGTAGCTTAACTTGCCGTCCATCTTTTTAGGGGATATTCATTGTTTTGGATTACTGAAATAATAAACAACTTAAAGGGGTGGTACCCTTTTTTCTTATTAGATGGTACCCTTTATATATGGTATTAAAAGATATACGCGTTGATGATAAAATTTTAAATAAAAGAATAACATAGTATACTGCGGTTTAAAATTTTAGAGAGCCTTGATCTTGAACATTATGAATAAACACTAAGAGTTTATTGACAAACTCTAATTAGTGACTGTGAATAATGTCAGATATCCGAGTTGATGCTTAAATTTTAAATACTAAAATAATTTAGTATGCTGCAGTTTAAAATGTTAAATATATTTGATTTTTATCATTCTGAAAAAGCAGTTTTATTTTATAGACAAACTATAATTAGTGTTTGTGCATAATGTCCGATATTTGCATTGCTGCCAAAATTTTAAATCATCGAATACATTAGTATACTGCGGTTTAAAATTTTTGCGCGCCTTGATATCGAACATTCTGAACAAACACTAAGAGTTTATAGACAAACTCTAATTAGAAAAGTAAATAGTATTAAAGGGAAAGAAGTATTTAAATAAGATCAAGAGGTGAAGATGAAATTTTGAGAAGGTAGGTTTTCGAAAAAAAGATTTTATGTTAATTATTGGTAGATATGAGATAAAGTGTTGTTTAAAAATATTTGAAAGGAAAGGGTAATGAGAAAGAAAATAAAAAGATGAATGGTAAATAATTGTAATTATTTTGATACCTCATCAGCTCTGCTGGGGGGCAGTATATTTAAACTGTAGAATTATTATAAGATATAAATTGAAGGAATTATATAAGATATGTATAGAATATTTAAAGAATTATGAATATTGTAAAATATATAAGAATAAACATATATATATTTATTATGTTCCACGTGGAACATTTTTATCATAAAATAATGCAAATCAATGGATATTTTTACGAATATAAAAGAAAAAATTAAAGGTTTACCGGATAGTCCTGGTGTATACCAGTTTTTAAACGAGAAAAATGATATAATATACATTGGTAAGGCTAAAAATCTAAAAAAACGCGTTTCTTCATATTTTAATAATACGAAATCCACTCAATATAAAGTAAAGTTGATGGTTAATAAGATCAGGGGAATTGATTACATTATAGTGGAGAATGAGTCTGATGCATTATTATTGGAAAATAATCTTATAAAGAAGCATAAACCTCGATACAATGTTCAACTAAAGGATGATAAAACATTTCCATGGATATGTATAAAAAAAGAGAGTTTTCCAAGGGTATTCAGTACAAGAAAAGTAATAAAAGACGGGTCGGAATACTTCGGGCCTTTTACTTCATCTATTATGGTAAGAACTTTACTGGATCTAATAAAACAAATTTATCCTTTACGGACATGTAAATTAAATTTATCGGAAGAGAATATAAAAGAAAAAAAATTTAAAGTTTGTCTTGAATATCATATAGGAAATTGCATGGGGCCATGTGAAGGTAAAGAAAGTGCTGAAGAATACATGATAAAAATTGATCAGATACGTAATATTTTAAAAGGAAATATTCAGGAAGCTTTGGTTTATATGGATAAAATAATGAGAAAATATGCAAATGAATTGAAATTTGAAGATGCAGAACGCGTTAAAGAAAAAATTAATATAATTGAAAAATTCAGGAGTAAATCTACAATTGTAAATCCAAAACTTAATAACATAGATGTTTTTTCTTTCAGGAGAAAGGAAGGAATTATCGCTGTTAATTTTTTGAAAGTTAGTAATGGAGCAGTTATTAAATCACACACTCTTGAATTGCTTGATAAATTGAATGAGCCTGAAGATGAATTGTTGGCTTTTGCCATTACTGATATCCGTTTTCGAATGCGAAGTAATGCAAAAGACATGATACTGCCTTTTAATATTGGAGATGTGTTCCCGGAAATTAATAAGGTGGTTCCTATACGCGGAGATAAAAGAAAATTGCTAAATCTTTCACAAAGAAATGCAGATTTTTTTATTAATGAGAGAATAAGACAAAAACAAATATTTGTAAGAAAGAAGAATAAGACAAAAGTACTAGATAATATCAGGAAAGATCTTCATTTGTCGCAGACCCCGGAACATATTGAATGTTTTGATAATTCCAATATTCAGGGAGATTATCCGGTAGCTGCCTGCGTGGTATTTAGAAAAGGATTACCAAGCAAGGGCGAGTATCGTCATTATAATATAAAGACTGTGAGTGGTCCTGACGATTATGCTTCAATGGAAGAAATTGTATACAGGCGATATTATAGATTAATAAAAGAAGGGAGAGAATTACCGCAATTGATTATTGTAGATGGAGGAAAAGGACAGCTAAATGCAGCATTAAAAAGTATCAAAAAGTTAAATATATCCGGAAATATTTCAATAATAGGAATTGCAAAAAGGTTAGAAGAAATTTATTTTCCTGGCGATCCTATACCTTTATATCTTGACAAAAGATCAGAATCATTAAAGCTGATCCAACAATTGAGAAATGAAGCACACCGCTTTGGGATAGATTTTCATAGAAAAAAGAGTGAAAAATCAATGTTAAAATCAGGTTTGGATGCATTACCGGGAATTGGTGAAAAGACAAAACAATTATTGATTAATAGATTTAGTGATATTAATGGAATCAGATTGGCATCAAAAGATGAATTGGTTGTTTGTGTAGGAAGGAAAAAGGCTGAAATAATTTTTGATAATTTTCATTCATTTGATTAAAATGATGTTAGTTTTAAATTTAATATTGAATTGACTTTTATTATTATATGGTATTAATTATGAAATAATTTCTTATCGATATATTCAACATAGAATTATTATTTATCAAATATATGGGTAAAACTTCATTATTGGCTTTGTCGGGTCAACGATTCATAAAAATAAATAATAATCGTATAATAAATTGAAAGTTCTAGTCCTTATTAATCAATCAGATAGATATATATAGATAACTACATAAATATATGAAATAAAATTATTTATTACGTGTAATAGTAAAGTTAACGAGCTCAATAAGTGCTTGCCTGGATTGGCTATTTTCAAATTTATCGAGAATACGAACGGCTGTGTCTTTATAAGCATTCATTTTGGATACAGCATATTCTATTCCTCCCTTGTTCTTAACATAGGTAATGATTTCGGAAATTGCTTTTGTTTTATTATTCTTTTTTCTGATTAAATGAATAATATGTTTCCTGTCTTTTGCGACAGCATGTTCAAGCGCGTAAATCAAGGGTAATGTGACTTTCTTTTCTTTTATGTCATTACCTGTGGGTTTGCCTATTAAATTAGAATTTTCATAATCAAGTAGATCATCCTTTATCTGAAATGCCATTCCAACATTCTCTCCAAATTTTTTAAAATCCTTCAGAACAGTAGTGTCTTTTGTGACAGATCTGGCTCCGCATGTTGTGCAGGCTGCAATCAAAGCAGCTGTTTTCTTACGGGTTATCTCATAATATAATGATTCAGTTATATTAAGTTTACGTGAATTTTGAATTTGTAATAATTCACCTTCACTCATTTCACGAACAGCTTCAGAAACAATTTGTAATTGATCATATTCATTATTTTCTAATGATAGTAATAATCCCTTGGAAAGAAGAAAATCACCTAACAGAACTGCAATTTTTGATTTCCATAATGCATTAATTGATAAAAAGCCTCTTCTTTCATATGATTCATCTACTACATCGTCATGTATAAGTGTTGCAGTATGAAGGAGTTCAATTAATGATGCTGCAGTAAATGTTGAAGAATTTGTTTCTCCCAGCATTTTGGCAGTCAGAAAGACTAACATGGGGCGTATTTGTTTTCCCTTTCTACGTATGATATATTTTGTAAGGATATTAAGAAGGGGAATGTTACTGTTCATATATTTTGGAAAGGCCAGGTTAAATTTCTTCAATTCCTTCTTAATGGGGGTTTTTATGTCATTAAGCTTTACCATATTGGTTTGATAATTATTAGTAAATGTACGAATGAATTATGAATACATAAGAATGATGATTATATACAGTCAGAATTGTTAATAATCTAACAACTGCTAAAATATGGTATTTGCCATAAAATTATTCAAATTCATCTGAATTTAATTCTTTTATGATGATATATTTATATATTTGTATTATTAAATGCTTAATCTATTATATTAATGGAAATTGAAACATTAACAGCCGACCAACTTGAAAAGGCAGCAAATATGTTGAAGGCAATAGCTCATCCTATGCGTATAGCAATTCTGAATTTTCTGGATGATGGGAAAAAACTGACTGTAACAGAAATACATGAATTACTTGGCATTGAACAATCCACTACTTCCCACCATTTGGGAATATTAAAAGATAAAGGAGTTCTAAATTCACTCAGGGACGGTAAAAACACTTATTATTTCCTGAAACACGATCAGCTGATCAATATTGTGGATTGTATAAGTAAATGTACCTGTTAGTTCATATTACCTGTATTTGGTGGCTATTGGTGCAGGATTTGAATAGTTATTTATATATAGCCGGTGGATGGATGTATCTGCCGGTTTTTTTGTATATTATGGGGGCAGACAAACCAGATACATGGCCAGTTAAACATTTTGAAGACTTTATTGACAAACTCTAATTATACTGTTATGGAGGAGAAAAAAACACTTTTTTTAATTGATGCGTATGCCTTAATATTCAGGGCTTATTATGCTTTTATCAGCCGGCCTATAAAAAATTCAAAGGGCCTGAATACATCAGCTGTTTTTGGTTTTGTTAATTCATTGGATGAAATTTTACGTAAAGAAAATCCATCCCATATTGCTGTTGCTTTTGATCCGCCTGCACCAACATTCAGAAATGAATTATTTACTGAATATAAAGCAAACAGACTGGTTACTCCTGAGGAGATCAAACTTTCTGTTCCATATATAAAGGAAATTTTAAAAGCTTATAATATTCCGGTTTTGGAAATAGAAGGGTATGAAGCGGATGATGTGATTGGGACATTGGCCAGAACAGCTGAAAAAGAAGGATTTAAAACCTATATGGTAACGCCTGATAAAGATTTTTGCCAATTGGTTTCGGAACAAATATTGCTTTATAAACCTGGCAGATCAGGGGGAGATGTTGAAATAATGGGTGAAAAGGAGATCAAAAAGAAATACATGATTGATGAACCGGCACAGATAATTGATATTCTTGCACTATGGGGTGATTCTTCGGATAATGTGCCCGGAGTAACAGGGGTAGGTGAAAAAACTTCAAAAAAGTTAATTGCCGAATACAAATCGATTGAAAATTTGGTTCGCAATTCGGAAAAGTTGAAAGGGAAGCTTCGGCAAAATATTGAATCTTCTGTAGAAAAGATGAAATTGTCCAAAAAACTTGTAACTATTATAACTAATGTGCCTGTGAATTTCCGGATTGATGAATTCAAACGTATGGAAATGGACAAAAAAAGAATGATGGAATTGTTTAATGAGCTGGAATTTAAAAGTTTACAAAGCAGGATTATAACTAATAATGTTAAAAATTCCGAATATCATGAAGCCGTTCAGGGAGATCTGTTTTCATCAGTAAATAAACAACCGGGGTCTGCGCCTGATAATTTAAAGACCATAGATACTGAAAAGCATGAATATATTCTGGTTGATACAAAAGAAAAACGAACAGCCCTGATCAGAAATTTGAATAAACAAAAGGAGTTTTGTTTTGATACGGAAACCACTTCACTTAATGTATATGAAGCTGAACTTGTTGGACTGGCATTTTCATATGAAAATGCCAGGGCATGGTATGTCACATTTCCGGAGGATCAGGAAGAATCGCTGGCTATAATCAATGAATTTAAGGAATTGTTTAAAAATCAGGAAATCAAAAAGCTTGGACAAAACCTGAAATTTGATATTCTGGTATTAAAAAATTATAATATTGTGGTTGAAGGCGATCTATTTGATACTATGATAGCACATTACCTGATTCAACCGGAATTAAGGCATAATTTAAATTATCTGGCTGAAACCTATTTGAGGTATAAAATGGTATCTATAGAATCTATAATCGGGAGTAAAGGAAAGAATCAGAAATCCATGCGGGTAGTAGACCAGGAAAAGCAAAAGGAATACGCGGGTGAAGATGCCGATATTACATGGCAGCTTAGTAAAATCCTTACACGAACTCTTAAGGATAACAATCTGGAAGAATTGTCTGCAAAAGTGGAAATGCCTTTAATATCAGTGCTTGCAGATATGGAAGCAACCGGGATCAAAATTAGCATTAAAGATTTAAATGATTATGCTAAAGTACTTATAGATGAAATAAATAATGTTAAAGAAGAAATATATGAACTAAGTGGAATGGAATTTAATATTTCTTCACCCAAACAACTTGGTGAGGTGTTGTTTGAAAAATTAAAAATTTCAGATAATATTAAAATGACCAGGACTAAACAGTATTCAACTGGTGAAGAGGTATTGGTGAGGTTAAAAGACAGTCACCCGGTGGTTGAAAAGGTATTGGATTACAGATCATTAACAAAATTATTGTCCACTTATGTTGAAGCTTTGCCAAAGCTTATTAATCCGAAAACCGGACGTATACATACATCCTATAATCAATCTATCGCGGCTACGGGAAGACTTAGCTCGACAAATCCCAATCTTCAGAATATACCGATACGTGAAGAACGGGGTAAAGAGATTCGAAAGTCATTTGTTCCTTCATCATCAGACAATGTATTGCTTGCTGCAGATTATTCGCAGATAGAATTGCGTTTAATGGCTCATATGAGCGGGGACAGCAATCTGATAGATGCATTTGTTAAAGGACAGGATATTCATACCTCAACGGCAGCAAGGATATTCGGGATTTCCCCGGAAGAGGTCAGTAAAGAGCAAAGAAGAAAGGCAAAAACAGCAAATTTTGGTATTATATACGGAATATCAGCTTTCGGACTATCACAAAGACTTAATATTCCCAGGAAAGAAGCAGGAGAATTGATTGATAATTATTTTAAGACATATTCCAATGTAAAGACATATATGACAAATGTGATCGGGCAATCAAAAAAGACGGGATATGTGAAAACTATTATGGGAAGGAAAAGGTATTTGCCTGATATTAATTCGGCTAATGCACTGGTTAGGGGAATGGCTGAAAGAAACGCGATTAACGCACCTATACAGGGATCTGCAGCAGATATTATAAAACTGGCCATGATTAATATTCACAGTCAGTTGAATAAAAAAAATTATTTATCAAAAATGATACTTCAGGTGCATGACGAACTGATTTTTGATGTGAATAAGAATGAATTGGACGATATAAAGAAACTGGTAAAATTTGAAATGGAAAATGCAGTTAAGCTAAAAGTGCCGTTGATTGTTGAAATGGGTACCGGAAATGATTGGTTAGAAGCGCATTAGTACTTGAGACACCCTGAAATTAAGGCTTATGAAAACCATTTTAATAATAATTTCTGTATGGTTTCCTGTTTAACAGGTTTTGTGATATAGTCATTCATACCTGCAGCAATAGCATCGATCCTGCTTTTTTTGTTAGCTGCTGCTGTCATGGCAATGATAGGCATTTGATAACCCATTCCCCTTATCATGACAGTGGTTTCAATGCCGTCTTTGTCCGGCATGACCAGATCCATAAATATTATATCGTAATTTCCGGTTTTGACTTTTTCAAGGGTTTCATTTCCATCAGCAACTATATCAATGTTGAACCCCAGATGGTTAAATATAGTTTCAGCAACCTTTTGATTAATGATATTATCTTCAGCAACAAGGATGGATAAGTTTGAACGTATTGTCTTGTTTTTGAACGCGGTAGATTTCTCAAGATTAGGGAATGATTCCCCTATAAACTCAACAAAATCTTTATTTTCAAAAGGTTCAATGAGGTAATAATCAATGCCGGCACGTTTTGTTTGAATGTAATTTTCCTGACGATGGTTGGAACTTAACATGAACAATATAAAATTATTGCTCAATTTAGCTTTATTAAGTTGTTTGCCAATCTTTAATCCGTCGAAGTTTGGTTCATCAATAATAACAATAAGTTGAAAAACTTTTGAATGTTCATTAATATAGGAAATAAGTTCACGATATTTATTGCTATGATGTTCATATAGTTCAGTCTTTATTTGTAAATGCTTAAGAAGTTTGTAAAAGGATTTCTTTCTTTCTTTGTCACGTGTAATGACAAGGGCATTCAAATCTTTAAAACTGGTATATGGATCAACATTGATATTTTTTATTAATTTTTCGTTGGAAAATACTTCGATTGTAAAGCTGAATTTGCTGCCCGGATATTTTTCATTTTTTGAGATGGATGAAGGGCTTTCTACCCAGATTTCACCATGCATAAGTGTAACCAGTTGTTTTGAAATGGTTGTTCCCAGGCCGGATCCTCCATATTTGCGCGATGTTGACATATCAGCCTGGGTAAATGAATTAAAAATGCTTTCGATCTTTTCCTGGGGAATACCTACACCGGTATCTTCAACCGAGAATAACAAAGTCAGGTTACCTGAATATTTTTCTTCAAGTTCAGCACGTACAAGTATCTCCCCTTCATGAGTAAATTTAACGGCATTACTGACAAGATTTGAGATTACCTGGCGGAGACGAAATGGATCACCAATTATACGGTCAGGGACATTACCATCAAATTTGGCAGTAAGTTTTAATCCTTTTTCTTCAACAATAGGCCTGAATAATTCAAGTGAAAGATTTATTTCATAACGCAGTCTGAAAGGTATTTCTTCAAGTTGCATTTTGCCTGCTTCTATTTTGGAATAATCCAGGATATCATCAATAATGTTTAGAAGAAGGTCAGATGATTTTTTAACGATGTCAACATATTCCCTTTGTTTATCAGTGAGGTTTTGATGATCCAGAGCCTCGGTCATTCCTATGATACCGTTCATGGGGGTGCGGATTTCATGACTCATATTGGCAAGAAATTCCGATTTTGCGGTGTTGGCTGCAGCTTCGAATTTTCGCGACTTTTCAATAGGTGTTACGTCGATAAATGCTTCAAGAAGATATTCATCGCTGTCAGTAAAATGAGGAACTTCCTTTTTATATATTACAACTTCATTACCCTCTTTCTCATACAAAATGAACTGGTTGGAATCATAAGCAGAATGTGTTTCTTCAATGGTAAAATAATTTTTGGATAACATAAAACGGTCTGAAATATTCTTACCTATAAGGTTTTCCCCTTTTTTGAACAGCAGGATCTCTTTTGCTGTATTATTGATCATTCTGATTTTCCGTTCGCTGTCAAGGATAAGAATTCCAATAGGTAAAGAATCGATAATACTTTCCAGGTCAATTATTGTTTTCTCAGTGCGATCCCGGGATTCCCCCTTTGATTTGATAAGATAAATGAAATAAAGCACTGTAAGAATAAGTAAAACAAAACTGATCGTACTGGTAAAAATTACTTTACGAACAACTGCATTCAATATTATGCTGTTGTCAAGAGAGAATACGATTCCAAAATTTTGTGATAGCATTTGTACGGGGAAATAAACCGAAAGGAAAGATTTTTCCTTGCCGTCAATATGGATCTTGTGCCTAAGGAATCCTGAAAATTCCTGGTTCAGATCATTACTGATATTCTCGATATTTTGTATATCAAGATGTGAATCTATATTGGCACTGATATTATCATTCTTCAGGTCAATAACCCATTGCCATATGGTTTTATTTAAATGGAATTTTTCAATTACAGTGTTAATGTACCGTTTAATGTCTAGGCTTACAACAATATTCCCGGATACACTGTCACCCTCAAAAACCGGTATGTAAAACTGATATTCATCTTCGATAACGCGGATTGTTCCTTCGTTGCTTAATGTTCTCTGGCGTTGTGCTTTATATCTATCGGTTATAACATTTCCTTTTTTGTCAATAAACAGGTTTAATACGTTTTTATGCTGATCATAAATAAATATGTTCCTAACCAGTTCATCATATGCGGAATAAAACATTTCAAGTTTTCTTAAACCGTTTTCTTTTACATTATCATTATTGAAGATCCCGTTTAGTTCATCAGAAAACAAAATGTAATTGACATCACTTTCAAATGTTTGACCTGTTTTTTCAATTTCGGTACCGCATATTTCTGCTTGTTTGAACAGGATGTTCTTTTGAAAATTCATCTGGATCCTGTAAATATCTCTGTACATGTAAAGATTTACCAGGACGATAATAATACATATGACAATCAGAAGAGTATATAATTTTTTCATTTACAATTTGTTCCTGTATTTTGTGTTTTTGTCTGTAAATATTTTGAAATAACTTCTGTACCTGCTTTCACTTAGTTTGCCTGTTTTAACCGCCTCCCTTACTGCACAACCGGGTTCATGAGTGTGTGTGCAGTTATAGAAACGGCAATATTTGGACAGGGTGAATATCTCCGGAAAAAAATAACCAATTTCCCGCGGGTTAAAATCTATTAATCCAAATCCTTTTATTCCGGGCGTATCAATCACAAAAGACTCATTTTCAACTTCATACATTACAGGATAGGTTGTTGCATGTTTCCCTGTTTGATGATATTCAGATACATCAGCTGTTTTTACGTTTATTAATGGATTTAGTTTGTTTATAAGCGATGATTTTCCAACTCCTGAATTTCCCGCGAGAACCGTGAATTTATTTTTTAGTAATTGACTGATCAAATTAAGCCCGATGCCTTTTTCAACTGAGATCTCAAAACATTGATATCCGGCAGGTTCATATATCTCTTTCAGCTTTTTCAGCATTTCTTTCAGTTGATCGTCCTGATAAAGATCAATTTTATTTATCAAAAGCATGGAAGGAATATGGTAAGCTTCTGATGTAACCAGAAATCTGTCAATAAACTCAAAAGTGGTTTGGGGTCTGATCAAAGTTACCATTAGCATTGCCTGGTCTACATTGGATGCGAGCAGATGAGATTCTTTGGATAATTTTGATGATTTACGGATTATATAATTTTTTCTTGGTTCAATCTCTTTAATGAGCCCGGTTTTGCCGTCTTCCATTATATCATACTTTACAATATCTCCAACAGCAACAGGGTTAGTGGTTCTTATATCATCTATTCTGAATTTGCCTTTTACTTTACAAGGGATAAGCGTAGTACCATATTTTATTATGTGCCAGCTTCCCGTAGTTTTTATGATCCTGCCCCTGTTCATCGATCACGAATATAAAAAGATAATATGTATTTTTGTTGAAATTTTTAAAATATGCTTAAAAGGATTATTTCTTATAACGTGAATGGAATTCGAGCAGCCATTGAAAAAGGTTTGTTAACCTGGATAAAAAATGAAAATCCTTATATTATTTGCTTTCAGGAGACAAAAGCACAGGATTCGCAGATCAATTTGGGATTGCTGGAATACCTTGGTTATGAAAGCAGCTGGAATTCCGCGTTGAAAAAGGGTTATAGCGGGGTGGGTATTATAAGTAAAGATAAACCTGACAGAATTGAAAAAGGAATGGGATATCATAAATATGATTCGGAAGGACGTGTGATCAGGGCTGATTTTGGTGACCTTACTGTTGTAAACGTGTATATTCCTTCAGGAACAACGGGAGATATCCGTCAGGATTTTAAAATGGGATTTCTTGAGGATTTTTTTAAATATATGTATCTGTTAAAACAAACAAGACAATATCTGGTTGTCAGCGGTGATTTTAATATTTGTCATAAGCCTGTTGACATTAATCATCCTGAAAGACATAAGAAGTCATCCGGATTTTTGCCTGAAGAACGTGAATGGATGTACCGTTTTGTTAATGCCGGATTCATTGACAGTTTCCGGGAATTTAACGATCAGCCGGAAATGTATTCGTGGTGGAGTTACAGGGCAAATTCAAGATCAAAGAACCTGGGGTGGAGGATTGATTATCATATGATATCACCCGCGTTGCGGCCGGATTTAATAAGTGCAGGGATACTAAGTGACATAAACCATTCTGATCATTGTCCTGTTTATATTGATATTGAAATTTAATGCCATTTAAATACAGTCTAAGCAAAAGAAAAAATAATAAATTAATAATTCCCCGATATTGAATGAGGAGAATCTTGAAAGACCGTTGGATCAATTTTCCTGTTAATCCCGCTAAGGCGCCCGTTTTTTATGGCTGGCTGATAATACCCGTTGGAATTGTGGGCATGCTGATGAGCATTCCCGGGCAGACAATGGGTGTTTCGGTTTTTACAGATCATTTATTGAATGATTATCATATTACCCGTTCAGACCTTGGATTAGCCTATGGTATCGGAACGGCAGCGAGCGGACTTCTAATAATTTTTGCAGGGATGTTGTATGACCGTTACGGATCAAGGATAATGGCAACATGGGCAGGTATTTTACTGGGCTTTTCATTGATTTTCCTTACAAAGCTGGATAAGATCGGTATCATGCTTGAAAACAATCGTAATATCAGCCGTGAAGTATCGATTATTCCTTTGCTGGTAATAGGCTTTTTTGGCATACGCTTTTTTGGACAGGGCGTATTGACTATGTCATCAAGGAACATGGTGATGAAATGGTTTGATAAAAAGAGGGGGTTGGCCAATGCATGGTTAAGTTCATTTGTAGTTTTTGGCTTTTCTGCTGCTCCGTATTTTCTTTTCACCCTGGTTGATGAATTCGGATGGCGCGGTGCATGGATAAACACCGGAATAGCTATAGGGTTTATTTTTTCTGTTTTTGCATTTTTATTTTTTCGAGATAATCCCCGGCAGTGCGGGCTTATACCCGACGGACAAATAATTAAGGGGACACGTGAAGGAAAAACCCCGGCTACACCGGATAAGGATTACAAATTGGGATATGTTATTCGTACATATTCATTCTGGATATATAATTTTACAATGGTTATTCATGCATTGTACATTACCGCCCTAACCTTCCAGGTAAAATCTGTTTTCGAACAGGCAGGCCATTCAGAAAGAATTGCCTTTATGTTTTTTATTCCGGTAGCAGTGGTATCAGTGTTTTTTAATTTCGGGGCAAGCTGGCTGAGTGATTATATCAGACTTAAATATTTATTGCTGGCCTATCTTTTCATGTTGATGATATCTGTAATATCCCTACTGTTCCTTGAAAACGGAAACTGGATACTGATCCTGCTGATCACCGGTACCGGGGCGGCATCGGGTGTATACGGTGCTTTGTCGAGCGTGGTTTGGCCCCGGCTTTTTGGTACGGCTCACCTGGGGGAAATCAGCGGTTTTGCCATGAGCTGGATGGTGATAGGCAGTGCTGTAGGACCGTATTTGTTTGCCATTTCTATCGAGAATACAGGATCTTATTATACTGCGATCATTATTTGCCTAATAATTAGTTTGTTACTCTTCGTACTTGGATTTTGGGCGAATAACATTAATGACCAGGGGGCTTTTCAGCAAGCGGGGAAAAGATAAGATCAGGGAATGTGTTACATTATTTTAAGTCTGTCAATAAACATGGCCGATTAAACATTTTGACGACTATATTGACAGACACAATTAATATAAAAAAGTATGACACAAGGACTATTTGCAGGATTGAATACAATAGATTTACAATTTATGGTGGAAATGTATCCGGTATCAAATTCAAAAATCAAAGCCAAAAGAAATGGTATTTATATCGGGGGGCCTGCAACTAACGCTGCTATCACCTATGCCTGGCTGGGTGGCAAAACGGTATTAATAACCCCTGTCGGAGAACATTTGTTTACCGGGCTTATTTATAACGAGCTTGAAAATTTTAACGTGGATGTTATTGATCCTGCGGAAAGTCTTCAGCTTTTACCAACATTTGCCAGCATAATAACGGAAGAGCATAGTGGCGACAGGACAGTTTTTTCTTATTTTCCTGAAGATGCAGGAGCATTACAACCATCAATGAGCCCTGATTATATTTCAACAATGATATATGATTTTGACATTGTGCTAATTGACGGATTTCATATTAATCATTCATTGAATATAATTAAATTTGCCAGGGAGTATAACATACCGGTGGTGTTTGATGGTGGCAGTTGGAAGGAAGGTATGGAAAAGTTATTACCTTATACGGATATAATGATCTGTTCAGAATCATTCAATCCTCCCGGCATTATAGGAAAATCAGGATTATTTGATTTTTTAAAGCGGTATGGAATAGGGAAAGGAGCTGTTACACGCGGAGACAAGTCTGTTATTTATTACGAAGGTAACAATGAAGGTGAAGTTGAAACTGAATCGGTTCATGTAGTAGATACACTTGGAGCAGGAGATGTTTTTCATGGTGCATTTTGTTTTTATTATACACAGAAGGCTGATTTTGCCGGCGCTCTTCAACAGGCGTCAATAATAGCGGCTGAATCATGTAAATATTACGGAACACGTGAATGGATGAAGGAAATTAAGAAGTAACGAAAACAAATAAACATTGACAGATAAAAAACACATAAGCATTTTGAATAAGTCGAAACATATTGAAACACTGGCGCCCGTGGGATCATATGAATCACTGATGGCCGCGATTCAGGGGGGTGCTGATGCAGTATATTTTGGAGTGGACAAGCTTAATATGAGGGCCCGTTCATCTATGAATTTCACAGTTAAGGATCTTGGTAAAATTAATGAGATATGTAATCAACATAAAATAAAATGCTATCTGACCCTGAATATTGTTTTTTTTGATGATGAACTGGAACGCGTGTATAAACTGGTTGATCTTGCAGTAGAGTATGGTATTTCGGCTGTAATAGCTTCTGATGTGGCTGTGATCTCTTATGCACGGTCAAAGCATATTGAAGTTCATATTTCAACCCAGGCGAATATAAGTAATTATGAAACGGTAAAATTTTATGCACATTTTGCAGATGTTATGGTACTGGCCCGTGAATTAAATCTTGATCAGGTAAAAGTGATAAGTGAAAAGATCAGGGAGGAACAACTGAAAGGACCATCGGGACGGCTTGTTCAACTGGAAATGTTCATACATGGTGCTTTATGCATGTCAATATCGGGGAAATGCTATCTAAGCCTGCACCATCATAATCAATCGGCAAACAGGGGGGCATGCCTTCAGGATTGTCGGAGAGCATATACTGTACGTGAAAAGGAAACTGGCAGGGAACTTGATGTTGTAAATGAATATATTATGTCTCCGAAAGATTTGTGCACTATACATTATTTAAACAAGATAATTGATGCCGGAGTGAGTATATTGAAGATAGAAGGCAGGGCGCGTCCCCCGGAATATGTTAATACCGTAACGTCATGTTATAGAGAAGCGGTATCATCAATCAGGGAAGGCAGTTACACTGAGGAAAAAATTTCAGAATGGCAGAAGAGATTATCAACAGTTTTTAACAGGGGGTTTTGGGATGGTTATTATCTCGGACAAAAGCAGGGTGAATGGAGTAATGTATACGGGTCGAAAGCTACAAAAAGGAAGAAATACATTGGAAAAGGGATGAATTATTTTACAAATATAAAAGTTGGTGAATTTTTATGTGAAGCCGGAACTTTACAATCCGGGGATGAAATTCTGATAACCGGTCCCACTACAGGTGTTATCCAAACTACGGTGAAAGAGATACGGGTGGAATTAAAAAATGTGAACAGCACAAAACGGGGAGAACGGTTTTCCATTCCCCTGGATACTCCTGTCAGACGGTCTGATAAACTCTACAAGCTTATTGAATCGGAATGAGCTTTTGCCAATAAACACTAAACACTAAACAACAATAAATTCCTTCCTCATGGCTTTCATATATAATTTTCTTATTTCAAGCGCCCGCTCAATAGTTTTGTTCCTATCATAAATCCTGATGACATCTTCAGGGCCATTGTAGCGGTAAATAACACCAAGTGCAGAGTCAAAATTACGATTGGAAATATTATTTTTTACTTTGCGGGTATATGCATCAAATGCCTTCCAGTTAAGTTTTTTTGAAATCCGAAAATAAAATTTTTCATTGTCGGTAAGATCCCTGCAAATTCCATCGGCAATTTCGGTGATGCACAATATTTTATGGATATTGATAAGACAATCTTCATCAATATGTTTATAGCTCATAAACTTGATCTCATTGTTTTTGTAAAAGGATTGCAGTTTCGGAATGGTTTCAAAACATTCCAGCTTTTTAACGCGGATGCATGGATATATCCTTTCGCCAAGATGTATTTCCCCGTATGCCATATAACAGTTCATATTGTTACTTTCTACCAGCTCTTTTGATAACCGGGCGATTTTTTCAGGAGCATATCGATATCTGAGAATGATAAAAATCGAACGTGGTTTGGTACCGCTTGGGAGGTTGGTTCCCTGGTATCCATACCCTGGGAAAGGATCTACATTTTCAAGAACCAGGGTATCGGGCAGAATGTTAAAATCTATATTGTGCAGGTGCTCCAGCTTCGTCACACTGCCAATAGTTTCTATCGTGTGCCGCGTGTTCATAATAAAGGGAATTTTATGAATAATGAACCTCTGTAAACAATTTATACAATTTACGAAATTTATCCGGGATTATCAATTTATTGACGGCTTAAATAGAGTCTGTCAATAAATTAGTCAAAATGTTTAACCGGACATGTGTCTGTTCAGAAAGTTCAATTTGCAAGGATCGCGCGGTCCGGAAACGCGGAGTTTACTTATCGTAAATGAGCAATTTCCGGACAAGCGTAACGCGGCAAAGGGGACTTTATGGACATACACTAAATAGTGTCCGCTGAATTCCTAAAAAATGCTGGTATTAATATTGAAAAGAAGCTCCGGGACGAATGTACTTTTTTGAGGTAGGAAAGAAGTACGTATACCAAGTGAAAAAGGGAAAATAAATCGAACAAAATGAAGGTCGGATATCAGTTCAATTCCAAAAGAATAATAATCACGTGAAATGAGAATATCTTCATGGCCCGGGTCATTATATACATTTTTGCCGTAAGTATAATCACAGAAAACTGATGATCGTATTCGCTTGATATAAGCCAGGGGCCCGATTGACAGATCCGGATACCATAAAGGGAGTATGTAATCCCCTGACAACTTATAAAGTTGTTCGGCATATAGGTTGGTGTATCCGCGGGGAAAGCTTAGGTGAAAAATGCCATATAAATATTTTTCCGGTTGCTGCATCTGTATACCGCCATGCAGCATAATGCTGTGATGACTAAGCAGTCCCGGTAAATAAATCTTTGTTGATGCTGAATACAATGATCCGAATAAACTTCTGTTAAACGGGGAATGGGTGAAGGAAAAAGAAATTGTTTGTCCGAAGCGGGGTACAATATCCCGTTTGGAAGTTTTCAAAACACCGTGTGCATATAGGTTGTAGTGGAAATGTGTTAATCCACTGTGAAAGCCGTTTTTATAATAAACGGCATTGTTATATTCGTAATTAACCGAGGGCTGGAGGTAAAAGGAGTATTTCCCGAATGAGTATTCCAACGGGATGTAGCTCCTTACGTTGAGTTCTTTATAATAAGGCAGATCAGCCGGAAGTGTCACCTCCTCAGGATGCCGAAAAACATAAGGTTCACCCCCAAGATCGGCTGATATGTCAATTACCGGGTAAAAACCTTTATAAATGAAGCGCGGAATGATTTTGTGGTGGCCATTATCCCAGGCATAAGCTATGTTGGATATTGCCGTACCCAAAAGGTTTTGGGAAAAAAGCATGATACCGGGTTTTATTTCAGGATCCGATAAGCTGCTTTGTTCATAATTTACATAAAATGGTACCCAACTATGGAATTTAAACAGGTGTTTTGTCCTGTTATAATCCTCAATTGGATATATGCTATCTGCAGATTTGTTATCCTGAATAGTAAATCCCGATAATTCAGTAAGTTGGTCTGCCCAACCTGTATTATAAGTTTTAACATTTTCAAGAGGTTTCCATAATGATGTATCCAGGTCGGTGCTCACCAGCTGGTAGCCGTTGTCTGTATAATGGGAATAAATCAAGCGATTGTTATTTTCATCCATCAGGGGGTCAAAGGCACCGAGTGGAGCTGAAACCACTTGATAAATGCTGTCTGAAAGGGGATCGGCCGCATAAATGTTATCAGTTCCCGAATATGATGCGCGGATATAGATATGATCTTTAGCGGCATGTGGCTGAGAAAGGTCAGTGAATGAAGGGGCAATAACAGTGTCCCAGTCAGGGTTTGCCGGGCTGAACAAAAGAAGGCTTTCTCCGGAAGTGTCACGTGAAAGTACCGTGATTGAACTATCCCGGTACCATGAAGGGTATGAAAGATGCGTGTTTCCGGGTGCGGGCACGCGTTTTTCAACCGAGCCGGTAGCGGTTTCAATAAAAACAAGGAATGATTTGTTTTCAATGTCGGTTTCGATACACACGAGCATACTGCCATCAGAGTTAAGGCAGGGTGAAAAATAGCGTGTTCTCTTACTGAGCCTTTTTGTTTTGTTGGTATTTATATTGAATAGTCTGATCTCAGAAAAGTTGCGTTTCTTCCATCTCGGGTCAGGGACAAGTTCAGTCCATACCAGGTGATCCCCTCCCGAAGAAAGGGTATTAGAATTAATTCTTCCCGGTGTCACCAATATTTCTTCATTGCCCGCGGAATCAATTGATACTATGCGTGCAATGTCATCGATGCCTGACCTGAAAGCGATAATTTTTTTATTGTGAAGAACCGGGTAACGATAGCTGGTGTAGTCTTTCTTCCCGTGTGTAATATTTTGATAATTTGTTAAGCTGATATTATCTAAGTTGTTTTTCCATAAATAATTAAGAGTATCAATAGTTTCTTTGTACAATTTTGTTTTCGAGAGGCCGGTGGATCTTTTTAGCCCGAAATAAAAAGGTGCAAATGTAAAAGGCCTTCGTGCAACATTATCCAGCACATCGGCCCATGTGTTTTCGCCGTATTGCAATCTTGCATAACTGACCATATGATAACCGTAACGATAATAATCCGGGACAAAATGTTTGTAAGAACCCAAATAAGATTTATCATATGAATAGCGTTTTTCCCTGTTAAGTAACAGGGCTTTGATTTCCATGTTAAATGCAGGGACACGTCCGCGTCCGGACCTGCTAAGCGCTGTTTCATTCATAGTAGCATCGCCTTCAAGAAACCACATCGGCAGGTAGCCGGCCACGGCACCGGTAAAAGCCTGGCCAAACGGATACTTCATGAATCCGGTAAAACCATGGTTAAGTTTGTACAATTGAACTACATGCCTGTATTCATGCAGGGCCAGTTGCTCAAGCCAGTCATGGGGACCTGATTCCTGCGGGGGAGTGTTTGTGATCTCCATCCTTTTCGGTGCCCAAACTACAAAACCATTGGAAAGTACCGACCGGTTGTGCATAACAACAGGTATTTTTTTTGGTTTGGTTTGTAAGAAAGATGAAGTAGGACCATATGTCAAATCAAGTAAGTTAACAAGTCGCTGTGCCTGTATTTCTGACTCTGAAGGGAATATAATAGTGAAAAAGCGGGTTTGTATTTGTTCCCATTCTACTGAATGGGGATCCTGGCCTGTTTCATAGAATTGGGGCAGAATGGTTACTGGGCAATACATTAAGACGAATAGTACAATGAATGATTTAATATTCATATTTTTCTGTTATGTTCCGTTACCTACAAACCAAATATAGAAAGATTGGTTTAATTCGGATCAAACCCGGGTGTGGAAATAATAAATTATTATATTTTTACCAGGTAGTGAAAGTTTTTTTATTTATATAACATTTTTTATGAAAAAAAATTTAATTTATTGTTTAATTATTAGTGTTTATATATTTAGTATTCAAGAAATAAAATCTCAATCAAATGATATTTACACTCCTTTAAACATATTAAAAGCTTATGAAAAGGGAACCCGTTCCCCTGAGGGAATTCCAGGAGATAATTACTGGCAAAACGCCAGTCAATATGTAATTAAGGCCGAATTGTTCCCTGAAACACGAATGGTCGTTGGAAAAACAAAAATCACGTATTTTAATAACAGCCCCGATTCCCTCAGTATGATCGTTATGAGATTGTACCAGGATATTTTGAAAAAGGGTAATTCACGTCAGGTAAGGTTCTCAGAGGAGGATATTTCAGAGGGTATGAAGGTCAGATCACTTACAGTAAATAATCAATTGATGGATCCTGATGATAATAAAAAAATTGTCAGGACGCGTACAAATATGATTATATATCTTGATGAAAAGCTGCTTCCCGGTCAGCGTCTTTGCCTTGAGGTAAAATGGGAATTTATCATGACATCGGGTAAAAACCTGAGAATGGGACAATATGGTGAAAATGACTTTTTTATCGCTTACTGGTATCCCCAGATCGCTGTATATGATGATATCGATGGGTGGGATTTGATCGAATATGCCGGTGCAGTGGAATTTTATAATGATTTTTCTGATTTTGACGTAAGAATAACTCTTCCTTCTGATTACGTTGTGTGGGCCACGGGAGAGTTAAAAAATGCTGACAAGCTTTTTCATGATGGAATATATGATAATTATCAAAGTGCTTTGTCTTCAGATAGTGTTATACATATTATAACTTCAAATGATTATTTACAGAACAGGGTTACACAGGGAAGAAAATCAAATACATGGAAATTCATTGCAAATGATGTAATGGATTTTACTTTTGCAGCAAGCAACCGGTATAATTGGGATGCCGCGAGTGTAGAGATTAAGCCGGGAAGACGTGTGCTTACTTCAGCTGTTTATCCTCCGGAAATTAATTATGATGAGGTAGCTGAATTTTCAGGAAAGACCATTAGTTATCTGTCAGGTGAATTACCAGGTGTTCCATATCCCTATCCTCACATCACTACTTTTTGCAACAGTAATCCCGGTGGAGGAATGGAATCGCCCATGATGGCCAATAATGGTGCTCCGGTTAACAGGGGGAAACTGTTCGAACTGACCTTTCATGAAATTGCTCATACCTATTTCCCGTTCTTCACCGGGATTAATGAAAGGAAATACGGATGGATGGATGAGGGCTGGGCTACTTTTATACCCAATGAATCGTATAATGAGAATATTAATGGCAGTGATTATTTAAGTAATATTATTACGCGGTATGAATGGTTTGCAGGAACTGAACTTGATATTCCTCCCATGACACTGAGTTATATGATGAATTATCCTTCAATCCGTATTGCTTCCTATTACCGGCCTGCTGTTGCTTTCTTCCTGCTTCAGGATATTATGGGAAAAGAGAAATTTCGTGAGGCATTTCAGGATTTTATTTATTCATGGCAGGGTAAACATCCTGTACCCAATGATTTCTTTTTTACTTTCGAACGTATATATGAAGAAGATTTGGGCTGGTTCTGGAATTCCTGGTTCTTTGAATTTGGTTATGCTGACCTGGCACTGGGTGATGTTGTTATCACTAACGATATTATGGAGGTTACGGTTGAAAGAAAAGGTAAGCTGCCTGTTCCGGTAAACCTGAAAGTTATATTCAGTGACGGCTCTGAAAAACAAATTTATAAATCTGCTGCAGTATGGAAAGAAGATAATGACAGGCTTTTGTTTTCATTCGATCATGATAAGGGCATTCATTCAGTACTCCTCGGGAATGAACATATCCCGGACATGTATAGGGAGAATAATTTGCTGGAGATATTGGAGTGAACGGTAATCGGTAGAATAAGCTGAAAGCAAAAGGAGCTCAAAGCTCAAAGTTCAAAGTACAAAGCAAAAAAGCCTGAAGCCTGAAGCCGGAAGGCGGAGAAAGTGAAAGGTGAACTGTAAACAGCTGAAGAAGTTGGAAGCTATGAAGGAGCTATTTCTCCCCAGGAGAGCTTGTCCCGTACCGAAGGTCGGGAGGCAGGGGTGGGTCAAAAAGGTATTCGGTAATCAGTAATCAGTATTCGGTATTTGCTATTCAGTTATAGGTGTTCAGTGCATCTGCCATAGATCTTCATCATCTCCAGCAGTTGCTTTCCGTATTTGCGGTATTTACTGTTTTTCAATTTCCAGGTCCAGTTACCTTTAATGGTTGAAGGTCGGTTCATTATGGCTTTTTCGCCCAGGCCCAATATATCCTGTATGGGAATGATAGCAAGACGAGAGACCGAAGAATATACAAGACGCATCATAATACTGTGAATATTTCGTTTATTTATCCGGAAACCCGTATAGTTTCGTATTAGTTTTTTTTCTTTTAACGTGAGCTGTTTGTACCATCCTTTCAGCGTGTTGTTATCATGTGTGCCAGTATAAACCACACTGTTTATCTTATGATTATATGGGATATGAACCGACCGATCAACATCTTCGGTAAAGGCAAATTGAATAACCTGCATTCCCGGTAAACCGTATTTGTCCCGTAAATCATATACAGGCTGGTCGATCTCCCCAAGGTCCTCGGCAATAAAAGGAAGAGATGGAAATTCTTTTTTAATTGTATCGAAAAAATCTTCTGACGGACCCGGGACCCATTTTCCGTTTCTGGCTGTAATGTCACCGGCAGGAACCTCCCAGTAAGCTGAGAAGCCCCTGAAATGGTCCAGCCTGACAATATCATATAATTCAAGGTTTTGCTTCAGGCGGTAGATCCACCATTTATAAGCGGTACTTTTCAGACTTGACCAGTTAAATACAGGCATGTTCCATAATTGCCCGTTTTTATCGAAATAATCAGGAGGTACACCTGCAATAGCAGTCATCTGCCCTTTATCATCCAGTTTGAAAATACCTGGATTCGACCATACATCGGCACTGTCATATGCAATGTATATAGGCACATCGCCTATCACACTGATCTCATTATTATGACAGTATTCTTTCAGTTCCCTTAGTTGAAGAAAGAATATAAACTGGATAAATTTTTCGCGCACGATAGTATCAGCCTGCTGCCCGGCAAATTTTTCCAGGGTTTTTTTTTCACGCAGGCGGAATTCCATGGGCCATTTGTTCCATGGATCGAAGTCAAATTTTTGCTTACATGCCATAAATAAAGCAAAATCATTTAACCAAAAAGATTCCTTTTCACAGAAAAGGTTAAACTTTTTTTTCCATTTATCATCTGCATTAAGAATAAAATGACTGTATGCTTTTTCAAACAATTCCCATCTGATTGATCCCGCGGCATTGAAATCGGCTTTTGCGGAGCTAGTTATTTCCTGAAGTAGAGGTTCAGGAGGTATAAAAGGCAATTCAAGCATTTTTTCCGGATTTATAAGCAGGGGATTGCCTGCCATTGAAGACAAAGGGGAATAAGGGGAAAAGCCGCTGTTGCGGCTGACCGGGTTAAGCGGAAGAATTTGCCAATAGTGTTGTTCGCTGTTCTTTAAAAAATCCACGAATTTATAAGCTTCTTCTCCAAGATCTCCTGTTCCGTATTTGCCGGGAAGAGATGAGATGTGAAGTAAGATACCTGCGCCGCGTTTATCCATGATCCTGCACTCTTGTTAATACTGAAATGGGAATTGATTTAAATAGTCCGGATAACCATAATGATTCTCCTCCTTCGATATATTGATCCCTTATAAGGTCGTGCCATATGGATTTTTTATCAAAGGGAAGGTCACATCGTGTATTTTTCCAGTTATAGTGTATGATATTCGAAATGCCATCCATTGCCAGGTGAAGAGGAATGACAGTTATTATAATTTCATTATGGTGTTGCCTTATATAACCCATGACCCGCGACGATCGTTCGCCTTTAAAATACAGGGGCCGGTATTCTCCATATTCAAAAAGCCCGGGGTGTTGTTTCCGGTAAAGTAATAATTTCATTGTGATCCAATGCTTTATTTTTCCGTTGTCTCTTTTCTTCCATAAATAATTTAAGTAATTTATAGTATCTTTTTGTTTTATAGCATAAAACTCATTAATATATTTCTTCCTGATATCATAATTAACAGGACGACGGTTATCGGGATCTACCATACTGAAGTTCCACAATTCCGATCCCTGGTAAATATCGGGAACCCCGGGACAGGTTATTTTCAAAACGGTTTGTGAAAGGGAATTAAGATAACCATAATCACAGATCTTCCTTGCAAAGGTATAAAGGTCATTATAAAAATCCGATCCCGGGGAAAGAATGTTTAGAATGAATTTTTTAACATGTTTTTCATACTGCTCATTAGGTGATGTCCAGGAGCTTTCCTCCTTTCCTTCACGTATGGCTTTGATAATATACGAAATAAACCTTTCAGTGAAATCCTCCCGGTCGTGTTCAAAGAATGGTAAACCACCGGCCAGCGATTGATAAATAAAGTATTCATTTTTTTCGGAAGGACAGGGTTTATTATCGATCGTTGTTTTATGGGCAACTGTCATTTTTTTCCATTGTACCGCCTTTTCCCCCCATAATGCAGGGATATCACTCAATACATTTAGTCGGGCCCTGAAATCTTCGCCCCTCTTTGTATCATGGGTTGAAGTCGTATTCAATGCAAGGGGATAATACTTTTTCCGGTCAGCCATCAGACGGTGAAATTCCGGAACGGTTATGCCGTAGTACCCCGGTGAATCACCTACTTCATTATGTGCAATAAATAAATTGTATGTATAGAATGAGGTATCTTCCACTCCCTTGGCAGTCAGGGGACCGGTAAACTGCATGCTGCGCCTGAGAAAATGCAGGCGGTTTTGTTTTTCTTTACCGGTAAGAGTATTTACTTTGCTTAGCTCATTTTTCAGCATCTCCAACACAGGCTGCAATTCAGAGATGTTGCTGATCGCCCTGTTAAAAATGTCAATAAGCATTTTTTCATCCCGTGCTGAAATAATATCTTTTTCCAGATACAATCTGTACACGGGGCATTGTAAAAGGAACTCACCAATTGCTTTTTGTAATGCTTCAAATGACTGATATTCATTGCTTATTTTCAGGTCAATAAATAAGCGTGTTAAATTTTCCAGTTCACCATTCATCCTTTCGTAAAGAATGTATTTCTTTTTATTGTAGATGAGATCATTGTAATCGGTCAGCTTCTTTTTAATTATTGATTCCCTTATTTTCTGAAAATCACCTTCCGCCTGATTGCATGTGAACAGGTTATTAACTGCCGCGAGGAATTCATATCCTGTTGTTCCCTGAACAGGCCAGTAATCCGGTAGTTTTTCGTCTTTTTCAAGTATCTTTTCAACGATGATAAAGGTGTCTTTTCCGACCTGTTTTCGAAGCCATTCCAAATAGTTGCCCGGCTGATAGATTCCGTCGATATGGTCTATCCTCAACCCTGAAAATATCCCCTTTTTTGTAAGTTTCAGGCAATACCTGTGATAAAGTTCACGGACTTTGTCGAGGTGCATGTTCAGGCAGATCATTCCATTGATGGTAAAAAACCTTCGGTAATTGATCTTCCTGCTGGTTGTTTGCCAATGAACAGGCAAATAATGTTGTATGGAAAGATAATTCTTTAACAATGAACGGTTGGCATTGACATCATCCAGAACGGAAATTAATGATCTGCGAAACTTATTATCACTGGTCATTTCGGTCTGAAAGTGATGTTTCAGTATTTGAAGTTTAATATTGATCCCTTTATCGTTTCCTTGGGTAAATTCATTTAATGCATGATGCAATGAAGAAGGAAGATTGTGTATTTTCCGGAATATCCCGGGATATACAGCCGCATTGGCAGGAAAACATTTTTCATAATAAAGAAAACAGAGATATCCTTCTTCCCGGTAAACAAGTTTTAACTTTTCATTATTGATCAGCTGATCGACGGATTGTCCAAAGAAGGGAAGTATGATCCTGCCATTCATTTCTTTGTCAGGATGTGTCCAATCGACATCAAAGAAATCATGAAAGGCCGAGTGAATTCCGTTTTCAAGCAGATCAAAAATATAAGGATTCGAAGGATCAAAGGCCATGTGATTAGGCACGATATCCTGTATCCAGCCAATTTGTCTTTCTTTTAGTCCGGAACGGATGATTTCCAGTTCACTGGCATTTCCTATTTCAGGATTGATATTATCATGCCTTATGACATCATAACCGTGTGTGCTGCCTTTTAACGCGGAAAAAACGGGCGATGCATAAACCGTTCCGATCCCGAGTTTTTCAAGATAATCCGATATTTCATTAAACCGGCTGAACGGGTATTCACCTGAAAACTGGATCCGGTATGTGGATACGGGGTTATAGTGTTTTTTCATAACAGATGATCTCTATTCAGAGTTGCTGAATATAACAACACCCAGGGGTGGCAAAACAATATTGACCGACTGTTCTTCTTCATGATAAGGTACCGGTGAGGTGTCCACCCCGCCGAAATTACCATGCCCGCTGCCCCCGTATTCTTTGGCATCACTATTCAGAATTTCCTTCCAGTATCCTTCTTCCGGCGCACCAATGAGATAGTTATGGCGTGGTACCGGCGTAAAATTACAGATAACCATTACCATGTTTTTCTTTCCTTTGTCATAACGCACAAAACTAAGTATGCTGTTTACAGCATCACCCGGGTCGATCCATTTGAAACCAGCGGATTCAAAGTCAACCTCATAAAGGGCAGGATATTTTTTGTATGTCGCGTTCAGGTCTTTTATCCAGCGCAGAAGTCTTTTATGATTTTCGTTTTCGAGGAGGTGCCAGTCAAGGCTGGTTTCGTGGTTCCATTCCGACCGCTGGCCGAATTCGTTTCCCATGAACAGGAGTTTCTTACCGGGATGTGCGAACATATAGCCATAAAGTAATCTGAGGTTGGCAAATTTTTGCCATTCATCTCCAGGCATTTTGTTGATCATTGATCCTTTACCATGGACTACTTCATCGTGTGAAAGACTGAGCATAAAATTTTCATTGAACGCGTACCACATGCTGAAGGTAATTTTGTTGTGATGGTAACCGCGGTGCACGGGATCGTTGGCAAAATAGTCCAGTGTATCATGCATCCAGCCCATATTCCATTTAAATCCGAATCCCAATCCTCCTGTATAAACCGGCCGTGTGACCATAGGCCATGCAGTGGATTCCTCGGCTATTGTTTGTATGCCCGGAAAACGGGTGTACAGTGATTCGTTCAGTTCGCGCAGGAACTGAATTGCCTGCAGGTTTTCGCGTCCGCCATGCTCATTGGGTATCCATTCACCGTCTTCACGTGAATAGTCGAGATAAAGCATGGAAGCAACTGCATCTACGCGGATCCCGTCAACATGGTACTTGTCACACCAGAAATGGGCACTGCTGATGAGAAATTCCTTCACCTCATTTCTTCCGTAATTGAAAATATAACTGCTCCAGTCGGGATGGTAACCCTGCCGGGGATCATGATGTTCAAAAAGGTAAGTACCGTCAAAATAATGCAGCCCGTGTTCATCACCGGGAAAATGTGAAGGTACCCAGTCCAGCAGAATTCCGATATTATTCTGGTGCAGCCGGTCGATAAGATACATGAAATCCTGAGGTGTGCCAAAACGGCTGGTAGCGGCAAAAAATCCCAGTACCTGGTAGCCCCATGATCCGCTAAAGGGATGTTCCATAACAGGAAGTAATTCCACGTGTGTAAAACCGTTTTTTTTAAGATAATCAATCAAATCGACAGCCATTTCACGGTATGTGAGAGGCCTGTTTCCTTCTTCAGGGACCCTGCGCCATGATTCGGGATGCAATTCATATACCGACATGGGGCGGTCAGGTGAATTGATATTGACCCGGTCTTTCATCCATTGCTCGTCATTCCAGGTATAATCCAGATCCCATACTTTGGATGCCGTGCTGGGAGGCACCTCACAAAAAACAGCAAAGGGATCGGTTTTATCAACTGAATAATCATGAGAACCCGAAATGATATGATATTTATAATTATCACCTTTTTTGACCCCCGGAATAAACAATTCCCAGATACCTGATCCGTCTTGGCGGGCCTGCATCAGGCTGGCGCCATAATTCCAGTTATTGAAATCCCCTATTACTGCGATTTCTTTTGCATTGGGGGCCCAGACAGAGAATTCCACGCCTTTCTGATTGTTTTTTTCTACAATATGCGACCCCAGCTTGTAATAAAGGCTGAAATGTTTGCCTTCTCTGAAAAGATATTCGTCATAATCAGTAAACTCCCGGCTTTTTTGTTTTTTTATGTTGTCAGGGGTGGGAGTAATGCTTTCTTTTACAGGTATTTTATTTGTTGAAGGCGGATTGGTATTTTTTGGCGTATTTGTTTTCCTTTGTTTTGACATCACTTTTCTTTTTTCCGTTTTCAATATTTCTAATTTTATTATCAACTACTTACTTATGGACTGACTTATAACTTCAGTCATTCCTTTAAGAGGTATAATAGTCCAGTCAGGACGATTGTTCATTTCATACCCGATCTCATAGACTGCCTTTTCAAGAAGATAAATATTTAACAGTCCTTCCAGCTCTTCGGCTGTGCCCGGAACAAAATCCGCGTTACCTGCTTCTTCAATGTATGCTTTAATAAATGTACTGCAGATATTTTTATACCAGACTTCAAGCCAGGGCATTAATAATTTCCTGTCTTCGGGTCTGACGGATATCTTATTGAAATATGACATGTACACGGCATAATGCAATGAACGGATCATTCCTGCAACATCTTTCAGCGGGCAGTATTTAAGCTTTCTTGCACTGATAGTCCGGGCGGGTTCTCCTTCAAAATCAATGATAATGAAATCTTTCCCGGTAAAAAGTACCTGGCCCAAATGATAATCTCCGTGTATCCTTGATTTTACGGAATTGATCTTTTTCCGCGTGAGTATATGTTTGATGTAATTAAGGATCTCATTTTCTTTTGTTAACACCACGTTCAGATCCTCATGCAATGAAGCGGGCATGTTTTTCTGTTTTCCTTTCAGATCATTGAGGGTTCTCCTTATTAGTGTACGAACTGATTGATACACGGATTTCTGATAAAGCAATGAGAAAGATTCGGGTTTAAAATCAGCACCTGAAACAGACAACAGTGCTTTATGAAGTTCTGCTGTGCGTTTGGCCAGTAAAGAGACCATATCGGTGAAGAAATGCCCTGACAGATCGGTAAGCAACTCGAGGTATTCGGGATCTACAGGTTGATAAATGCTATAATTGTCAATTGATGGCAGGTTTATTTCGTTTCGTTGGGCAATAATATGTTCAAAATACTGATCAATATTTGTCTGAGTGAAATCCCATGCATTACCTTCATTAGGGATAAAACCGGTCAGAATTGCAACTGACAATGCACCTCCTTTATTTCCGCGGTATTCCAGCTCACCGGCAAAAGGTGGAAAATTTGTGTATTTTGTTTTTTCAGTAAGATTCCGGATTAACTCAAGTTCGGGATTGTATCCTTCTTCCGGACACCGGTATAATTTCAGGAAAAACTGATCACTGTATAGGATGGAGGTATTTGATTGTTCAAAACCTACTATCCTGGATTCTTCAGGAAGTGATTTGTTGCGATTGGCTGTCTTTAATAATTTTCCAGGGTTACCGGTAATTTCACTAAACCGCCCTTTTGCCTTTTTTCTTGTATTTATGAGGTTAAGCAGATAATTGTGGAATGCTTTGCTTACTGAGCTGTCATAAATAATAGCCTCTTCATCATCAAACGTGATTTTGGCAATAACAGCATTGGGATATTCGTATTTAATATCGCCTGCTTCTTCTCCGAAGGCAAGGGATATCGGTAATATATAGGTTTCCGAAGAATGTTCAACATATTCGGCTTCAATAAATAATATATAGCTGTTTAAACCTTCTGTTTTATAAAGGGGTATATTATCACTGAGGTGAATACTTTTTATGATTTTTGCCTTACCTCTGAACCATCTGCTTTGCAACAGGTAATTCGTGAGCAGATATTCTTCAAAATAGTTTTTTACTTCCTGGCTGAATACATTCCATCCCCGTGATCTCAGACGAATATTAAATTCCTGTTTAGCTGTAAGAATATTTTCGTCTGTTGCAGGCTTGATAAGGCTGAACCAATAATATTCTTTTTGTTTCAATGGTAAAGTATACAGTGCATCATCGATCATCGGGAAATCATTGCGGCTGAATACTTCCCGGGGAATGTATCCTTCGTATTCGATAAGGTTCAGTTGTGAGATCTGTGTATAACGTGAAAGATTTACAATAACAAGGATCCTTTCATTTTCGAATTCACGGATAAATGAAAGGATTTTTGGGTTTCCCGAGTTGATAAATTTTGTAATACCGCGACTGAAAGCCTTGTATTTTTTCCTCATTGCAATCACTCGGCGCATCCACCATAAAAGCGAAGAAGCATTTTTGTCCTGGCTTTCAACATTGATCGCTTCATAATGATATTCGGGTTCAATGATTACCGGAAGATAAAGCTTTTGAGGGGAGGCTGTTGAAAAACCTGCATTCTTATCCGGGGCCCATTGCATGGGAGTGCGCACACCGTGACGGTCACCAAGATAATAATTATCACCCATACCGATTTCATCTCCATAATATATGATAGGTGTTCCAGGTAATGAAAACAGCAGTATATTCATTAATTCTATTTTGCGACGGTCAGCATCCAATAAAGGAGCAAGCCTTCTTCGTATTCCAAGGTTTATTCTTTGTTCGGGTTCTTTTGCAAAACTCTTATACATGTAATCTCTTTCTTCATCAGTAACCATTTCAAGAGTAAGTTCATCGTGATTTCTAAGAAAGATAGCCCACTGGCAGGAAGAAGGGATTTCAGGAGTTTGTTCAAGGATATCGATCACGGGGAAACGGTCCTCCATCCTTAAGCCCATGAACAGGCGGGGCATGACAGGGAAGTGAAAGGCCATATGGCATTCATCCCCGTTGCCAAAGTATTCTGCTGCATCTTCCGGCCATTGGTTGGCTTCGGCAAGCAGCATTTTATTTTCGTACTTGTTATCAATGTATTTTCTGAGATCTTTCAGAAATTTATGTGTTTTGGGCAGGTTTTCACAATTTGTTCCTTCTTCCTCAAAAAGATAAGGTACAGCATCCAGGCGCAAGCCGTCAACACCGATCCCAAACCAGAAATCAATGACTTTAAACATGGCTTTTTGTACAGCAGGATGTTCATAATTAAGATCTGGCTGATGAGAATAAAACCTGTGCCAGTAATATGACTTGGCAACAGGATCCCACGCCCAGTTAGAGGTTTCAAAATCCTTGAAAATTATGCGGGCTTCAGTGTATTTATCCGGATTATTGTTCCATACATAGAAATTGTGCCATTTGCTACGTGGTTTTGCTTTTCTTGCGCGCTGAAACCAGGTATGGTCAATTGAAGTATGGTTCAGAACCAGTTCGGTGATCACTTTTAACCCCCTGTTATGTGCTTCGCGGATGAATTTTTTGAATTCGGCCAGTTTTCCGTAGGAAGGATGAATACTGGTGAAATCGGCAATATCATAACCGCCGTCGCGCAGTGGCGAAGGATAAAACGGCAGGAGCCATAAGACATTGACACCAAGATTTTGCAAATAATCGAGTTTTGTCAGCAAACCTTTGAAATCCCCTGTTCCGTCAGCATTACTATCTAAAAAGGATTGCACGTGAAGCTGATATATTATGGCGTCCTTATACCACAAATTTTCTTTTGTATTTTTATCTTTTGCCATTTATTATCTGATTACCGGAATGTGATAATTAAATTGTATTACATAAAATAATCGAAATCCTGCTCGGTTCGGATTTTTCGCCGAACCTTAAACACATGAGCAGGAAAAACACCGGGGTTAAGCTCTACATAATTATATTCACCGCTCCATAAATACCTGGTTTTTGTGATCAGATCAAAAACCTGATATGTATCGTGTTGTTCAATTCCGAATTTTTCAAGGGGTAAATGTACCCAGCCAGAATGGGTATGGTGCGGATCGAGGTTTACAATGACGAGTATTATGTTTGACAAATCAGGCGTGTGTTTACTGTATGCAATGATCTGTTCGTTTTCTATATTATGAAACCGAAGGCTGGAATTATTATGTAAGGCAGCATTCTCTTCACGGACAATGTTTATTTCCCTGATGATATTTTTTAGTGATTCTTTTCTTTCAATATCCCAGTGTTTGATCTCAAATTTTTCAGAATCCAGGTATTCCTCTCTCCCCCATTCCAGGGGAGTGTTTTCCATAAGCTCATAAGCAGGTCCGTATATTCCATAACTGGAGCTTAGAGTGGCTGCAAGAACCAGGCGGATAATAAATCCCGGACGACCGCTGACCTGCAGGAATTCGGGCAGGATATCGGGAGTGTTCGGCCATAGATTGGGACGAAAGAAATCTTTAACCGTCGTGCGGGTGAGCTCTTCAAAATACCTGGTAAGTTCCCATTTTGTGTTTCTCCAGGTGAAGTAGGTATAGGATTGTGTAAAACCCTGTTTTGCCAACTGGTACATCATTGCCGGTCTTGTAAACGCTTCTGCTAAAAAGATCAGGTCAGGATAGTCGCTCTTAAGTTCACGAATGAGCCATCCCCAGAAGCGAACAGATTTAGTGTGCGGATTATCAACCCGGAAAATTTTCACACCTTGTTCAATCCAGTATTCGAACACGCTTTTTAATTCTTTCCAAAGGGCCTGCCAGTCTTCAGTCTCGAAATTAACGGGGTAAATATCCTCGTATTTTTTAGGTGGATTTTCCGCGTATTGTATGCTTCCGTCGGGCCTTTTTCTGAACCATCGCGGATGCTCTTTTACCCAGGGATGATCGGGAGAACACTGAAAAGCGATATCAAGGGCGATCTCCATATTGTATTCTTTGACTGAATTTATCAATTGGCTGAGATCTTCAGGGGTGCCCAGTTCGGGATGAACGGACTTATGCCCCCCTTCCTTATTCCCGATGGCCCACGGAGATCCGGGTTCCCCGGGTTGCGTTTCTGCATTATTGTTCCTGCCTTTTCTTTTCGTATTTCCTATGGGGTGTATTGGCGGAAGGTATAATACGTCGAATCCCATGCCCGCGACATAGGGCAGGCGGTCAATACAGGTTTTCAGAGTACCTTTTTCCTTTCCGGGTTCCCATATTGATCTGGGAAAAAATTCATACCAGGAACTGAAAGCTGCTTTCTTTCGTTCACAGATGATATTTAACTCTTTGTCATATTGAACCGCAAATTCACGTAGAGGGTAATTACGAAGAATTTTTGCCAGTTCACCGGATTTTACCGCGATCATCCTGTCTTCCAAAGCTTTATTGTCTGCAGTAAGTTCAGCAGTTATTTCCTCAAGGGCGGCCAGGTCGTTTCCACTGATCTTTTTTGATTTTATATGATGTTCGATAAGCTGTGCGCCCGACATCAGATCGGATTCGAAGCCGACACCGGCATTGTATTTTTTTAAAATGTCATTGTACCAGGTCTCAAACCTGTTTATCCATGCCCTTATTGTGAAGGTATACCAACCTGTTTCCATCACCGGGAAAAAACCTTCCCAGTGGTCATTTCCTTTGTGAACCATGGGGGATATCTGCCAGTTTTTATCGCTGCTCTTACGGAACAATACCTCTGCACTTATCCTGTCATGCCCGTCGGAAAATACAGTTGCCCTGATATCTGCAATATCTCCCTGTACGCGTTTAGCGGCAAATTTGCCCCCGTCTATTTCGGGCTTTACTTTCTCGATGATCACTCGTTCCCGCCCGTTCTTAAATAGGTTTTGTGTATTTTGCATAAAGTTTCCGGTATTGTATGGGTTTATTACAACAAAATTTTACATAAAATGATCAATAATTATTATTGATGATCGGTTTCTTTTGGACATTTTTCTGTTTATACTGCTCAGGTTGGCTTCCTGACAATGCCTTCGAAAATTATTGCCGACCCGGGCATTACAGTAATTGTAGTGTTTTCTTCCGGATGCAGCGGGATATTATCAAAATTACCCTCCCATTCGGAAGATGCAGTATTAAGTATCAGGGTAAGCCCGGATGAATAATGAGGATTAAGTTGAATTTCTTCCCTTTCAGCAGAGTAATTAAAAAATCCCAGAATAGCATTATTTCCGTAAAAACGTTCAAGTTGCAGGATATTACCGGTATTGCAGGTATTTATCTTCAGGTTTTCCCTTACCGGCTTACTAAACACCGGATGTGTTTTTCTTAATGATATAAGAAATTTGTGCAATGAAAGCAGTGCCGATTGATACCTGTTCGTTTTGTAATTCCATTTCAGGGCAGACTGAAGGAATGTTTCTTCTTTATCAGGATCAGGAGGAGGGGATTTGTCCCATGAATGACTGAACTCTTTTTTCCTGCCCTGCCTGACCAGTTTGTTCAGTTCATTACTTGTATGGTCGACAAAATAGAGAAAAGGTGATGATTCGCCGTATTCCTCACCCATAAACAGCATGGGAACAAAAGGTAAAGAAAACAATGTTGCCGTGCACAGTTTCAACTGTTCAAAATTCAATAAAGTGGTCAGGCGGTCACCGGATTTTCTGTTTCCTGCCTGGTCGTGATTCTGGTTAAATATGACAAATTGCTTTCCCGGGTTATCTTTCGCCGTATTTCCGTATACCTTTTTCCTGAAATCCGAGTAGATCCCATCGTATACAAATGCATCGCGGATCGCTTTTAAAAGATGACAGGATTCCCCGTAATCCTTATAATACCCGGATCTTTCACCGGTAAGCAATGCATGTAATGCATGATGATAATCATCGTTCCATTGTGCTTCCAGTCCGTATCCTCCCTTTTCTGAAGGATTTATCAAACGCACATCATTGAGATTGCTTTCGGCTATAAGATAATGGTCTTTGCCGGTTTCTTTATTCAGTAGTTCAACTTCTTCATGAAGTTCCTGCAAGAAATGCTTTGCGCTATAGTCTTTTATCGCATGCACGGCGTCCAGTCTTAGTGCATCAACATGGAAGTCTTTCAGCCACATCAGTGCATTTTGAATGAAATAGTTGCGAAGGCCGTAGCTATAGACATCGTCAAAATTCACTGCAGCTCCCCACGGGGTGTTATAGGACCTGGTAAAGTAAGGTGCGAATTCCGGCAGATAATTGCCTTCGGGCCCGAGATGGTTATATACCACATCAAGAATAAGTGCGATATTTTTATTATGACAGGCATTTACCAGTTTTTGTAATTCTTCGGCACCACCATAATGATTATGGACTGCATAAGGATATACTCCGTCATATCCCCAGTTCCGTTTGCCGGGAAACTGATTCACAGGCATCAGTTCAATAGCATTTATGCCGAGATCCGTGAGGTAGTCAAGTTTTTCTGTTATCCCTTCAAAGTTTTGTTTCGGGGTAAATGTGCCGGTATGTAATTCATACATCACTGTCTGGTCAGGGGGGATATTCTTCCATTGTTGATCTGACCAGTTGAAGGATTGCAGGTCAATAATCGCGGAAGCACCGTGTACTCCTTCGGGCTGTGATAATGAAGCCGGATCAGGAAGTAGTTTTTTACCGTTTATTCTGTATTTATATTTGGTGCCGTTTTGTTTAAGCCGGAATTCTGTTTTCCAGTAACCGGCTGCATCCTTTGTTAAGTCAATTACATTTTCCTCAGTAGAACCAGGGTTCAGTACCAACTCTGTTTTCCGGGCATGGGGTGCCCATACGCAGCATTTCCATTGATCATCGGGCAGCTTGTAAATACCAGGTTTTTGATAAAGTTCCATAAAATTTGTTTCAGTGATTAGAAATATTAATGAACCTTTTATATAACAATTCAGTCAAATTATTTGTTATAATTTTTCTGCATTATTGGCTAAAGGTTCATAGAATTACAGACAGGTTTTCGAACAATAGTATTCATTAATTAAAGCCTGTCTATAAAGTCATAGTGTTTGTTCAGAATGTTCGAGATCAAGGCGCGTGAACCGAACGAAGTGAGCTCTTGAACTCATTTAAAAGTGAGCTCTTGAACTCATT
>CAZBJH010000002.1:37863-74725 GCA_964492185.1 uncultured Bacteroidales bacterium | reverse complement strand
TAAAAATATTGTATAAAACCTGAATTAATATGAACAACTTTTTATTGGCATGGAGGAATTTGTGGAGAAACAAGCGCCGTACTCTTATCACGGTTGCAGCTATTGCACTGGCTGTGTTTTTTTCCACTCTGATGGCATCAATGCAGGAAGGAACCTATTCCAGGATGATCGATAACGTGGTTAAATTTTATGCCGGCTACATTCAGATCCATCACAATGATTACTGGGAAACAAAATCAATTAATGACAGTTATGTTCCCAATGATAGCCTGTATGAAAAATGCAGATCGATTGAACAGGTTACACAGGTAGTTCCGAGGCTGGAATCATATAGCCTGCTTTCAACAGGAAACTATACAAGGGGTGCTGCCCTGATCGGGATCGAACCCGGGAAAGAAGATCAGATGTCTTCACTTTCGCGATGGATTACAAAGGGATCTTATCTTGAAGATGGTGACCAGGGGGTGCTTATTGCAGTGAACCTGGCAAAAAACCTGAATGCTGAAATTGGAGATACAATTGTTTTGATCAGCCAGGGATATCACGGTGCCAGTGCAGCAGGTCTGTTTCCACTGAGAGGTATTCTTGAATTTCCGTCTCCGGACATGAATAATTTTGGAGCCTATATTGATCTGGATGCTGCCAGGCAATTTTTTTATGCTCAAGGAATGATAACATCACTGGTGATAATGGTCGATGAATATAAGGATGTTGATGAGGTGAAACAAAAGCTGCAAAATGAATTGAAGGACAAATACAGTGTAATGAGTTGGGATGAAATGCAGCCCGAAGTTGTTCAGATGATTGAGGGTGACCGTGCCGGTGGAGTGATTATGAAAGCTGTTCTTTATATTGTTGTTGGATTTGGGATACTGGGAACGATTATCATGATGATGTCGGAAAGAAAACGGGAAACGGGCATTATGGTGGCTGTGGGTATGCAAAAATACAGGCTGCAGGTTATGCTGTTTTTTGAAACGGTTTTTATCGGGTTGCTGGGTGTTATTGCAGGGTTTATTTTTAGTGTTCCTATCATCTCTTATTTTGTTAATAATCCTGTTCCCCTACCCGGAGAGTATGGAGAAGCATATGCACAGTTTGGAATTGAAGCCGCGATGTATTTCAGCCTGGTTCCAAAAGTGATGTTAGACCAGGTAATCGTGATATTTGTTATTACACTGGTGATTGCCCTGTACCCGTTGATACAGATTATGAATTTAAAGGTTAGTAACGCGCTTCGTGCTTAAATGATAATATTTTAAAATAAACATATTATGATCTGGATAATATCATGGAGAAATGTTTGGCGTAGTAAGGTTCGCAGCCTTGTGATCATTGTAGCCGTAGCAATTGGTATATTTGCCGGTGTGTTTTCATGGGCCTTTTATTACGGGATGGTGGATCAGCGTATGGAAACGGCCATTAAAACCGAAGTATCCCATATACAGATCCACCAAGGAAAATATCTTCAAAATCCTGATATTGCAAATTTAATTCCTGATATTAAGGAAAAGAAGGAAAGAATTGATACCATGAATGTTGTACATTCAACCAGTGTAAGAATAATTCAAAACGGCATGGTGACATCGGCAGAAACCGGTTCGGGAATAACTATAATGGGGATAGTGGCGGAAGAAGAAAAGCAGGTTACCAATCTTTTTACGAAAGTAATTGAAGGCCAATATCTGGAAGGTGTAAAAAGGAATCCTATAGTGATCGGGCATGAGCTTGCTGAAAAGCTTAATGTGAAGTTACATTCCAAACTGGTTGTTACCATGCAGCAGCTTGACGGTACCATGACCAGCAGTTTGTTCAGGATTGCCGGCATTTTTAAAACCTCAAACTCGATGTTTGACGAGACCAATGCTTTTGTTAAAGCCGAAGATTTGCGCAGAATCACTAATATGAACAATGATCAGGGACATGAGATCGCGGTTTTACTGAATGAGAACAGTGCTGTAAAGGAAACCGTTAGTCATTTAAGCCGGGAATTTCCGGGTTTTGATGTAAAATCATGGCGGGAGATAATGCCGGAGGTAAGTCTGCTTGAGCGCTCAATGGATGTCTCTATGTATTTTATATTGATAATTATTTTGTTGGCATTGGGCTTCGGTATTGTTAATACTATGCTGATGGCTGTTCTCGACCGGGTGAAAGAGCTGGGTATGCTGATGTCTGTTGGTATGAATAAACGCAGGATATTTTTTATGATAATGCTTGAAACGGTTTTTTTATCATTAACCGGCGGAGTGGCAGGAATTATTGTCGGGTATGCCGTTTCGGCAATTACTTCTGCCACGGGGATAGATCTTGCATCACTTAGTCAGGGTATTGAAAGGCTGGGATTTGAATCTGTAGTTTATCCGGTGATCGATATCGGGATTATCCTCAAAGTAACCATTCTTGTGATCATTACCGGTCTTGTTGCAGCCATATACCCGGCCATAAAGGCGATTAAGATGCGTCCTGCTGAAGCATTACGTATTGATATGTAGGGAATACAGGATAGAAAATAAAGATTAATAAAATAACATTAAATTTTTATTAAGATAATAAAGTATAATATCATGAGTATAATACAAATAAAGAATCTGGAAAAAATTTACAATGACTCTGAAGTTAAAGTTCATGCTGTAAGAGGCATTGACCTGAACTTTGAGGAAGGTGAATTTTCTGCTGTTGTAGGGCCATCGGGATCGGGGAAGACTACCTTCCTGAACATGGTGGGTGGACTGGATATTGTCACTAACGGGGAGATCATTATCGACGGCACGAATATAGGAGAACTGAAATCTTCCCGGTTGATCGATTTTCGTCTCCATAACATTGGTTTTGTGTTTCAGGCCTATAACCTGATCCCTGTATTAACAGCAATTGAAAATGTTGAATTTATAATGCTGTTGCAGGGGCGATCAAAAAAAGAACGGAGGGCAAGGGCTATAGAGCTTCTCGAGGAGGTCGGACTGGGTGATCGTATTGACACCCGTCCTTCAAAGCTGTCGGGTGGCCAGCAGCAAAGGGTTGCCGTAGCAAGGTCGCTTGCATCAAAGCCTAAATTTATTTTGGCTGATGAACCGACGGCCAACCTGGATTCCAAAACAACGGAAAACCTGCTCGATATCATGGAAAAGCTGAACAGGGAAGAAAAGATAACATTTATCTTTTCTACTCATGATCAAAGAGTAGTAAGAAAGGCGCGACGGGTGATAACGATAGAAGACGGTAAAGTGATAAGTGATGATCACCGGGAGGAAAGTGAATATACCCGGAAGTGAAAAAAGCCCGAAGCCAAAAAGCCGGAAGGGAGGAGGATAGTGAATAGTAATCGGTAATCGGTATTCAGTGATCGGTGATCGGTAATCAGTAATCGGTATCAGAAAGATACTGGTAAGGCTTAATAGACCTGAAGTTTGCAGCTATTGCCAATTAATTAAAACATTCAAATAATTACAGGTAGCATGATGAAAACTTGTATTTTATTTCTGACCGGACTGGCCTTATTTTCAGTGTCGTTTTATGCACAGAACAGTAGAATGGACAAAATGGATGTTAACGGGTATGTATCCGTAATGCCTTCGGTTATGTATTATGAAATTGAAACAGGCCCGGCAATGGCTGCAACAGATACACTATTATTTGAAGCTCTATTGCATAACCGATTGAATTTTTCCTGGTATCCTTCTTCCGATTTTACTGCATCGGTACAATTCAGAAACCGTTTGATTTACGGTGATTATGTTGAAAACATGCCGGATTACAAGAACGATCTTGATAATACGGACAATTTTATTGATATGTCATTCAATCTGGTATCGGGCGGGTCATATATTTTAAACAGTTCAATTGACCGTGCATGGGTGAAATATTCACTTGGTAAACTTGATATAACAGCCGGAAGGCAGCGAATAAACTGGTCGCGGACTTTTGCCTGGAATCCAAATGATCTTTTCAATGTCTATAATTTTTTTGATTTTGATTATCCCGAGCGGCCCGGAAGTGATGCTGTCCGTTTGCAGTATTATACGGGTATGACTTCATCAGCCGAGTTTGCGGTTAAGCTTGACAGCGCCGGTAAGGTAACTGCTGCTGCAAAATATCTTTTTAGTGCAGGGGGAACGGATATTCAGATACTGGGAGGGTATTACAGCAGTTATAGCACAATTAACGATAATGTGACTTATTCGGGTGATTATGTGCTGGGTATGGGATGGGCAGGTTACATTAAAAATGTCGGATTACGCGGGGAAATGAGCTATTTTCAACCAAAAACAAATTTTGCTGATACATCCGGATTGTTTTATGCCAGCATATCACTGGATTACCTGTTTTCAAATGATTTGAGTGTGAACGCTGAATTTTTTTACAGTGATATTCCCGATAGCAGGAGTTCGGCCGGATTTATGGAGTTTTATTCAGGCCCACTGTCAGTCAAGAACCTTACTTTCACCCGCTTCAATTTCTTTGCTCGGGGCAGTTACCCGCTCACACCGTTATTCAATGTAACACTCGGGAGCATGATCTTTTTTGATAATAAGGATAATCAGCAGATAACCGGTTTTTATATCGGTCCGGGTGCCGATTACAATCTTTCAAATAGTCTGGCGCTTTCTCTTCATGGACAGATATTTGGATTTGAAATTGAGGATAAAATATCCGGCACTTCACTTGAACAACAGGCTGATTTGGTTTTTCTTCGTCTTAAGTGGAATTTCTGATGTTGGCAACGTTCTTTGAGCAGATAGTTTTATAGCTTTCACGGGTTAGTTGAGCTGCCTGCTCCTCCGGATTGCAAATCCGGAGGAGCCATCTTTGGAGGAGAAGGATTTCAACTGTATAGGAGCCGATGCTGGTATTTCTAATGGCAGGTTGTTGATTATAACTATTTGATTATTTTGAATATCCGGGATTTTTATAAAGAACCACTTTTACTTGCAGTGTTTGGTATTTCATTTCAACTTGCCATTTGTTTTTTAATCTTTCGAGTTCTTCATCGGTAAAATCATTAAAAATATTCGAATAGAAAATATACTTCTGTTTGTCAAAGTCTTTTCGTGGAAATTCACGTTCATCATCAGAAAGATCAATATACTTTAAAGGATATGCATTAGGTATACCGGAACCGGTTTCATTAACAGGGATGTTGTTTTCATCAATATAAGCGATCATTTTTTTTCTAAGATTGTAATAAGGAAGATGGGCAAGAGTAGCATCCCAGCCCTGTGATATTCTATCGGGGTAAACCCAGAAGTTTCCGCTTAACAAACCGATGAGCGCGATAAAATACAGGAATTTCATGCATTTTTTCTCCGGGGATTTCTTCAGGATCAGATAGGCGATCAGGGATGAAAAAACTATTAGTGAAGGCAGCAGGTAACGGTGTCCTGACAGATTTTTATGTATAAGAATGCCCGGAGAAAATACAATAAGCGAGATAAGAAATAATGAAAACAGTAAATGTACATGTTTGTCAGTTTTCCACTTTTTTTGTAATAAGCGGATAAAAAACCAGAAGGCAATGCACCATAAAAACAGCCGTCCATAATCAATGATCCGCCAAATTAAAATAATAATATTCCTTAAAAAACCCTTAAGATTAACTGTTTCATAACAACCTTCCCACGCGGAATCGATTGGATCGTAAATGATCCATCCGCGTTGAAAAAAATGATAGAATAAATAACCGGAAGCAAGAATAAATGCAGGGATATACAATATGCTAATATTAACCAGTTTCTTTAATCGAAGTTTATTATTATTAATAATAAATTCATGGTAAAGATGAAATATGCCAATAACGGCACACGACATCATTCCGCGCATATTGATGATGCAGAGCCCCAGAAGACTAAAAACGAGCATTATTCTTTTCCTGTAAATTATGGAGTTTGCAGAAAGGAAAAAGAAGAATATAAGGATGAGTTCGCCCGAAACAACTGTTATTTGTGTGAGAAGGGATGTGTCGATAATAACAAGAAGTAAAGCTGCATTAAGCACCTGTTTATTAGGTATAAAAATGCGTAAAAAGCGATATAGCTGCCAGATCAGTCCTATTGAAAAAGGCAGCATCATCAGATGTCCTGTAATAAGTGACCGGCCAAAGACCGACCACATTATTGCCAAAAGCCATCCCATCAACGGGGGATGTCCGGGATCCAAATGTTGAGGTGGCAGTAATGACAATCCATGTTGAAAGAACCAGTGAGCCTGGCGGGAATCCATGATATCTTTATCCCAGAAAAAAGCATTTTGCATCGTAGCCATAGTGAGAACGATCACAAAAAGAAAAAAAGGCCACAATTGAAGGATTTCTTTTTTCAGTGATGACGTTTTCTCCAGCATAGATAAATGGTTAGCCTTTTAGTGCATTTGCTCCGCCGACGATCTCGAGAATCTCATTCGTTATGGAAGCCTGCCTTGCTTTATTGTAACTAAGCTGCAGATCTTTAATAAGTTCTGTAGCATTGTCTGTTGCTTTATGCATGGCTGTCATACGGGCACCTTGTTCGGCTGCATGAGAATCGAGCAGGGCTTCATAAAACTGAATACGCAGTGATTTTGGGATAAGCTGTTTGATGATGTATTCCTTTGAGGGTTCAAGAATATAATCTACCGGGATACTTTTATCCTCATCTTCTTCTTTTAATAATATTACCGGCAGTAACTGTTCGTGAGTAAGGATATGCACTGCAGCATTCTTGAACCGGTTATATACCAGGTCAATTCTGTCATACTGTTTGTCAACGAAGCTTTGCATCGCCGGATTTACAATTGATAATACTTTCTCAAAAGTAAGTTCATCATATATGTCTGTAAAGGATTCTTTTATTTTAATTTTTCGCGTTCGTAAAAAATCGTTCGCTTTTTTACCTATGGTAATAATATCAAGATTCCCCTTTTCATATTGTGTTTTATAGTCGGTTTTTAGCAAATCAACAAGTAATTTGGTTACGGAATTATTAAATCCTCCGCAAAGCCCTTTATTCGATGTAATGGCGACCAGCAATATTTTTTCAGCTTCCCTGTTTTCTAAGTATGGGCTTTGCACATCCGTTTCCTCCGGATCGTTTATCACTGACAGGATTTCATTCAGTTTATTTGCATAGGGACGCATTTGAATAATGGTATCCTGTGCTCTTCTTAATTTTGCTGCAGATACCATTTTCATGGCGCTGGTGATCTGCTTTGTGGATTTCACCGAAGCTACGCGCGTTCTAATCTCTTTTAAATTCGCCATGATTTAATGCTTATCTGTATTTTTCAGCTATTTCTTCTGCGACAGCTGTTAAGGCCTTTTCATCGTGGTCGGTTAAATTACCCTGTTTCAGTGATTGTAACACTTTTTTATGTTTAAGTTCAAGAAATTCGAGGTATTCATTTTCGAATTCCTTTACATTGTCAATATTTACATTTCTGAGCAATCCCCTTGTGCTGCAAAATATTATGGCAACCTGTTTTTCCACGGGAAAAGGGGTGTATTGTTTCTGCTTCAAAATCTCAACATTTTTGGCGCCCCTGTTCAGTACAGCCAGTGTGGCCGCGTCCAGATCGGACCCGAATTTGGAAAAAGCTTCCAGTTCACGATATTGTGCCTGGTCGAGTTTTAATGTTCCTGCAACTTTCCTCATAGATTTTACCTGGGCTTTACCGCCTACACGGGATACTGAAATACCCACGTTGATGGCCGGGCGAACACCCGAGAAAAAAAGGTTGGATTCGAGAAAGATCTGTCCGTCGGTTATGGAGATCACGTTTGTCGGGATATATGCAGAGACATCGCCTGCCTGAGTCTCAATTATCGGCAGGGCAGTCAGTGACCCCCCACCTTTTACCATGGGTCTTAAAACATCCGGTAAATCGTTCATCTGTGCTGCAATTTCGTCATTTTCGATGATTTTGGCAGCGCGTTCAAGCAAACGAGAATGAAGGTAAAATACATCGCCCGGATAGGCTTCCCGTCCAGGAGGCCGTCTAAGCAGTAGCGATACTTCACGGTAGGAGACAGCCTGTTTGGAGAGATCATCATAAATGATTAAGGCCGGGCGGCCGGTATCCCTGAAAAACTCTCCTATGGCAGCACCTGCAAAAGGTGCATAAAACTGGAGTGCCGCCGGATCGGATGCGTTTGCGGCAACAATAACCGTATATGGCATAGCCCCGTTTTGTTCCAGGACTTTAGCAATATTAGCCACTGTTGATCCTTTCTGGCCGATAGCTACATAAATACAATAGACGGGTTCACCTTTATCATAAAATTCTTTCTGGTTCAGTATGGTATCAATAGCAATAGCAGTTTTTCCTGTTTGCCTGTCACCGATGATCAATTCCCTCTGTCCCCTTCCAATTGGTATCATTGAATCGATAGCCTTTATTCCGGTCTGGAGAGGTTCATTCACCGGTTGACGATAGATTACACCTGGCGCCTTTCTTTCAAGAGGCATTTCATAGAGCTTACCCGAAATAGGCCCTTTACCGTCAAGAGGTTCACCAATTGTATTGATAATCCTCCCTGTAAGTCCTTCCCCTACTTGTAATGACGCGATACTTCCCAGCCTCTTGACCGAGTCTCCTTCCTTTATCTTATCAGAGGAACCAAGCAGCACAGCACCTACATTATCTTCTTCCAGATTGAGGACAATACCTTTCACTCCACTGTCGAATTCGATCAGTTCGTTGGCCTGCACTTTTGCCATACCATGTATATGGGCAATACCATCTCCTATTTGTAGTACGGTACCAACCTCTTCTATCTCAGTATCGGCATGAATACCTTTGAGTTGCTGTTTTAATATTTTTGATACTTCAGAAGGTTTTATAACAGACATATTCTATTTTATATGATTTAAACATTATTCTGAATTTAGTAGTTCTTTTTTTATTTTGGCCAGGCCGCCGGATATGCTGGCATCAATTTGCTGATCTTCTATACGAAGGATAAACCCGCCTATCAAAGCAGGATTAACTGTATGCTCCAATTCTACACTGGTGTTGAATTTCTTTTTAATAAGCTTTATTATAAGTTTTTTAAGTTCGTCATCAATTTTATAAGCTGTTTTTATAGACGCCAGTTTTATTCCTTTTTGAGCATTATACAGCTTTAAAAAATAGCGGATTATATCAGCCAGGAATATTTCCCTCTTATTTACGGTAAGCAAGGTTATAAAGCTTAACGTTGAAGGATGTAATTTATCTTTGAAAATTTCTTTTATTACCTGTTTTTTTTGCGAATGATTGATTATCGGATTTAGTATAAAAGCCTTAAAATCATCCATTGTATTTATGCAGTTCATTATCAGTTCAACATCTTTCTTAACCGTTTCCAGTTGTTTTTCTTCAGATGCAAAAGCATACAATGCTTTTCCGTATCGAACTGCAATAACACTTTCGTTCATGGTTTATTCGCTTTTTATCAATTAAGTTTTGCTTCGCGCAGCAACTTTTCAATCAATTCCTTTTGTTCTGAGGTATCGGCCAGCTTTTCCTGAAGCAGTTTTTCAGCTATTAATACAGAGAACCCGGCTATTTGTTTTTTGATATCTGTAATCGCGGCAGTACGTTCATTTTTTATTGCTTCTCTTGCAGCATCGAACAATTGATTTGCTTCTGATGATGCTTTGAATTTAGCTTCATTTACAATTTCATCTTTAAGATCACGGGCTTCTTTAATTATCTGATCATATTCACGTCTGGCCTTTTCCATTACTTTTTCATTATCAGCTTTTAGCTGCGACATTTCTTCCTTGGCTTGCTCAGCCGCGAGCATTGCATTTTCAATGGATTCTTCCCGGGCTTTTAAAAATCCGGTGATTGGCTTCCATGCAAATTTTGTAAGTATAAAAAAAGCAATGAGAAAGGCTATGGTCATCCAGATTATCGTTCCGGTATCGGGAATTAGTAATTCCATAATATTATTTATTTTATATTAATCTTGTACTCAACATTTAACTAACATGTTAATTCTACAACCTTTCAATGGCAGTCCGGCGAAGCCGGTTTAAAATTTTTTTAAAGATAAATCCGGGAGGTCAGCCAACCGCTGGTTCCCGGATTTTCTTTTTAAGACAATACAACTGCAAGCATACAAACGATCACAGCGAACAGGGATACTCCTTCAACCAGTGCTGCAGCAACAACCATATTCGAACGTACGTCACCGGCAGCCTCGGGTTGACGGGCAATTGCTTCCATAGCTTTGTCACCGATCCGTCCGATACCAAGCGCAGCTGCAATCGCGGTAATGCTTGCAGCTAAAGCTCCTCCTGCTTTTGCCAGGGCCGCGGCAGAAGCTGCTTGTAATAAAATAGTTAAGAACATAATAAAAAATATTAAATTTATATTAGTGATGTTCTTCAACAGCCATACCAAAGAACAGGGCTGACAAGAACGTGAATACATAAGCTTGTATGAACGCGACCAGAAGTTCAAGGAACGTCATAAACACCGCGAACAATACAGATACAACAGATACACTGTAACCTACGAGAGCATTCATTTCACCGAACATGAAGATCAGGGAAAGAAATCCCAGGACAATAATATGGCCGGCAGTAATATTGGCAAATAGCCGGATCATTAATACAAATGGTTTGGTGAATATGCCAATAAATTCAATAAGAGGCATTATAGGTAAGGGTATTTTCAGCCACACGGGAACGCCCGGAGTGTTAAAAATATGTTGCCAATAGCCTTTAGTACCACTCGTTGTCGTAATGATAAAAGTAAAAAACGCAAGCACTAATGTTACTGAAATATTTCCCGTCAGGTTAGCACCTCCCGGGAAAAACGGAACAAGGCCCAGCATATTGTTAAACCATATAAAAAAGAAAACAGTAAGCAGGAAAGGCATGAATCGCTGGTATTTTTTTTCACCAATGGATGATTTCGCGATCTCGTCACGCACAAATATTATAATGACTTCAATAAGTGATTGGAACCCGGAGGGAGCCTTGTCAGGATTTCGTTTATAAGTATTGGCCACAGAGATAAAGATCCAGAATAAAAGAATGATGCTGATAAACAGGGATGCGATGTTTTTGGTGATCGAGATATCCACGGGAATTACTTCACTGCCATCTGAAAGCGTTTCTACAATACTGCCTTCATGTTCTCCGGATGTTGCAATGTGGAAACTTTTATATGAGCTATGACCGTGATCAAATTTTGAAGACATGAAAACTACCAGGCCTTTTTCTTTACTATATAGGATAACCGGCAGCGGAATACTGATATGCTTTTCTTTAATGCTGATTATATGCCAGTCATAAGAATCCCGGATATGTCCGAACATATAATCTTTAGGCTTAAAACTGCCTTCTTCATGTTGATCATGTTGTTCATGGTTTTCAGATATGCTATAGTCATTTCCATAACTTATTCCGGAGAAAAACACAGTGGCTAAAACCGGTAATGTTATTAAAAGCAAGTATCTAAAAGTAACCCTCGGCATAATATTATTTTGTTATTATAAGTTATTTTGCCAGTTTCTTATCCTGTCTTTTTATGAAATGAACAAAAGAATAAACCTCAAATATTGTGTAAATTAAGTAAAGTATGAATAGGGTTATAACAAAACTGACAATATTTTCTTTATTGACTAACAGATAAATTAAAACAAATATCAATATTCCAAAAAACTTTAATGCAAAAACTTGAATGTATGATGATAAAAATTTGTTCCGGTCTTTTTCATATGATTTTATCATAATACTATGAGAAAGCATGTTGATCAAAACTATAAAAACCAGCAAGATGGGGTATACGTTTAGATAATAGGGAGTTAGCAAAAAGAAGAAGATAAGGAAGGACAGGATTATTATGATGCCGGTAAGTACCAGATTTTGAATTCCGTATTTTTTTATTTCCTTATGCATTACTTACCTTATCATATCTTTCACAGCATAATATATCGCGAGTACAACAGATAAAACCGAAAGAATGACAGTAAAAACCGGAAATTCCAACTCCAGCCACCTGTCGATCTTAATGCCTCCAAAAGTGCCGGCAAGCATTATAGCAATCATTTGAAAGGCAAGGGCTGAATATTTGGCATAATCATTTAGGCTTTTCCTGTATTTTTTCAGGTCCTTTTTGGGTTGTTGCATCAGCAGGATCAGATTCATTACTCATATTGCAGTTTCCCGTGAATTTTGACCCCGGTTCAATTGCCAGACGCTTGGCAACTATATCGCCATTGATAACAGCAGTGGCTTTTAGTGTCAACAATTCCTGCACATTAATTTTTCCATGTACTTTACCTTCAATATCCGAGTTTTTACAATAGATCTCACCTTTCACTGTGCCTGTAGCCCCAACAATAACCTTACCCTTGGTTCTTATATTACCTTTTAAGGAACCGTCTATCCTGAAGTCGCCATTTGAATTAACATCACCGGTAATATCCGTCCCAACACCAATAAGATTAATCGTGTTATTTTCAATTTCTGTGGTTTTAGCCATTGTGGTTTTAATTTTCAAATAAATAAAAGAAATTCATTTGCTTTACCATTTCCCATGGTTTTCAGCAATAAAGCAAAGATAAAAATAAGTTTGTAAAACTTTAACGGATTATTTGTTGTTTTGTTACTAAAAAAAAGGAAAGTTATTTAGTTTCCGTCTATAAAGTTGGCAAAATATTCAACTGGTCATGTGTCTGTTCAGAAGGTTGCATTTGCAAGGCTCCCGCGGTACGAAAATGCAGAGTTTACTTGGTGTAAATGAGCAGTTTTCGGACAAGCGTAACACGGCAAATGGGATTTTATGGACAGACACCATTTAGTTTTTTTCAATAAACTTTAAGTGTTTATCTACTCTTTTAATAAACAAGGAACAACATAAAAGTAATAAGCTGCATTATTGGCATATCCGGGCTATAGTTTGAGTTTTCGGCGTCTTGCATCCGCTTCAAACCTGATGCATGAATTATACAGGCTGGACGGCTCGTCCGTCGTATGCCCATTTCAAATAGATAGCCCCCCAGGTGAATCCACCGCCAAATGAAGTTAATATAAGTTTATCTCCTTTCTTTAGCAGGTGTTCGTAATCCCATAAGCAGAGTGGTATAGTAGCAGCTGTGGTATTTCCGTATTTATTGATGTTGATCATTACCTGTTCCCTGGTAATACCCATTCTCCGGGCAGTAGCTTCAATGATACGCATGTTGGCCTGGTGTGGTACAAGCCAGTTTAATTCTTCCGACTTGATATTGTTTCGTTTCATCATTTCAACAGAAACATCGGCCATACTTGATACGGCAAATTTAAAAACAGCTTGTCCTTCCTGGTATACAAAATGTTCGCGGGCATTAATAGTATCAATTGAAGGGCGACGCAGTGACCCGCCGGCTTTCATATGCAGGTATTTTTCCCCTGATCCGTCAACGAAAAGCATCCTGTCAATAATGCCAGTATCTTCATTTACAGGTTCAATCAGCACTGCTCCTGCTCCATCTCCAAACAAAGGGCATGTGCTTCTGTCGGTATAATCTGTGATAGAAGACATCATGTCCGACCCTACCACTACAATTTTTTTATACCCGCCTGATTCGACTAAGCGGCAGGCAGTTTCAAGGGCAAACAAAAATCCTGAACATGCTGCGCTCAGGTCGTAATTGAAGGATTTTATTATCCCTGTTTTACGAGCGATTAAATTTGCTGTTGCAGGGAATGCCATATCGGAAGTGACTGTCGGGCAAATTAAGCAATCAACCTCATCCGGTGTAGTCCCTGTTTTTTCAAATAACTTTAAAACTGCCCGGGCTCCCATATCAGAGGTTGCTTTACCTTTTTCCTTAAATATCCTGCGTTCTTTGATCCCTATACGCTGCATGATCCATTCATCAGAGGTATCCACCATTTTGCTGAGTTCAAAATTGTCGAGAACATCTTCAGGCAGGTATCCGCCCACACCGGTAATTGCAGCTCTAATTTTTGTCATTATTAAAAAATTCTTTGATTTTTTGTGTTAGTCCTGAACTGGTTAATTCTACAGTATGTAGTATCATGTTTTTTATAGCGATTTCATTCGAGATGCCATGCCCTATAATAACAGGTGTATTAATTCCAAGCATTGGTGTTCCTCCGTAATTCTCAAAATTGAATTTTTCGAAATAATCATCTTTAATATTACGTTTCCTCATAAGTGCATAAAAAGCTTCTGCTTCTTTAAGCATGACATTTCCTACGAATCCGTCGCAAACAATCACATCCATACGGTCACTGAAAAATTCGTTTCCTTCAATATTGCCAATAAAGTTAAAGTCTTTCGAGTCCTTCATTGCCTGGTATGTGGTTTTTGTCAGCAGATTTCCTTTTTCTTCTTCTGCCCCTATATTTAATAACCCAACCCGGGGGTTTGAAACATTATATACATATTCCGAATACAATGATCCTAAGATGGCATATTGATATAATACATCAGGTTTACAATCGGGGTTAATCCCCACATCCAGTAAAATGACAGGATTTCCGCTATTCCTGGGTATGGCCGCGGTGATACAGGGACGGATCACACCGGGAACGGATTTAACTATGTGTATGCCCCCGACTAGCATAGCACCTGTATTACCGGCGCTGGCAAGGGCATCTATTTCATGCATTCGCAACATTTTGAAACCTACTACAATGCTGGCATCAGGCTTTTGGGCAAATGCTTTGGAAGGGTGTTCACCCATAACAATATATTCGGAAGTGTGCACCACGTCAAAGCGGGAAATATCAAATCCTTCCTTTTGGCAGATATCCCTGATCTTATACTTATCTCCTATCAGTACAAGCTGAATATTCTCATCAATCTGATTGTATGCAAGTATTGAACCCAATACTGTGGCAACGGGGGCAAAGTCACCTCCCATAATGTCAATGCCAATTCTCATGTAGCAGGGTTTTTATTTGTCTGTCTAAAAGTTAGCAAAATGGGACTTTATGGACAGACACGTTTTATTCTCCGTTATGATAAGTTACGCGGATACTTCTTTTTCAATTGCCAGTTTTCCTTTATAATGGCCACATTCAGGACAAACCCTGTGATATTGCACAGTTGCTCCACAATTCTGACAGGTCATTACAGTAGGGGAAGTGGCTTTATAATGTGTTCTTCTTTTATTCCTGCGTTGCTTCGAGATTTTACGTTTTGGATGTGCCATTTTTCAATGTATTAATTTCTGTTTAATTTTAGTTCTTTCAGTTTGTCCCACCGGGGATCAGTGCTATCGTCTTCATGTTCATATGACTGCAATTCATCAAGTTTTTTAAGCATAGATATATTACATGTCGGGTTTCCCCTGTCATCCGGCGGATGAACTTTTTTATACGGAATGCTTAAACTGATGCATTCGTAAATATATTGCCTGACGTCAATTTCATGTTCGTTCGGGTGAAGAACAATAATATTTTCTGCATCGATTGATGATCCTTCGCCGAATTTCACATACAAAACATCATCAAAGCGTATGGGCAGGTCGAAATAATCAAGGCACCTGTCGCATTTCACCGTGATCTCGCCACTAAGTGAAAAATGTAATTCGAGCAGGTCCGGTTTCTTGATCAACGTTACCTGCACGGTAATATTACCATTATCTGCTTCAAGTGCAGGGTGATCATCCATGAATTTTTTTCCTGCCTTAAAAACAAATTGATGTTTCCCTGACTTTAACCCATTGAAGGGGATAATATATTGATTCCCAAAATTCAATTACGATTAATTTTTGGTGGTGCAAAAGTATTATAATTATTCTTATAAAAAAAAGAAAAATTTGTATTATGAAGGAAAAAATATGAAGCAAACAGGATTATTGTATTAACCTGTATATAATAATGCAGGTTAAATTTAAATCCTGCTAAACATGCTTATGTGTAAAATGCTTTTGAATTGCAGTAATCAAGGTATCAATAAAATAATCATCTTTCACTACATATTTTTTAGCACCTACTTTGATGAATTCATTAATAAGCCCCTCATCTTTTTCCCTGCTGAGTATTATTACCGGAAGATCAGCCCGGGATTTTCTGATCTGTTTTAGTGTTTCCAGGCCTGACATGGAGGTTTCGTCATCTTCACCAAGGATATAATCAAGGACAATGAGATCAGGATTATGATATAAATTTCTAATGCAATCTTCTCCGGAAAAGAAGGATTTTACTTCATAGCCGTCCCTGCTCTGGAAAGTGTACTCCATTAGATTCAACATCATTTTATCATCATCTATAAAGAATATGAGCTTTTTTTCCATTCAGATTATTTTTCCCGATACAAAAATATTCCAAATATTGCGTCAATCTATGAAAAATCAAAACATATTTTGATCAACTTTTGTCAGCTTCCCTAACTTGTTGATGAATTGTTTGATCCATTTGATGAAACATAACGGGCTGCCCGGATTTATCCGGACAGCCTTGAATAAAAATTTTTATAAATTACATTCTCAGACTGATGCCCAGTGTCAGCCATGCCATATGATATCCAAATTCGGCGAAAGCACCCAGGTTATCGGAAAAGAAATATTTTCCTCCTACAAAGAATCCCCCGTCTATACCTGAAGACGTGGAGGAGTAATCCCAATACGGGTAGTCTCCTATTTCTTTATAGCTATTTGAACGAAATCCAAGGATTATCCCGGCGTAGGTATCAAGATTTTCAACAAGCTCATAATGGTATGTTCCCATTGCCGCGATTAATAAGCGTGATTGTTTCCAGCCGTATTCCCCGCCACTCCAGGTTGCTGTCCATTTATGGGATTCATAACCGATAATACCTCCAACACCCAGTATTCCCGGACCTATATCATCACGTAACGCGTAATCGAATGAAACCGAAAGGGGAGGAAGAGTTGTTGAACCGGAAAGGCCCCAGGTTGAGCCAATGCCAATGCCAAAGTTAAGTACTTTATCCCCGAGATCAAATTCCTGGGCTTTGACTTTGAAGGGGATAAACACCAGTGCTGCTGTCAGCAGGCCACATGTCAGGAATGTTGCAATTCTTTTTTTCATAGGGTAATTTTTTAATTAAAGCAGAGTTAAACATATTTAGCGACAAATTTAAAATTTATTTTGAAAACTTCAGATGTAACCTGTATTATTCACAAAAATAAATGATAATTATTTGATGTGTTGAAAGCCAATAGAATAACAAACACTACGAGTTTATTGACAGACTCTAAATAATAAAAAAAGAAACTATATATAAAGATTCAACGTATTTTTGTAAACTTTGTGTAAAAGAATTAAAATATATGGCTGAAAATATTGGTAAAATCATCCAGGTGATAGGGCCTGTTGTTGATGTTAGTTTCGAATCATCAGGGGATGAACTCCCGAATATAAATGATGCTCTTGAAATTGAACGGGAAGACGGGGAAAAGTTGATCATTGAATGCCAGCAACATATCGGTGAGCATACGGTGAGGACTATTGCAATGGATTCAACAGACGGACTCCGGAGAGGCATGAAAGTGGTATCAACAGGAAGTGCTATCAGGATGCCTTCAGGGGATCAGATCAAGGGACGGCTGCTTAACGTGATCGGTAAACCTATTGATGGAATTGGCCCGCTGGATATGAAAGGAGGATATGAGATCCATAATGAACCGCCGAAATTTGATAAACTTTCAACTGAAACAGAGGTGCTCTTTACAGGAATAAAGGTAATTGATCTGCTTGAACCATACTCCAAAGGAGGGAAGATCGGTTTATTCGGAGGTGCCGGTGTGGGAAAGACGGTGATAATAATGGAACTGATAAACAATATTGCCAAAAAATATTCTGGTTTGTCTGTTTTTGCCGGTGTTGGTGAACGAACACGGGAAGGGAATGACCTTTTGCGTGAAATGATCGAATCGGGTGTTATAAAATACGGAAAAGAATTTCAGAAAAGTATGGAGGAAGGAAGCTGGGACATTACAAAGATCGATCATGAAGCCCTGAAGGAATCACAGGCAACCCTGGTGTTCGGTCAGATGAACGAGCCTCCCGGCGCCAGGGCTACAGTGGCTTTATCGGGCCTTACTGTCGCGGAATCATTTCGTGATGGTGATGAAAAGAGCGGCGGGCGTGATATACTGTTTTTTGTAGACAACATTTTCCGGTTTACACAGGCAGGATCAGAAGTTTCTGCTTTGCTCGGAAGAATGCCTTCTGCTGTTGGTTACCAGCCAACCCTGGCAACTGAGATGGGACTGATGCAGGAGAGAATAACATCAACAACCAAAGGTTCTATTACTTCGGTTCAGGCCATTTATGTGCCTGCTGATGACCTTACCGACCCTGCCCCGGCGACTACTTTTTCGCATCTTGATGCCACAACCGTTCTTAGCCGTAAGATCTCAGAGCTGGGTATATATCCAGCGGTTGACCCGCTTGATTCCACATCGAGAATACTCACCCCCGAAGTCGTGGGCCAAAAGCATTATGACACAGCACAAAGGGTACAGGAATTGCTTCAGCGGTATAAAGAATTACAGGATATTATTGCTATTTTAGGAATGGACGAACTGTCGGAGCAGGATAAGCTTATTGTTCACCGCGCAAGGCGGGTTCAGCGATTCCTGTCACAACCTTTCCATGTCGCCGAACAGTTTACAGGACTGTCAGGTGTAATAGTTAACATAGAGGATACCATCAAGGGGTTCAATATGATTATGGATGGTGAGGTGGATAAGTATCCCGAAGCGGCCTTTAACCTGGTAGGTACAATTGAGGATGCCATTGAAAAAGGTGAGAGATTACTTTCCGAATCAAAAGAATAACTAACAGGAGGTAGTTTATTTTGAGATTAGAGATCATCACACCGGACAAGGTACTTTATAAAGGGGAGGTTACCCTTGTGCAGGTCCCCGGAAGTAAGGGTTCCTTTGCGATATTGAAGAATCATGCACCCATTGTTTCCACACTTGAAGAGGGGGCAGTAAGGATCGTGGACAAACATAATAAAACATCGGCCGTTGATATAAAGGGTGGTATGATTGAGGTTCATAATAATACTATTATCGTTTTAGCAGATACTGCATAATTGTTTTCACAGAGATCGAATATAAAGATCATTGTTATTGTTTTTGCCTGCATGCTTTTTTTCATAGAAACCCGGGCACAGAAAAAGGTATCTTTTTACGCGGAAGACAGCCTTAAAATAACAGCTGATCTCTATATTAGGGATTATGCCTTTCCTTTTATTCTTCTTTTTCACCAGGCAGGTTACAGCAGGGGTGAGTACCGTGAGATTGCCCGCAAACTGATGAAATTTGATTATAACTGTCTTGCTGTTGATCTTCGGGTGGGTGATAACATAAATTATGTGAAGAACGAAACAGTCCGCCGGGCTGCGAACGGCAATTTTTCTCATCAGTTTATTGATGCAGGAAAGGATATACGGGCTGCACTCAGGTATATCAAAAAGTATTCGGATCTGCAGGTTGTTCTTTTCGGCAGTTCATTTTCCGCTTCTCTTTGCCTCATGGAGGCCAAAGGTAATGATCAGGTTAAAGCCGTTATTGCCTTTAGTCCGGGAGAATTTTTTCGTCCGGGAACTATAGTAAGGGATGAATTGGGCGGATTTGACAAGCCACTGTTTGTTTCTTCTTCTAAAATGGAATACGAGTATATTCAAACCATGCTTGAAGTAATACCGGAAAAACAAAAGACTATATACAGACCTTATGATGGTAAAGGTTTTCATGGAGCAAAAGCACTGTGGGAGGAAAACAGTTTGAATAACGAATATTGGATGGAGTTAATGAGGTTTTTCAATAAGATCAGGTGAAGCCGGCCATACAGTTAATTTTTATTATTTTTGACTTCCTTAAAATTATCCATGAAGGTTAAATATCTTATTATAAGGTTTAGTTCAATAGGTGACATTGTATTGACAACTCCTGTGATCCGCGGGCTGAAAAAGCAGGTAAAGAATGCAGAAATACATTACCTGACCAAGAAACAGTATTTCCCGGTCATTAAAGCAAATCCTTATATTGATAAGATACATATTCTGGAAAACAGTCTGAATGATACCATAAAGAAATTGAGGGAGGAAGGTTTTGATTATATTATCGACCTGCATAGAAATCTAAGGACACTTATCGTGAAGAACAGGCTGAGGGTAATGTCTTTTTCCATCAATAAGATCAATATTGAAAAATGGCTTATTGTTAATTTCAGGATCAACAGGTTGCCGGACAGGCATATTGTTGACAGGTATATGGATACATTATCTGTATTTGATGTGAAAAACGATGGTAAGGGCCTTGATTATTTTATACCGGAAGATGAGATAATTCATGAGGAGCAATTACCGCCGGGTTTGCAGAAAGGATTCATTGCTTTTGTTATCGGTGCGAAACATAATACCAAGAAACTTCCGGCTGAGAAGATCATTAATATCTGTAATGCGGTAAAATTACCGGTAGCCCTTCTGGGAGACAGGAACGACAATGAAATAGCAAATAAAATAATCAATGCTGCGCAGGCAAATACGGTTAATCTTTGCGGCAGGTATACAATTAACCAGTCGGTTTCCGTCCTCAGGCAGTCAAAGCTTGTTATTACCAATGATACCGGTCTTATGCATATTGCCGCGGCCTTCAAAATGAAGATAATCTCCGTATGGGGGAACACGATACCGGAGTTTGGCATGAGTCCGTATATGGCCCACCCTGATTCCAGGATCTTTGAAATAAAGGATTTATCCTGCCGGCCCTGTTCAAAAATCGGTTATAAAGAATGCCCTAAAAAGCATTTCCGCTGTATGAACGACCTGGATGAAAATGTAATTGCAGGCGAAATAAACAACCTAATCTGAATAATTTACTTTGCCGGGCTAAAGCATTAGCTTTCGGTACCTTTTATCTGATGCACTACAGACTTTTTCAGCAGATTCTAAATACAAAAACCCCCTGATGATAAACAGAGGGTTTCAGTAGCCTCACCAGGACTCGAACCTGAATCTGAAGTTTAGGAAACTTCCGTTCTATCCCTTGAACTATGAGGCCTTTTTTTAAGTGCACAAAAATATTGAAAATCATATTGGAATCAAAACCAAAAAGTAAAAATAGTGGTTGTAATGACTGTTTTTTACCATTCCTTGCTTTAATTTCTTCTTTTTATCTATTTTAGGGGATTGAAGTCAAAAAGTTTTCATGAACTATATTGATATTATACTTGCTGCTATATTACTCTGGGCAGCTTACAGGGGATTTTCAAAGGGTTTTATCATTCATGCGGCATCACTTGCCGCCCTTTTACTGGGGATTTTTGGTGCGATTAGATTTTCGGATGTCACTGCCCGTTTATTAATACAAAAATTTGATTTTACCTCGCAGTATCTCCCGGTGATATCCTTTGCCATCACCTTTGTTGTGATCGTTGTTGCTGTTCATTTATTCGCCCGTCTGCTTGACAAACTGGTTAAAGCAGTTGCCCTGGGCTTTGTAAACCGAATTGCCGGTGTATTGTTTGCTCTGATTAAAACGGCATTCATAATAAGTATTATACTGGTTATTCTAAACACTATAGACCGACGATTGTCTTTTCTTCCGCATCAGCAGATTGAAAAGTCATACCTGTATAAACCTCTTTCAAATCTTGCACCTGCATTGTTTCCTTATCTGCATTTTGATTATATTTTTGAACCGGATAAGGAAAACCCGTCAACTGAGATCATTGCCCTGGAGGAACAGAGAAGCATTTTATCGCGGGAATAATCCGGTAAATGAATATTAAAGACAGTCACTTATCCTGCATTATTGGCTTTGCCGGGCTTAGGGTTCATTGCAGGCCAATACAGGTTCTGTTTTGTGCGTAGTGCATCTGTCACAAATCATAAACATGAATAATACAGGTTAATGTAATTTTTTATACTTTATACAGTTCAAATATTATCTTTGTGAAAATTTTTTTCTATGAATCTGATAGAAGAATTGACATGGCGCGGACTGATCCATGATATGACGCCGGGAACAGCGGATCAATTGGAGAAAGAAATGACAACCGGATATGTTGGATTTGACCCTACTGCTGATTCATTACATATAGGAAACCTTGTACCTATCACTATGCTCGTGCATTTACAAAGGGCAGGGCATAAACCTATTGCACTTGTGGGCGGGGCTACCGGTATGATTGGCGATCCTTCGGGAAAAGTGGAAGAGAGAAGTTTTCTAAGCGAGGAAATATTACAGCATAATCTTTCGCGTCAGAAAAAACAACTTGAAAAATTTCTCGATTTTAATTGCGGGGAAAATTCGGCGGAGATAGTGAACAACTACGACTGGTTTAAGGATATGGGTGTGCTGACTTTCTTGCGTGAAGCGGGTAAGTACCTGACTATTAATTATATGATGGCCAAAGAATCGGTTAAGAAACGCGTTAACACAGGTTTGTCCTTTACCGAATTTTCATACCAATTGATACAGGGGTATGATTTTTTCTGGTTATATAAAAACAAAAATTGCAAGCTTCAAATGGGCGGATCGGATCAGTGGGGAAATATTGTTACCGGCACGGAATTCATAAGAAGAAAAATGAATGGGGAAGCGTATGCACTCACGGCCCCGTTAATAACACGTTCGGACGGGCGTAAGTTCGGCAAATCAGAAAGTGGTAATATCTGGCTTGATCCGGAACGGACTTCACCCTATGAAATGTACCAGTACTGGCTGAATGTTCCTGATATTGATGCAGAAAGCTATATAAAATTATTCACTTTTCTTGAAAAAAATGAAATTGAAGGGCTGATAGCTGAGCACCGGAAAGCACCGCATATAAGAATATTGCAAAAGCGGCTGGCAGAAGAGGTCACTGCAATGATCCACTCACCTTGTGATGTGGAAGAAGCAGTTGAAGCTTCCCGGATCCTTTTTGGAAGTGGTACGACCGAATCATTAAAGAAGCTTAATGAAAATACTTTTTTGTCTGTTTTTGATGGTGTGCCACAATATGAGGTATTGTCCGGCGTATTACATCAGCAGGTAAGTGTAACTGATATGCTGGTCGACCATGCCCGGGTATTTCAGTCAAAAGGTGAACTAAAGCGTCTGATAAAAGGCGGGGGATTAAGCATTAATAAAAAGAAGATAACTGATTTTGAAGATAAGATCTCTGAAAAGGATTTATTGAACAACAAATACATTTTGGTACAAAAAGGCAAGAAAAATTATTATATTATTAAAGTAAAATAATTAGAGATGGCTGAGGAAAAAAAGAAAGATTTCAAATTTTCATCTGTTGACCTGATAACCTTTGCATGGGAAAAACGGATACCATTGATCATTATTTCGGCAGTTGCCGCGATTGTGTCAATTATTGTATCGTTTCAGATCACCGAATTATTTAAATCAACCGTGGTGCTTTTCCCCGCGCCAAGTACATCGGTGTCGAAAGCTCTGCTTTCCGACCAGTATGCCGGTAGCCAGGCCTTGCTTGCATTCGGTGAGGAAGAACAGGCGGAACAATTACTTCAGGTGCTCGGGTCGGATCAGATCCGGAACCGGATAATTGAAAAGTACAACCTGATGGATCATTATGAGATCGAACCTGATCAAAAGTTTCGCTATACTACATTACAGAATAAGTATAAAAAACTTATCAATGCAAAGCGAACAAAATACATGTCGATCGAGGTTAATGTGCTTGACAAAGACCCGGTTATTGCTGCAAATATTGCAAATGATATTGCTATGTTGATCGATTCGACGATGAATGCCATTCAGCGCGACAGGGCTATGCTGGCTTTACGAACCGTGGAAAGGGAATATTATGATCTTGACCGGCAGATCCGCGGCCTTGAGGATTCCCTGAATGTTTTACGTTCATTGGGAATATATGAGTATGAATCCCAGTCGGAAGTGATGAATGACGCGTACGCGACCGCGATTGCCGAGGATAACAGGAGGGCCATACCCATACTGGAAAAACAGCTGAAGTTGTTAGCACAATACGGGGGTGCTTATGTATCTATACGTGACTTTTTACAATATGAGAAAGAGCACCTTAGTGAACTGAAGGCGAAATATGTTGAAGCCAGGGTTGAAGCAGAACAAAATCTGCCTCACAAGTACGTGGTGGATTATGCTTACCCGGCTGAACGCAAAACATCCCCGAAAAAATCATTTATTGTATTTTCATCCACGCTGGCAGCTTTTTTCTTTGCTTACCTGGCCCTGTTAATCATAAGTATCATCCGAAATAATAAAAAATAAATAAACGGCATTTTGGTCAAGATCTCTGATACATCAAAGTTTTATATTCTTTCTGTCTTTTTTGTCCTGGCAAATGCTTTTCTTATTTTGAAAGGATATTACTACCTGAGCTTCCTGCCGCTGGTAATGGCAATTGGTATGCTTGCTTTTTACCGCCTGGATAATTTTTATTTGCTTATTGTATTCCTTGTTCCCCTGTCAATCCCATTGTATGAATTTGTTGAAGGGCTGGATATTAATTTTTCACTGCCATCTGAGATATTACTGGCAGCCGGACTGTTGCTTATTATCATTAAGGTCATTAAAGGAGAGCGTTTTGACAGGCGGATACTTTCTCATCCCTTATCAGTTGTGATTTATATTAATCTGGCATGGATGTTTGTCACAGTGCTTACAAGCAGCATGCCTGTTGTTTCCCTGAAATATTTTATTGCACGCCTGTGGTTTGTTGTTATTTTTTATTTATTGGCTGCAGAGGTTTTTAAGAACCACAGTAATATCAGGAAGTATTTTTGGGCATATATAATTCCTCTTATTGCAGTTATTTTTTATTCGATATCCAGGCATTTGACAATAGGCTTGTTTGATCAGAATGCAGCACATTCTGTAATGAATCCCTTTTACAGTGACCATACCTCATATGGTGCCATACTTGCAATGATTATTCCTGTAATTATCGGTATGATCATTGACGGATCCTATTCAACATATGCCAGGATATTTGCCGGATTATTATTGCCACTGATTGTTATGGCTATTGTACTTTCGTATACACGTGCCGCATGGGTGAGCCTGCTTGCCGCTGCATTGGTATTGACGGCTGTGCGGCTGCGTATTAAGCTGCATCATATATTTATTATTTTGGTAATAGCCGGCTTTTACGTTTATAATAACTATACCGAAATATCAGCTGTCATTGAGAAAAATAAAACCGGTTCATCTGCAGACCTTCAGGAGCATGTACAGTCAATTACCAATATTACAAATGATTATTCCAATCTCGAACGTTTCAACCGTTGGAATTGTGCCCTCAGGATGTTTGCTGAGAAACCAGTCTTCGGGTGGGGCCCGGGCACGTATATGTTCAAGTATGCACCTTTTCAGATCAGCAGGGAAAAAACACCCATAAGCACTAATTTCGGGGACAGGGGGAACGCGCATAGTGAATATCTTGGCCCACTTGCCGAGTCGGGTCTGTTCGGGGCAATTACATTTATACTGATTTTAGTGCTTGTTGTGATAACAGGATTAAGGGTTTACAGGAAGGCCCCGGGTATTAAATATAAGATCATTTCAATGTCAGTTTTGTTAGGATTGATCACATATTTTACACATGGTATATTGAATAATTTTTTGGATACCGATAAAGCTTCGGCTTTGTTTTGGGGATATATCGCCATTTTGGTTCTGCTGGATGTTCATTTACCAGGTATAAAAGAACAGGAAAAAATTTCACGGGAAAAATAAACCGGAGCCGGGACTGCTCAGTTCGGTAAAGTCCTGCCTATAAAATTTCTATTCCCAGGATTGAAATATCATCAAATATTGAATCTGTTTTTTCTTTGATCCCCTGTTTTTCAATGATTGAATCAATATTGCTCTTAATGTTTTCATCGTTTTTCATGCATTCTTCAATTTCATCGGTACCAAAGGAAACGCCGCTGCCGTCCATCAATTCTATCAGCCCGTCTGTATAACATAGTATTTTAGTAGGGGCTTCAATGGTGATCGATCCCTTCCGTATTATGGGAATTTCATCAAGCATACCAACACCAACCGATCCTTTATTAAGAAACTCTAGTTGTTTTGATTTCTTGTTATAAAGGATAGGATGATTATGGCCTGCATTTATATATTCGAGTTCACGGGTTTTAAAATTGAATTTGGCTACAAACAGGGTAATGAATTTTTCGCCATTCGCTGAATGCAATACACGGGCATTCAGTTTTTCAATAAGTGCAGCAAGGGATATTTCGTGGGTGAAAAGTGCTCTCAGATTGGCCTGGAAGTTTGACATCAGCAAAGCTGCTGACATTCCTTTCCCTGATACATCCGAAATACAGAAGCCTATCTCGTCTTTACTTAATTTAATGTAATCATAATAGTCTCCGCCTACATCGAAATGCGGAAGATAAAAGGCTGTCATGAATATTTTGTCATTCTTGGGGAGGATAGATTCATGGGGAATTAACAGGTTCTGCATTTTCGAAGCCAGCTCAAGTTCTTTTTTTATTGCTTCCTGGCGCAGGCTTTCATCAAATAAACGAATATTTTCAATTGCCACGACAATAATGTTGGACAGGGTTTGTATAAAATTCAGGTGTTTAATGGTGGGGCTCACTCCTTCGGCTTCTTCATCAATATCACCAATAATAACAAAAGCTACCGGCACATTTTTGTTGTAAACCGGTATAATAATGTCATATCGGTTCAGTATTTCATTATCGGATGTGGATACGAATGTGATCTCATCAATAGGTAACAGATCTCTTTCAACTACAATTTCTTTGTGAGTATCATCAATGGGGCCTGAACGCAGAATACACTTCCATTCCTCTTCATGCTTAAAAACCAGCACTTTACCAATATTCAGATCTTTTCGAAGTAGCTTTTCGTACCTGTCTATAAGCTGTTCTTTGGTAGGATTTTCGTTTATGGCACGGGTAATATCAAGCAGCGAAGTGAGCTTAAAGTTTGTTTGTTTCAGCCTTTTTAATGAAGCCTTGCTACTCATTTTCCAGTATAAGTGTGTTTATCATTTGTCCCGTTCAACATATGATTTAGTCCGGGTGTCAACTTTTAATTTGTCGCCCGTGTTAATAAAAAGAGGCACATTGATTGATGCATCGGTTTCCAGCGTTGCCTGTTTCATAGCTGTTGATGATGATGTATCTCCTTTAATACCGGGTTCTGTATAAGTTACTTCCAGAACTACGAATGGGGGTAGTTCACATGATAAGGGTGTCTCTGTGTCAGTATGATAAAGGATCTCCACATCCTGTCCTTCTTTTAACAGATCCGGGGCATCGATCAGTTCCTCTTCAAGGCTGAGTTGTTCAAATGTTTCTTTATGCATGAAATGATAACCGAGGTCATCCTTATAAAGATATTGATAAGGGTTTCTTTCAACACGTTGGGTATTGATTTTGTGTCCTGACGGAAAGGTGTTATCGATGACTTTCCCGGTTTTTAAATTTTTCAGTTTTGTGCGGACAAAGGCCGGGCCTTTCCCGGGTTTTACATGCTGAAAACCAACAACCGTATATAGATCATTGTTATACTCAATGCACAATCCGTTTCTAATATCCGATGTTGTTGCCATATTTGGATTTATCAATTTGTTGTTTACAAAAATAAAGGAAAACAATTAATAACCTAAAAAACAGGGACTGAATTTTAGAATGTTCTGGTTGTTAAGAAATTATTCACTTATTCCTTTCAGTTCGTGATTGAGGTTTTCATAACTCTGCAGGTCACATTTTACTGATCCCACTATCATATCGAATTTTACACGTATAGGTATTAGGTTACGATCATTAGTAAGCCAGAAGGTCATGTCATTTTCCGTTTTAAAAATACGGCCTGGTTCAACCACAGGATCAAACCGGTGGCACATGAACCGGCCCAGTTTGGTTTTTACTTCTTCAATTCCTTTGTAGCGGAGTAAAAAAGGAAAGATCTCATCACTGAAGAAAGTTGTGATATCTATTACATCACCGGCTTGCAGGTTGCTGTAGTCATAATTTCTTATATAATAAAGTGTGGATACCATGTCGAGAATGCCTTCAGGGACATTAAACATTCCGCTTTTTTTACTGTTTACCTGTTTGTCCTGATGATAAAAGAAAACTTCATTATAAAATGTATAGCCTCCTTCGCTGATATCCCGGACAGACTTATATGGAAGGCAGGAAACAGGATCAAAAATGCTTTCATAAATATCTCTTACTTTAAACAATCTGTCAGTTAAACCTACAGTGCGGGCATATATTCTTGCATGAAAGGCTTCTTTATCGCGGAAAGCAGTCTTTCTCAAAGTAAGGGTCGCGTTTCCACCATGCAGAGGACCATATTTCATAGTATAGGTTAATGATTCTCCTGCTTTGAAAGGTGCAACTGATGAGATATCATTCCCGGATTGTATCTGTATTATGCTCCCGAACAGGAACAGCAGGATGATTATGCTGATGATTTTTCTCATGTATTGTTTATCTTTCAGACAATCAAAAATCTTACCTTTTTATTATCTTTTCATTTCTTACTGTACAAACGATCAGTTACTCTAAAATATTTTTTTTGGAACGGTGGCTATAAAATCTTTTAAATAGTAAGGCTCAAAATAAGCAACATTTTCAAATACCTTTTGTTGAAACAGTCTCTCAACCAATGAAGACATATAACGGGCAGAGAGTTCTATATTGTCAATAAAGAATGAGTTGGAATGCCTTATTATCGAATTACATTTACGAGCTCCGTCACCAAAAAAAAGTATGGTGTAATTCTCAAGTTCCTGTTGATACGAACCGGATGAAATAATTCTGGCTTCGGTATCACTCAGTTTGTTCATATTAACATCAAATAAGGCTGTAAAGACTTCCATTCTGCGGGCATCTATCATCGGGCAAAGCAGGATTTCTCCATTTTTTTTACTATCGATAATATGTTGAACCTCCTTATTGCTTAATGCCGCTGAGCAGAGGATATGTAAGGTCTCAAGGGATAATAAAGGGACATCAGCGCCATAGCACAATCCTTTCGCGGTGGACACGCCGATCCTGAGACCGGTATAAGAACCCGGTCCCTTACTTATGCAAACAGCATTAAGATCATCAACAGAAACAGCCTGTTCTTCAATTATCTCACGAATAAAAACGGCAACTGCAGATGCATGTGATCTTTCTTCGCGGGTTTCCCTTATGGAAACTGTTTTGCCATCTTTTGCCAAAGCTACCGAACATATCCTGGTAGCGGTTTCTATGTTCAGGATTCGAGCCATATTAATTTTCTTGTATCGTATATATTACCTGATCTTTATAAAGTAAGACAGGTAACGGATAAAAGTTGATCAAATCTTAAAAGCGCAAGATTCAATAATCGGCATATTAAATTTTTCAGGCTGCCCGTATTAATCTTTATTATTAAATAATTCTTCACGTGTAACTTTGTTCACTTCAGTTCCGTTTTCAAGTTTTTTTGAGATCATATTATAAGGGGCCACGATCACTTCCTGTCCTTCTTCAATACCTTCAATTATCTCGATATACCGGATATCCTGTATTCCGGATTCTACCTCTTGCATAAGTGCTTTCCCGTTATCATAAAGGAATACTACCTCAAGCAATTGATCAGTTCCGCCGGGTAATTGCAGAGAATCTTTTTTTGGTATGGTATCCTCCCGCGTGGTGACGGCTTCAACCGGCACGGTAAGAATATTTTGTTTTGAATGTGTCTGGATATCTGCAGTAGCCGACATGCCCGGGCGCATGGGATTCGGATTGGTTTCACTGATCAGGTCTTCATAGGATGATTTTAGAAGTAATATCTTAACATCGAAATTGGTTACCTGATCGGCAGAAGTTCCTGTGGTATTGGCGGAGTTGGCAATTTCTGTTACCACACCCTTGAATTTTCTGTCAATGTATGCATCAAGTTCAATAAGGGCAGTATCGTTCAGGTTGACACGCACAATATCATTCTCATTTACTTCAACAAGCAATTCCATTCTGCCCAGATCAGCAATGCGCAATAATTCAGTTCCAGGCATCATTGAAGTACCTACTACACGTTCTCCCTTTTCCACGTATAATACAGAGACCGTGCCGTTCATTGGGGAATAAATTGTTGTTTTTCTCAGATCTTCCTGTGCCTCTTTCAGTGAGGCTTCAGCACTTCGGATCGAGTATTGTGCCGAAAGGACAGATTGTTCGGCTGCTTCGATCTCAGCTTTTGCAACATCAAATGAAGCTTGTGCTTCATCCCATTCCGCCTTTGAAATGGCTCCTTCTTCGAAAAGCTTTTTACTGCGTTCATATGCATGGCGGGTTTGTTCAAACTGGGCTCTTACCTGTGTCAGCCTTGCTTTTGAATTGGCCAGGTTGGCTTTTGCCGAATTTACAGCTGCTTCTGCACGATCACGCATGGAGATGTAATTATCGGGTTTTATCTTTACCAGCAATTGGCCTTCCTGAACGATATCACCATCTTTCACATGTAATTCCACTATTTCTCCTGACACATCCGGACTGATCTTTACCTCGGTTTCAGGCTGAATTTTACCGTTTGCTGTAATTGTTTCGATAATATCCCTGTACCGGGCTTCTTCAACGGCTACATCATATGTTACCGCTTTACCGAACCAGCCGGCTTTTTTACCAATAATTGCAAAAATGATCAGGACAGCTGCCCCGATAAGCAAATAACGTAATAACTTTTTCGAATTCATGGTTCACTGATTAGTAATAATGGTTATTTATTAGTTAATATAACTACTTTACGGAATGATTGATCAAAAATTGTGAATATTTTGCTTATAAAAAAAAGAACATAAATTAGACTTACAACAAATAAATCTTTTCTTTTACTATATTTTATTCATTCGTCAGGTCCGGGACAGATGCATGCTGTTGAAAGCCTGAGTTTCAGCCCGGCGAATCCAATAATACAGGTTACAATATTCATAAAAAATAGTGCCTTTCCATAAAATTGGCAAAATGTTTAACTCGTCATGTGTCTGTTCATAAAGTTTCAGTTGTAAGGCTCGCGCAGTCCGAAAACGCGGAGTTTACCAGTCGTAAATGAGCAATTTTCAGACAAGCGTAACGCGGCAAATGGGACTTTATGGACAGACACAAAATATTCAATGTTCATCTTATGATTTTTAAAATCGTGGTCAAATTACTATTTTTTCAGTCAATTATAAAATAAAAACACACTTGTGGACAGAAAATTCCATATAGAGGGGGTTGGTTATATCAACATGGTAAAAAAAAGACGCTTAAGAAGACTGAAGATTTCCATACGACCCTTTGAAGGAGTCCAGGTGAGTATACCTGACGGAGTAAGTTATCATACAGCCGAAAAGTTTGTTTTACAAAAAAAGGACTGGATTGGAAAAGGGGTCAAAAAAATACAGCAGATTGAACGGGATCATACCCTGTTTACTTTTGATGGGGATTTTGCCACCCGCTTTCATAGATTGAAGATATTGCAGCATGAAGAAAAGACAATACGCATTGTGATAAAAAATTCGATGATACATTTTTTCTTTCCCGAAAATGCATCCATTGAAGACAGTCGTGTTCAAAATGCTATACGCCATGCCGTTGAGGAAGCATGGAGAATTGAAGCACGGAATTATTTACCGCGACGAACAAGAGAGCTGGCTGTCAAACACGGGTTCAGCTTTCGCAGGGTCACGGTGAAAAATGCAAAAACCCGCTGGGGCAGCTGCTCTCAACAGAATAACATAAACCTGAACCTTCAGCTTATGAGATTGCCGGAGGAATTATGCGATTATATAATTCTTCATGAACTGGCACATACCGTGCAAAAAAATCACGGTAAGAAATTCTGGCAATTGCTTGACAGGATCACAGACGGAAAAGCCAAAGTGCTCGACAGGAAAATGAAAGATTATCATCTACGGGTTTGGTGAATGCCCGGCTGAAAGCCCCCGTTTATTTTTTCCTTAAGGATATTATCCAGTGCACCAATATATTCATTTCCTTTATTGGTCCCGAACAAACTGATAAACTGCTTTTTAAGCATACCCTTTATTGTATTTTTCCAATCAAGATAATTAAGCACGGAGATTTTCCCCTGTTCTCTTTTTTCGAGGAAACGTTTGAGAATATTGGCATGTGTATAATAAGCCATGTATGCTTTTATTCGCGTGAGCAGTTCACGTGAGATATGAATCTCGATAAGTTTTAATCTGCTGGGTACTATTTCATAAGTACTATCATAAAAATTATAAAACGAACAATCCCAGTTGATAAAATGGATAAAATAGTTTATTGTCCTGAAAAGATTTTTTTCCGAGTCCCTGTCCAGGGATCTTACAAACAGTTTTTTCAATTCATAACAGTATTTTTGTTTTAGGAAATCATCAAAAACGTCGGTTATTTCGATCAGGTTTTTTTCATATTCTTCAGAAAGCTTGTTAAGCCGTAACTTTTCATGATCCTGTGCAAGTTTTTGACTGACGAGTTCATGAAGCACTTTTTTTTCATCGTTTAACAAATGGAAAACAGGGAATTGCTTTTCTTCCATAATTTGATCAAGTAATTTTCCAGAGAAGAACCCCGATTCAATAAGATCCAGGAGGGTTTTATCTTTTTTTGCAATACAGTCCAGATCACTCCGGTAAATTTCCAGGTGGCCGGATATCCTGCTCTTCATATTTGTGTTTTGCTGATTATAATGTATGGAAATATAAAGAGGAAAGTATTCATCCGATTTGTAAGTACGTGATTTGATCTTTTTGTTAAGAAAATGACGGATTGAAAATGAATGGCCCATAGTTGATGTGATAATTGGATTAAGCTGACAGGTGCAAAGTACAAAATGTGTATATGATTTCAAAATAGAGTTATCAAATGGGTAGTTTTATTTTACCGGGTTTTTCAGGGTGATTTTTATGTTGATATTTCAGTATTTTTTGTATATTCAAATAACTGATATACTGCAACTTTTTGGTGTTTTTGACGTAACAGTAAGTTACTGTGCCGGCAAACAAATCACAGTATACTGCAAAATGAGTACTCTGTCGACTATATATTATTAGTATATTGCGGTTTATAAGCCAACTAAAATTGTATTGAACGAAATATTTTTTACTTAACATTTTTCTTTTGCACCTGGCGGTTCGCATACAAACCCTGTTAAATTTCTCTTCCGGCGCCCATAAGGCTTTTTGGGTAGGGGTAGCTATGATCCTGCTCCGGTGTTTTTTCTTTTCTTCAGAACTTCATGCACAGGATACATTATATGCAATCACTGATGGTGACTGGGGTGTATCAGGCACATGGTCATATTTCCCGGGAGGCTCGAGTTGCAGTTGTACACCGGATGCAAATACCGTAACCTACACGGACACGTTTGACATTTATATAGATGCTGCCTCAAATACTAAAGACCTGTTTGTTAACGGGGGCAATATTATTTTTGATGGAGACTATACCTTAACTATCAATAAAGGGGGAACCGTCAGTATAGATAGTGGTTCAACGATTGATAGAGATGGAAAAGAGGCTTCGCTGGAATTTACCAACGCAGGGGATTTTGAATTGATCGTTAATGATCCTACCGGTTTGGATATTTGGGATATCTCAACTAATACTATTACATCTCTTTCCATTAGCGGCACTGGTGGAATAGTTATCAATAATAATCTTGAGATAAGCGGTGGTAATACAATTGTTAACAACTCACTTGAAGGGGTTATTAAAATTTTAAAAAATCTGGATTTCTATAATTCGAAAGCTGTCTTTGAGAACAATGGTATTATTTCTGTTTCAGCTGATGTGTTAAATATTGATAACGGTGAAGTACAATTTTATAATTATGCCGGGTCAGAAGTTACTTTTGACGGCGTTCAGGATAGTGACCTGGAATTGTTCGCGGGTTTTAATGCTAATACGATAAGTTATTCCGGTTCAGATCAGAATATTGTTGCACCGCAGGATGCATACTGGGATGTAATATTCAGTGGGAGCGGGAATAAAGAGCTGGCAGGTAATATAAATGTAAAAAATGACCTGACGATAAGCGGTACGGCAACATTGGATGTTACCTCTTCAGATAACTATTCAATAAGTCTTGGAGGTAACTGGAATAATGGCAATGTTTTTTCCCGGCAGCAGGGAACGGTGATCATAAATGGTACGGGAGATCAGAGTATTCCCGGAATCGGAGGTGAGACATTCTATAATCTTGTGGTCAATAAATCCTCCGGTAATCTTATATTGGACAGTGAAGTGCAGGTAGAGAATAACCTGACAATGGTACACGGGAATATTGATGCCGGCTCCAATACCCTGTATTTTTCAGGTGATGCATCCGGTCTGGATTATACTTCGGGAGTGATCCTGGGAAAATTCAGGAGGGATGTATCAGACATCGGGGCGGAATATTTATTTCCTGTAGGTACATCTTCCACTAATAATGCCGCCAGGTTGATTTTCATTGATCTTTCAGCCGGATCCCTGGTAACTGAATTTGTCCGTGCTGATCCGGGTGATGCCGGATTAGCTCTTTATGATAACGGAGTTCCCGTAGATTCTGCATATTCCTTTGGCTACTGGATCATTGCGGCAGCAGACGGTTTAACCAGCACGAACTATAACCTGTACTTATCGGCGGATGGCTTTGGCGAAAGCCTCAGCTCTGCTTCCAGGATCTTAAAACGTGAACCGGCAAACGATTGGGGAGTGGATGGCAGCCATTATACACTGGCTGCACCCCTTATCGGCAGGCATGGCCTTTCCGGTATTAATTCCTCGCCGGGCCACGAATTTGGCATAGGGGCGGTTAAATGTGTTCAAATTACACAACAACCTGAACCGGTATCTGTTTGTTCGGGTGGTAATGCAGGGTTTTCAGTAACTGCAAACGGAGATAATCTTACGTATCAGTGGTTCAGGGACGGAAATGTATTGTCCGGTGAAATAACCGATACTTTGAATCTATCAACAGTTGATGAGACGGATATTGGTGCATATTATTGTCTTGTAGTGGGGGATTGTGGTTCCGGATCAGATAAAGATTCGGTGTATTCAAGGCCTGCCAGCCTGTTTATTGCCGGTCCTTTTTCTTCTCTCGGCTATGCTTATGAAAAAACCATTACCATTGATCATAACCAGGTTACCGGGTATGAAAACCTGATCAACTTTCCTATGCTCATCCACCATACGGATGCCGGCCTGAAAGATACGGCCAACGGGGGCGATGTTTATGATCCCAACGGCTATGATATTGTATTTACCGACCTTAACGGGTATAAGCTGGATCATGAAATTGAAAGATATGACCCTGCAACAGGAGAATACATCGCATGGGTAAGGATCCCGGTATTGTCGTGGAACGAGGATACGGAGATCAAAATGTTGTATGGCAACCCGCAGGCCGATACGGATCCTTCTACAACAGCGGTCTGGGATGATCATTACCAGGGAGTTTGGCATATGAGTGATGATGCGTTGGCTGATGCTACATTCAATTCAAACAGTGGTACGAATTACGGGACGAATGATACTATTGGGAAGATTGACCGTTCACGGGATTTTGATGGCACGGATGATTATGTCGATATTACACCTTATTCTGCAAATTTTGATATAACAGAAGAAATTACTGTGTCAGCGTGGATTTGCCTTAACACAGTTGGACCAGATCAGAAAATTGCAGGGAATCAGAGTGATGATGTGTTTGGTGGGTACAAGCTCGGATTATATTCATATAATTCCAAATACAGGGCAGAGTTTGAAATCAGAAATTCACCTAATAATTCTGTGTTGAACAGGGAAGTAAGCGGGGGGACTGTATTAAATACTCATGAATGGTATTATGTGACCGGGACATTTTCAAATTCCGGAGATTTTTTAAAAACTTTTGTCAACGGATTTGAAGATCGTCCTATGGCAACCACTGACGAGATGGATAGTTCTGGTACTACCTTAAAATTCGGATGTGAACCTTATGACAGCAGTCAATATAATTTCGATGGTATCATAGATGAGATAAGAATCTCCGATACTGTCCGTTCGGATGGCTGGATCCATACCGAATACCTGAACCAGTCCGACCCGGGGTCATTTTATTCGGTTTCCGCATCATCTTCTGTCCATTCGATATATGAGGTTACGGATCTATGCCAGTTTGATACAGTGACCTATTCCATTCCTGATCTTTTTGATACGTATGACTGGGATGCCACCGGCGGAACTCTGGTCAGTACCAATGGAAATAACAGTATGGATGTCCGTTGGGATTCAGTGAACGGCACCGAAGTTGTTTCATTAATTGTCAGTGACGGTTCCTGTTCAGATACTGCGGAGCTTAACATTTCCGTAAATTCACTTCCCGGTCCATTGATTGATGATGATTCAATTTATTGCTGGGCAGATACAAGTGATGTTCCATTTGATGTAACTTTTAATTCAGGGAGTTCATATTTATGGGAGTTGAATAATGGTATTATTAAGAATGGACAAGGTACAAATCAAATAACAGTTGATCTTTATAATGGTTATGATACAGTAAGAGTTACTGAGACAAATAGTGAAGGGTGTTTAGGATATGATACCTTAGTAGTATTTGTAAATCCACAGCCTGATATAGAGGTCACAGCCGATGACACCCTGTGTTATGATGGGGATGCAGAGTTCACCATAACCAATCCTAACACTTCAAGTGGTACCTGGCGCTATGATATTGATGTTACTTATCCTGCGGGCGTGACCTATACGCTGGACGACCAGAGTGACCAGACATCAGGCACTCAAAGTGATGATCTGACCAATACCACTTCGGATGTACAGACAGTGACCTATACCTTTACCCCCCATATAGATCCTGGCGACGGTGATCCTGAATGCGGTGGAGGCCTTGACACGACCATAACCATCTATATCAATCCACAGCCTGATATAGAGGTCACAGCCGATGACACCCTGTGTTATGATGGGG
>CAZBJH010000002.1:12975-37763 GCA_964492185.1 uncultured Bacteroidales bacterium | reverse complement strand
AATCCACAGCCTGATATAGAGGTCACAGCCGATGACACCCTGTGTTATGATGGGGATGCAGAGTTCACCATAACCAATCCTAACACTTCAAGTGGTACCTGGCGCTATGATATTGATGTTACTTATCCTGCGGGCGTGACCTATACGCTGGACGACCAGAGTGACCAGACATCAGGCACTCAAAGTGATGATCTGACCAATACCACTTCGGATGTACAGACAGTGACCTATACCTTTACCCCCCATATAGATCCTGGCGACGGTGATCCTGAATGCGGTGGAGGCCTTGACACAGTAATTATAATATATATTGAACCACAGGCAAAGGTAACCGCTATACCCCAGATTGATACTATATGTGACGGAGATGAAACGATGGTTATCTTCAGCACGCCGACAAAGCCCACCCGCTGGGTAGAGTTTGAGATCACGGCTCAGCCGGAATATACAGATTCACTGTCGGGCTACAGTGATGAACATCATTTTACCTTATCAGACACTCTTAAACAGACCTTAAATAACCAGAGTGATACAGCCCAGCTTATCCGTTATATTATAACACCCTATACCATAGATGCTGCGGGTAATCAAAAATGTGAGGGTATTAATGACACTGTTGATATATGGGTAGAGCCCACACCTAAAGTCATTGCCGCCCCACAGGTTGATACTATATGTGACGGAGATGAAACGATGGTTACCTTCAGCACGCCGACAAAGCCCACCCGCTGGGTAGAGTTTGAGATCACGGCTCAGCCGGAATATACAGATTCACTGTCGGGCTACAGTGATGAACACCGTTTTACCTTATCAGACACTCTTAAACAGACCTTGAATAATCAGAGTGATACAGCTCAGCTTATCCGGTATATTATAACACCTTATACCATAGATGCCGCGGGTAGCCAAAAATGTAAAGGCATTAATGATACGGTTGATATCTGGGTAGAGCCTACACCTAAAGTCATTGCCGCCCCACAGATTGATACTATATGTGACAGCACGTCAGTAACAGTAAGCTTTACCACACCCACACGGCCGCTATGGCATGTTGAATTTGAGATTGAAGCAGAGCCTGAACATCCGGGTTCCTTGTCCGGATACAGTGATGAGCACCGGTATACCATTGACAGTACTTTAGTACAAACATTGGATAATCTGAGCGATAGCGCCCAGCTGATCCAGTATATTATTATGCCTTATACCCTTGATGGCAGTGGCAATCAGAAATGTCCGGGTATTCCCGATACAGTGGATGTATGGGTAGAGCCAACACCAAAAGTAACAGCTATACCTCAGATTGATACGATCTGTGACAGCATAGCCACGATGGTAACCTTCACCACACCAACCTGGCCTACCCGTTGGGTCGAATTTGAGATTGAAGCAGAGCCTGAACATTCGGGTTCTTTATCCGGCTATAGTGATGAACACCGTTTTACCACAGACAGCACATTAGCACAGACACTGTATAATTTAAGCGATACTGCCCAGTACATTGAGTATATCATCACCCCATGGACTATTGATGCCTCGGGTAATCAGAAATGTTATGGTATCAATGATACTGTAGGTATCTGGGTAGAGCCCACGGCAAAAGTAACAGCAATACCCCAGGTTGATACTATCTGTGACAGCACGGCAGTGACTATTAATTTTACCACACCCACACGGCCGCAATGGCATGTTGAATTTGAGATTGAAGCAGAGCCTGAACATCCGGGTTCCTTGTCCGGATACAGTGATGAGCACCGGTATACCATTGACAGTACTTTAGTACAAACATTGGATAATCTGAGCGATAGCGCCCAGCTGATCCAGTATATTATTATGCCTTATACCCTTGATGGCAGTGGCAATCAGAAATGTCCGGGTATTCCCGATACAGTGGATGTATGGGTAGAGCCAACACCAAAAGTAACAGCTATACCTCAGCTTGATACGATTTGTGACGGAGATGAAACGAAGGTAATCTTCAGCACGCCGACAAAGCCAACACGATGGGTAGAGTTTGAGATCGAGCCGCAGCCCGAGTATCCCGATTCACTGTCGGGTTATGATTATGAACATAATTTTACCTTATCAGATACCCTTAAACAAATCTTGAGTAACCAGAGTGATACAGCCCAGCTTATCCGGTATATTATAACACCTTATACCATAGATGCTTCGGGCGAACAGAAATGTAAGGGTATTAACGACACTGTAAGCATTTGGGTAGAACCGACTCCAAAGGTTGTTGTTGTACCTGTTATTGATACACTCTGCAATGATGATCATACAGGTATTGCTTTATCCAGCCCTTCAAGACCAACCAGGGAGGTACGTTTCAGGTATGATCTTGAGATTCCTTATGGAGTAACTGTAGTAAGTGATTCAAGTTTTAATCTTGATCCGGGATTTATTATTACTGATAGTATACATAATGCAACAGATACGGCAAAACTGGTGCGATATACGATTATTCCCTATACCCGGATGGCCGGGAGTGATGATTTGAAATGTACAGGAATACCTGAGACCGTTGAGATTTGGATAGAACCCACCCCGAAAGTCACCCTCACGCCTGAAAGAGACACGATTTGTACCGAACTGGCAACACATATACAATTAACAAGTGTATCGCGGCCTATTCGTGAAGTAAGATTCCGGTATACACTTGAATATGAATCACCTGAAATAGAAGTGTTTTACCGGGGAGATACCAATTTCCTTGCCCCGGGATTTTTGATCATTGATTCCATCCGAAATACTACAGCAGAACCACAGTTGCTTCAGGTTATTGTTACACCGTTTACCCGCGATAATGCAGGACAGGAGAAATGTACAGGAATAAACGATACGGCTTTTATCTGGATTGTTTCGGAAATTGTAATCGGAGATTCAGTTAAGGCCTATATCGGTGGCAGGAATATTCGCTGTTTTGGCGAAAATAACGGGGAAATATACCTCCTGCCAACTGGTGGTATTTCCGGCTTTAATCATTATGATGCATACGACTTTAACTATTCGTGGGATAATGATTCGGTAACAAAAGATATCAGTCAGTTATATGCCGGAGATTACCAGGTTACTGTTACCGATCATTTTAATTGTCATGCAACGGCATCATTTACATTAACCGAGCCTGACTTGCTGACTGCTTCTATTAAGCTTGTGGACAGTCTTAGCTGCGATGGAGGGGACGGAACACTGGCAGTATGTATTGACGGCGGTACGCCGGATTATAATCCAATGTGGCATTCACACCCGGAGTTATATAGTCTGGAGGATACAATTTATGCAGATACATTACTCGGCGTTCAGTTCGGGTATTATATGGTATATGTTGAAGACACAAATTTATGCAATACGGAAACCGGTTACAGGATAAATGAATATAAACCGCCTAACTTCGGAACATTCCCATCGGAATATGGAGATTACAATATTCGTTGTCATGGTGAAAGCAATGGTTATATCATTACTAATGTTGACCCCACGGACTCTGTAGAATATCACTGGACGGGGCCGAACGGTTTTGACACTACTTATTCAAATATTAATTACCCTGATACATTGTATAATATTAAAGCCGGGTATTATGAAGTTACTGTTGTGGATAACAGAGGTTGTCATGCCTCAGAATCAGCCACTTTAACCCAACCTGATCCTGTTGGGATTATTGAGGATTCTGTTTCCGTTTACCCGGGAGGATATAATGTAGCATGTTATGGATTGGAAAACGGTGCAATTTATCTTGATGAAATTGCAGGCGGGCATGGTGATTATATATTTGACTGGCAAACAGAGGGAGGAAAATTAATTGGAGCCGGGAGCAAAGATCAGGTGAATATTCCTGCAGGGAGTTATTTTGTTGAGATCACAGATCCTTTCGGCTGCTTTACGAAAGACAGCTTTGATCTGGTACAGCCCGGGAAACTGGAGCTTGAATATACTGTCACTGAGCGGGGTGATCATAATGTATGGTGTTATGGCGATCATGATGCTGCAATTGACCTTTCAGTAACCGGCGGAGATGTGGCCGTGGGCCCGTATACCTATTTGTGGTCAGATAACAGTACCACCGAAGATCTCATTGGGATCCCTGCCGGGGATTACAGTGTAACAGTCACCGATGGCGTTAACTGCACAATTGATACCAGTCTTACATTGACCGAACCTGATTCAATATATATTTCATCTGTTTTAAGTGATTACAAAGATTATGAAATATCCTGTTTTGAAGGAAGCAACGGGGAGATACATATAACTCCGCGTGGAGGCACGGGTGATTTTTCATTCGAATGGACAAGCAATGAGGGTAATGAATTCGCAGAAAATGGCAGTTCCCTTACAGGCCTGTCTGCAGGAACATATAATCTTATATTATCCGATGCCAATAATTGCATTAGAAATTATGATTTTGTTCTTGAGGATCCTGAAGAGATTATTACTGGTGTTACGACCTGGGAAATTTCCTGCCAGGGGGATATACCGGGCAGGGCTGTTATAGATGTAACAGGAGGGGTATTGACTGGCAATGAATATAATTACCTGTGGTCAAACGGGGTTACATCGGATAGCATATCCAGCCTTGTTAAAGGAACATTCCGGGTTACGGTAACGGATGATAATAATTGCATCAAAATAGATTCCGCGATTATTGATCAGGATCAGCCATTGGATATATCATTTTCGATTGTTCGGGAGATATCTTGCTTTGGATATAATGACGGCGTTATAGAGGCTATTGTATCAAACGGGACAGAACCATATTCGTACATTTGGAATACCGGATCAGAAAGCAGTGAACTGGAAGAAATACCTGCAGGAGAATATACATTAACGGTAACAGATGATAATAGTTGTTCAGGAACCGAAAGTATTGATATTGAACAACCTGAGCAGACTGTTATGGGTTTTATTGTTGAACATGTTTCGTGTTATGATTATAAAGACGGTGCAATAGTTATGTACGGTTCGGGAGGAACACCTCCCTATAATTATCTGATAGATGGCTCACCTATTGAAGGCAGTATTGCTGAAGGACTTGGCGCAAGTAATTATACTCTGTATGTTGAGGATTATAATAATTGTGTGTTTGACACAGGGGCTGTTATTGAACAACCCGACCCTCTGCATATCGAATATGAAGTAATAAAACCCGCGTGTCCTGATGTAAGGAACGGATCAGTTATTCTGGAAGTCACAGGCGGAACACCTTGTTACAATTTTTCCTGGGATGGATTTCCAGGTATTAATACTCCTGTTCTTAATGAATTAATGGAGGGAAATTATACTGTTGAGGTTATTGATGCAAACAATTGTTCGATCAAAAATTCGATACCGGTTAAAAGTGACCGCCGGACCTGCTTGAAAATACCTTCCGCTTTTTCCCCGAATAATGACCAGTACAACGATACCTGGATTATCAATCATCCGGCGCTGCCTCAGGTTACGATAAAGGAATTGTATCCTGAACTGGTAGTGCAGGTTTATAACCGTTGGGGAAAGCTTGTGTACCTTTCTGATAAAGGTTATCCCAACCCATGGGACGGAAATGATAACAGGGGGAATGAACTACCGGTTGATTCTTATCATTATGTCATTTATCTGAATGACGGATCAGGAAGACAGGAAATGGGCAATGTGACCATATTAAGGTAAATTTGCCAGGAAATAATACATGTAACGGGTAAAGAATAAACATTTTACAAATCATGCCGTATACATGTTTGTTTCTTTTTTTTTAGCCATATTGCGATATAGTAATATTGCTCATTTCATTTAATTAGAGTCCGTCTATAAAGTAGTTAAAATGTTTATACATACATGTGTCTGTTCAGAAGGTTCCATTTGCAAGGCTCGCGCGGTCCGGAAACGCGGAGTTTACTTGTCGTAAATGAGCAATTTTCGGACAAGCGTAACGCGGCAAATGGGACTTTATGGACAGACACTAATTAATGATATAAGATTATGAGGTAATCAACTATAGATGTTTAGAACCTGTATAATACTAATTTTCATAACCCTATCAGGAAGTTTATCTGCACAACAATTACCCATTTACAGCCAGTATATGATGAATGAGTTTTTGTTGAATCCTGCTGTGGCAGGAGTGGATGGGCGAACTTCATTAAATCTGACAGGAAGAAAACAATGGATAGGCTTTAAAAATCCTCCTGAAACTTATTCTTTTAGTGCACAGGCCAGGATACTGAAAAAGCGTTTTGCCATCCGGGGCGGATCGATATCCAAAGGCACAAAAGGAAGAGTGGGGGTTGGTGTAAATGTTTTCAATGATCAGAACGGGGCTATTAATCGTACCGGTTTACAATTTTCTTATGCCTATCATATATTTATCAATAACTATAATAATCAGATCTCATTCGGATTGACAGCAAGTGCCTTTCAGTTTAAAATTGATGATAATGCTGAATTCCGGGATCCGGATGATCCGTTGCAGCCCTATATCGGTAAATCGGCAATTATCCCCGATGCCAGTGCAGGGTTTAATATTCAGGGCAATAACTATCATGCAGGGCTTGTTGTTTCACAATTGTTCCAGTCACGGTTTAAGATAGGTGAGATAAGTGTTAACCAGCAGGATGTACAAGTGCTTCGTCACTATTATATCCTGGGTTCTTACCGTTATGCTTTTCCGGGAAGATCATCATGGGAAACAGAGCCTTCTTTTGTAATTTTGCTGAATGAAAACCTGGGATTTCAGGCCGATATAAGTACGAGGATGATCTATAAAAAAGAATACTGGGCGGGTTTATCTGTTCGCACAACAGGTGAACTGATAGCTTTACTTGGATTAAAATACAGGAATCTCTATTTCGGGTATTCTTTTGATTACGGTTTTAACGGTATTTCAAAACTCACGTATGGTTCGCATGAGATCAACATCGCCATCAAATTCGGCAGCTCGGTGAGAAGATACAGGTGGCTGGAGCGGTATTAAAGATCTGCGAAATTATATGTGAGGGCGGGATGGAACCCCGCCGTAATCAGGATTTTAATTCCCGGTCTGTAAGTAATTTTCTTACTTCGATATAACTAATGCCAATGAAAATTATAATTAAAAGAATTGATGAAGCAAGTGAGATTTTACTTCCCAGGTAATATGACAGGGGTTCAAACCGAAATTCAATAGTATGTTTCCCGGGAGGCACAATTAGTCCCCTTAGAATGTAATTAGTCCTGAATATTTCAGCAGGTTCCCCGTCAATAGTAGCTTTCCAGCCTTTTGGGTAATAGATCTCGGAAAAAATTGCTGCTTGTTCAGCATCAGAAGATGAAGAATAAACAAGATTGTTTGGTTCATACTTTTCCAGTTGAATAGTTAATGTTGTATCCTTAGAAAAGGAAGCAGAATGGATTGTTTCCGAAAATCTTTTATCGACAACAGCTTCGGAGGAGGGCCTGAGTGTGTTCAGGGCTTCAATCTCCCGGTCAGCATTTTCTGCCCATTGGATCTTATTAACAAACCAGGCATTGCCTGATGCATATTTATTATGAATGGGCGGAGCTTCAGGATTATAAATGATGTAACGGGTGTTGAGCATGTTGAGTGTATTTGTTTTTTGTAATACTCTGTCGACAAGTGCAAAATCACCCTTTCTTAATGCAGCAATGATCATCTGCATTTCCTGCTGTATTTCATGGTCGATCAGTTCCTGGTAACGCCTCATTTTTGCACCATGGTATCCTCCGATGGATTTGTGATAGTATGAGGTTGTCGCATCCTGGAAAGGAGAAAGGGATAAATTTAATACACGGTAATTCGGATCCGTATCCTGAAGGATATACTGGTCGGCTTTTGATCGTGTGAAAGTATTCCTGTGCTGACGTTTTGTTACAAAATCGTCGTTATTAAGATATCGTTTGTCAATTGCCCATATATCGATAAGAATGACAAGTGCAAGTCCCGGGATAAAATATTTTGTTGAAATTTTTTGATTAACAAAAAGATATAGTATACCTGCTGTAAGCAAAATAAAAATAATGGAACGGAATGCATCCTGTCGTAACAACATCAGGCGGTCGCTTCTCAGCGCTTCGACAAATTCATCAGCCCCCTGGGCCAAATAACGTTGATCTGATGTTGAAGAGAAATCAAAAAGCGCACCCGCGGTGAGAATAAAAAACAAACATATTCCCCCTGTAATATAGAATGAACTGGTAATATATTTAGTGAGTTCTTTTTTGCTGAATGATTTTATTAGAATTGAATCAATCGCGAGTATCCCCATAAGAGGAATTGTGAAAGCGGCCATTATTATAGTTGTGGCAACTGCCCTGAATTTATTATAACCCGGAACGTAATCCAGGAAAAAATTGGTTACAACAGCAAAGTTATCCCCCCATGCCAGGACAATGGATAGTATCGTGGTAACTATGATCCACCACCTGATCCTGCCTTTAATAAGAAACAACCCCAGCACAAAGAGGAAAATCACGCTTGCGCCTATATATGACGGGCCTGAAGTGAAGGGCTGACTGCCCCAATACATGGGCATTGATTTGATGGCTTTTCTTGCTGCAGCCGGGCCCTGAATTTTTTTTAAAAGGTCAAATGTTTCCGATTTTTGCGGTAATTCACTAATTGAAGACCCGCCTTTGAAATTTGGTATCAGCAGGATAAATGTTTCCCCTATCCCGTAACTGTATTGTGTAACATAATCCCTGTCGAGGCCCGTTGTACGGTTATCCTGATCAGTTGTGAGTTCTGATTTGCCCCGGATTGAAAATTTACCGTATTCATAGGTTGTCCATAAGTTTGCCAGGTTGCTGCCCAGGGCCAGTAAGGCAAAAAGGAAAAGGATGCTGAATTGTTTGATAAATTGAGGAAGTCTTTTTTCACGGATTGCATATACCAGCTCAATGACACCGTATATTACAACGATCATCAATGTATAATAGGTTATCTGCACATGGTTGATCCGTAATTGCAATGCAAGGAATAACCCGGTTATTACACCACCCTGCCAGTATTTGCCACGAAAGGTAAGATGGACACCCCCGATTATAGGGGGCATATATCCTATGGCAAACACCTTGGAAATGTGACCTGCGCCAATAAAGGTTATAAAATAAGTTGAAAACCCATAGGCAACCGCCCCGGCTATGGCAAGCCATTTATTTACCCTGAAGCACAAAAGGGCTATGTAAAATCCGAAAAGATACATGAATATAAAACATACAGGCCGCCAGTTATTCAGTGTTAAAATTTTATGAACATGTTTTGTAACATTAGCAGTAAATCTTGTGGATATTAAATAAGCTGGCATACCTCCGAAAATACTGTTGGTCCAGAGAGTTTCTTCACCTGTTTTTTCACGGAAATCATCAAGCTCTTTAGCCATACCCCTGTGCTGGACCATATCGGTTTGCTGAAGCCTTTTTCCTTCCAGTGACGGATACATGTATATAAGAGAGAGGATAATAAAACTGATCACAGCAACGAATGCCGGTAGCACATATGATTTTAGTCGGGTCATAACTATTTTTTTTCGTGTATATGTAAAGAAAGCTAAAAATTAAGCGATATTAAAAAAAATAATTCATCTTTGAATCAAATTTTAAACAGAATTATGAGGATATTAATGATACTGGAACGGGAATTTCCCCCTGACAGTCGCGTTGAAAAGGAAATCAGTTCACTGATGGAAGCGGGCCATGAAGTGGCCATAGCAACTTACACATTCATTAATGGTCCGGGAGTGGAACGAAATGATGGATATACGATATACCGCAGGCCTATATCAAACTTAATGTTCAAATTAAGTGCTGCCTGTTTGATCATTCCATTGTATTTCAGGTACTGGAAAAAATATATTAAATCTATACAAAGGGAATTTCCTTTTGATGCTATTCATGTGCATGATCTGCCCTTGTCAAAAACCGGTTATTATTTTAAAAAGAGATCAGGGGCGAAGCTTATTTGCGATCAGCATGAATATTACAGTAACTGGATCGTTCATACAGCCCATTTGAACAGGGGTATTGGAAGGGTAGTTAACTGGTTGTCTGACTGGAAAAATTATGAAAGGAAATACCTGCATAAAGCTGATCTTGTAATTACTGTTGAAGAACCGCTCAGGCAATTATATATTAAAGAAACAGGCATCATGCCTGATAAGATAATTGTCACACCTAATACACCCTCGGAAGATTTTCTCAAACGAAAGCCGGATGATAATACTGTTCTCAATAGATATAAAGACAACTTTGTTATTTTTTATGCCGGAACCATTGATGTATTAAGAAGCCTTGATATAGTAATAAAAGCCCTGGTAAATTTGTCAAAGGAAATTCCGAATATTAAATTTGTTATTGCAGGTATGATGATGAAAAATTTTGATCCGGTAAAACTGGCAAAACAATTAAAAGTAGACCAATTTGTTGATTATGTGGGGTTTATGCCTATAGAGGAATTGCCATTATACCTTGAGGCCAGTAATGTTTGTGTTAATATCTCCAGGGTGGTACGGGACGAACAAAATAATACGATAGCAACTAAAGTTTACCAGTATATTATTTCGAATAAGCCTTTAATTGTCGGGCAGGGCAGGATGGTACGTACAATGGTTGAAAAATATAACCTGGGCTTATCAATATCTGATGGAGATCCCGGGGATTTTGCAGAAAAGGTAAAGTATATTTATAAACATCCTGAACTTGAAACCGAATTTGCTGAAAATTGTAAAAAAGTAAAAGATAAATTTGTATGGGAAAAAACCGTTAATGACTTAATTAATGCATATGATAAATTCTAAAAAAACGAATAATATTCTTGTTCTGGCACCTCATACCGATGACGGGGAGTTTGGTTGTGGCGGCAGTATTGCTAAATTTCTGGAAGAAAAATATAATGTATATTATATTGCTTTTTCAACAGCCAAAGAATCGGTTCCCAAGGGGATGCCGGAGAATATTTTGGAAATTGAGGTAAAGGAGGCAACAAAGCGTCTGGGAATACCTCGTGAAAATCTTATTATTTATGGATTTACTGTTCGTAAATTAAATTATGTACGACAGGATATTCTTGAAGAGCTGGTACGGATAAAAAGTGATATTGACCCGGATCTGGTGTTTATGCCTGTCCTTCAGGATTTGCACCAGGATCACAGTACTGTTGCCATGGAAGGACTCAGGGCATTTAAAGATACGTCAATTCTTGGTTATGAGGTTCCATGGAACAACATGAACTTCCATAATCAATGCTTTATTCAACTTAAGGGAAAACATTTGAGAAGTAAAATATATGCTCTTGATGCTTATAATTCACAGAAAATGAGGTATTATTCTTCCGAAGATTTTATTTTCAGCCTGGCAAAGACACGGGGGGTGATGGTGAAGGCCGAATATGCAGAAGCGTTTGAAGTGATCAGGTGGATTATTTAATCAAAGTGATATTATATGAAAAAGCATAGTGTACAAGAAATTCTGGACCGGATACATACGGATTATGAATTCCAGGGGAATTCGTCAATAGATTATCTTGATAATATCAGAAGCATATCAGATGCTAATGAACATTCGATTGTCTGGTGTCATCCGAAGCGGGAGGATAAACAACAATTAATTGAAAAGACAGCGGGCCGTTTAATTATATGTGATCATTCAATTAATCGTACTTCCCGGTTATTAAAAGAAAAAGGATTTATATTGGTTGATAACCCGAAACTGACCTTATCCCGTTTAATGAAGACGATATATGACGGTCGCTCCGATCCCGGAATACATACCACGACCACTGTGCATCCGGATGCCTGTATCGCCGGAAGCGCTTTCATCGGCCCCAATTGTTTTATCGGTATGTGTACAGTTGGTGAGGATGTTATCATTCATGGCAATTGTTTTTTATATGATGGTACGACTGTCGGTAATAATGTTGTAATAGAAGCCGGGGTGATATTGGGAGCAGAAGGTTTCGGTTTTGCTCAAAATGAAAAAGATGAATGGGAACGGGTTACGCATATTGGGGGTCTTGAAATTCATGATGATGTTGAAATAGGGGCGGGCACTACCATTGACAGGGGAACCCTTGATAATACCATTATCGGAAAAGGAACAAAAGTTTCCAAGTCGGTCCATATTTCCCATAATGTTAAAATAGGGAAGGATTGTCTGATAACAGGTTGTTCCACAATTGCCGGTTCCACAACGGTGGGCGACAGGGTCTGGATCAGCCCTAATGCAACCGTTCTCAACAAATTATCGATCGGTAATGATGTTTTTATTTCAGCCGGGGCTGTTGTTTCACACGATATACCGGATGGTTTTCAGGCATTGGGAAGAAAAGTTCTTCCAAGGAATAAGAAATGATAAACTATGTTTATATGGAGATTGAAAAAATAATAAGAGAAACGCTTCTTATTGATGAACACCAGATAATGAATGATGAAACAGGTCCGGCAGACATTGATTCGTGGGATTCATTGGGGCATGTTAATATTATTACTGCTATCGAAGAAGAATATGATATTGAAATAACACCCGAAGAAATTCAGAATATTAGAACGATCGGGGATATTAAAGTCTTATTGGCCTCAAAAGATATTCATCCGCGATAATGGTATACGATTCAATAATTAAAGGAGTTTTTATCAACGCGGAGAAAACACCCGGAAAAACAGCGATTGTTTTCCGGGACGAAGAAATCTCCTATGGATTTTTAATAAAAAGCATAAGAAAAACAGCTGTCTTTTTAAAATCACAAGGAATAGAAAAAGGAGACCGTGTAGTGTTCATGGCCGAAAAAAATCCTTTATTCGTCTATGTTTATCTTGCCTGTCATTTAACAGGTGCTATCGCGGTTCCGTTTGATAATAAATTACCGGATACCAGGGTCAGGGATATCATAGAGCAGGTAGAACCCGGAATAGTAATAATGAACAGGAAAATTGAGACAGGATATAAGATACATTCATTGAACGAGTCGGTATTGAGCAATGATCTTCTTAATGATTACAGTTTTCCTGATTCGGATGATATTGCTGATTTATTATTTACAACCGGTACTACGGGTATTTCAAAAGGAGTTATGTTATCTCACTTGAATATCCTGGCCGGTGCAGTGAACACAAATATTTTTATCGGTAATGATCATTCGGATACCGAAATAATACCTCTTCCTTTACACCATGCCTTTGGTTTGCGACGATTACGGACAAATTTATATTTGGGGGCCACCCTAATCTTAATAGATGGGTTTTTATTTCCCGGTCTTATTTTTCGTGCAATTGAAAAATACCATGCCACCGGAATTTGTATGGTTCCGGCCGGCTTTTCGGTGATAAGGAAGCTTATGAAGCAGAAATATGTTGATTATTTCAGGCATTTGAAATATATGGAATTCGGAAGTTCACCTTTAGGAACGGAAGAAAAAAAAGAACTGGTGGCCAATTTGCCTCATACCAGGATCTGCATGCATTATGGTCTTACCGAGGTGGCGGCTAATATTTTCACTGAATTTCATCTTGCAGGAGAAAAAATCAATGCTCTTGGTAAGGCCAGTCCGAATGTTAAAGTGAGGATAGTAAATGATTACGGAGAGGTGTGTGCTGCAGGTGAGATTGGAGAGATCGTGGTAGCGGGAGACATTAAAACCCCCGGATATTGGAATAATCCTGAATTGACAAAAGAAAAGGATCTGGATGGGTGGTTTAAAACCGGGGATTTGGGTTATATCGATAATGAAGGATACGTTTTTTTCAGTGGCAGAAATGATGATATCATCAATGTAGGAGGGAAAAAAGTCGCCCCGCTTGAAATTGAAAATGTAATTTGCACATATCCGGGAATAAAGGAATGTGCATGTGTTGGATCCCATGAGGAAAATGCACTGACCGGAGATACAATAAAAGCATTTATCGTTCTTAATGATAAAAAAAAGAAACCAGTATTAGAGGAATTAGCCGGGTTTTTAAGAGACCGACTGGAATTATATAAAGTACCACGTTATTTTGTTTTTATCGATCACCTTCCAAAAACCAGTTCCGGAAAAGTTAAAAAGAATGAGTTAAGAGATAAGGGCGAGTAATGGATTATACCATTAATGAGAAAGGGGAAAGTATTTTGCAGCAATATTATTCAGTATACTTTTCTTATCATGATGAATGGCAATGAAATTCATTTCTATATTTGAGCCCGACTTTTAAGGACGACAAGTTAGTACTGTGTTTTGAATTATTACTTCTTGCATATAGCCATAAAATCAATGCCTTTGTGATATTCTTTTTTTTCATACCAAAAATTTTCATAAGTGATATCCCCAATATTTAAATCGTGATGAGGAATAATATAACGTGACCGTCTGTTTAAGTAGTTTACGAGAAATTTCAATTTTAATGCTTTAGATATGGATAATACAACGCCCCGTATCGGCTTTAAAATATATACATAATGAATTTTCATTTTTTTCCTTTTATTAAATAATTCTTCAATTACCGGATCAGAGCGTAAAGCTAGTATTTTGCATTCCCGAAAATAATGACATAATACTTTTTTCAATGATTTATAGGAATATTCAACCGGATGATATTTATTAAGTGGCTTTTGAAAGGGATATAACCTGATCTCCCTGTTTGGGGTGGTGAGGTAAACTGTTCCGTTTGGTTTCAGGAGCCTGGAGATCTCCTGTAAATAAATTGGAAGGTCCTTGCGTGTAAAATGCTCAAAGACCTGAAATGAAATAATAATATCAAAGCTTTCATTTTCAAAATTCAACCCATCCAAAATATCCTGATGTATAAATTCAATATTTTTTGCATTTGTATTTTTTCTTGCATAGTTGATCGAGTCAATATCAATGTCCACTGTAACTATTTTTTCTGCTTTTTGAGCAAGATGATTAATTCCATATCCGGCACCACATCCTAATTCTAATACTCTTTTCCCATTAATTATATCATAAACAAATGTATATGCTTTGAAATGCTTATAATACATTGCTTTTTCATAATCATTTTTAAAATTCAGATTTTCCGGATTCATCCATTCTTTTTTCATAGTACTAAAAATTTCGCAATTAAGTAACCCGTTTGCCACGACGATATATTTTTGAGCCAAATTAAATATCTTTTCCATGACAACCTAAATATTTCGATTTAGTTTTCAATTTTTCATAGTTTGCATACAGAGGAGAGAAATATTATAAGAATTGATTTACCTATTTTAGATTAATAATTTTTAAAAACTAATAAGTGATTTTGTGAATATTGCCTTTCCAATCTACTTCGTATGCTAATAAAAAGTTAAAATTGAAGAAATATTAATTAGTGCCTCTCCATAAATGTCCGATATCCGCGTTGCTGCTCACATTTTAAATCATCAAATACTTTAGTATACCGCGGTTTAAAATGTTCACGTCTTGATCTCGAACATTCTGAACAAACACTATGACTTTATAGAAAATCTCTAATTACAATGCATTTAGATTTTCTCAGTAATCTATAGGTACTGTATAACACAAGATTTAGTGCTGGTTATAACAGGGTATATTTGGAGTTTTTTTGCCTGAAAATACTTCATAAAAATCAGGGTTTTTTTATAAGACATATATTTTCATATAGTACATTTGTCAATTTATTATGTAATAAATGTAATACCTGTCATCTTTGGATTAATTAAACATTTTTTTTTCTAACAATAGTTCGATATTTATACATGTAGAAAAGATCATGTATTACAATAATATTATTTGTTTATTTCAGATAGTATAATAATATGCTCCAGGATATTAAAAGCACATCGAAAAATTCAACCATATATGCTTTGGGCAATATTGCCACAAAAGCAATAGGGCTTATACTTATTCCTATATATACAGATCCGGAATACCTGAGTAAAGCTGATTATGGAGTTTTGGCCGTGCTGGAGGCTACTGTTCATTTACTTGTAGGCTTGCTTTCCATGTCTATGGCAAACAGCCTGAAAAGATGGTATTGGGATAAGAAGTATATTAACAACCAGAAAAGCATTTTTTTTACCACTCTGGTTTTCCTTATCATTACTCTTATTCCTGTTATTTTTCTTTTAACTCAAAATGCTGATATTTTTTCCCGGTTAATATTTAGTAAAACAACATATAGCTACCTTTTAAAATTAACTATTTGCAGTGCAGGATTACAGATTATCAGTCAGCATGTATTAACCCTGGCAAAAATTCAATCAAGATCAGGATTGTTTACATTTGTTCAGGTTTCAAATTTTACACTTAAATTAGGATTGATTTTATGGGGGATTTTATTAAAGGACAGAGGTCTGGAAGCAATATGGGAAGCTTATGTAATAGGTGATTGTTTTACTTTATTACTCCTTCTTCCATATGTATTCAAAAATATTAGCATACATTTTCAAAAAAACATTCTTTTACAAATGCTTTCGTATGGTTTTCCATTGATGCTGGCAACTGTTTCAACTGTCATTATGTCGGTAACAGACCGTTATATGTTAAATTCAATGTCTGGCCTGGAAAATACCGGCATATATTCACTGGGTTTTCGTATTGCCAATACCCTGAAAATTGTTATTACTACATCTATCATCTCTGCACTGACCCCACTTCGGATGAAGAAAATGACAGAACCTGGTAATAAACGGTTTTATTCAAAGAGCATGACTTATTCAGGATTTGTTTTTGCGATTACGTTATTAGGACTTTCTCTTTTTTCTCTTGAGCTAATTAAAGTTATTACTGGCGCAAAAGCATACTGGAATGCAAATGGTGTTATTCCGCTAATTTCCTTTGCTTTGCTTTTTGATTTGCTCAAACATAATGCAACCATTGGCTTGATTATCACAAAGCGGACTTCTGTTATGGGACTGCTGATCTTTTTAACAAGTGTTATTAATATCGGGTTGAATTTGGTGTTTATTCCGGTTTGGGATATATATGGAGCTGGTCTCGCAACACTTATATCTCATATTTTTTTCTTCCTTGCTATTTCTGTTGCTTCGCAAAAAATGTATTTTATTCCTTATGAGTGGAAAAAGATTGCTGTAATGATCCTGATGCTTGTTTTTTTTGTTATTACGGGACTTATAATATCCGGATGGAATGTATGGCTTCGTCTGAGTATAAAAATTATGCTTTTTATTGGTTTCCCATTTATACTATATGCATTTAATTTTTATGAAGAGATAGAAATTAAAACATTGAAGAAAATATGGAAAAGCTATAAAAATCCGAAAAACTGGAAAAGAATAGTAACACAAAATTTAGGGCTTAAATAATAAAATCTGTTTCGATACAGATTACAATTAATAAAGATTATTAGTCCACTGTCTATGTTTCCGGCCACATAAGCTTTCATATTATGCCCTTGATACATACAAAAATTAATATCTTTGACCCTGTGAAAACATATTTGAGTTATATGGATTAGAATTAAGGATTCATAAGGTAATATTTATCATTAGATAGTGTCCGTCTATAAAAGTTGTCAAAATGTTTAACTGGTCATGTGTCTGTTCAGAAAGTTCCATTTGCAAGACTCGCGCGGTCCGGAAACGCGGAGTTTACTTGTCGTAAATGAGCAATTTTCGGACAAGCGTAACGCGGCAAATGGGACTTTATGGACAGACAATAGGATAATAAATATTCTGTAATGATTATAAAAAGATAAGAACAGTAAATACAATAAAATTCTAATGATTAAGCTTTATATATTTGGAGTACAAAGATCAGGAACTACATTACTTGCTGCTTTATTAGGTGCACATTCTGATATTAACATGTTATCACAATCTGTTACGGGCGATCAAAATAAGTTGATTGGTAAAAAATATCAGGGAAATAAACTTTGTGTTCCATCTGATATTAGATGGAAAAAAAAGACGACGAGGATTAAATCGCTTTTATATATAAAAACAAAAAGAATATTGAAAGCGATTGGAATTAATATTGTATTAAGCCCTTCGGCAAGGTTTAATATTCAGGACCTTTTAAAAGAGAATTGTAAAATAATAAAAATATACAGATCAAAAGAAGCAAATATTCAAAGCATAGTTAAGAGAACTGGGGTATCTAATAGAAAGGCTGAAAAGCACTTTTATGAAGGGCAGGAATTATTAAATAAAATTCCCGGGTTAACCATTGATTATAATACATTAACATCTTCAACAGTTGAAACATTAAAAGAGATCTGTAAATATTTGGAGATAGAATATGAACCAAAAATGTTTGACGGAGTGAACAACATGCTTAATTATAATCATGATAGAATAATTGAACAATCATGAATATACTTGAAAGAATAAACAGAGACAGGATACTGATTCATGCCCGGTTTAAATTATCATGGAATTCAGAATTTAATAATGTTTATCCATCAAGTCCGGTTATTTTCTGTGATACTGGAATAGGGAATGTTGCAAATATGAGGGATTTAATCAATGAGTTTAAAAGACCAGTTTGTGTGATTTCAACAAAAGCACAACAACATCTAATAGAAACATTGTATAAACATGCTGAAATTTGTGATTATGATCACATTCCGGATAATGATGATTCTGTTGTTATATGTAATTTTTTAAATCAAAGAAAAAAGCAGATAAAGCTAATACTAAAACATGAGTTCAAGCATCGAATCGGACATACAGGAGGGAAATGGGAACAAATATTTAATTATCCTGTTTCTTTTGATAAATACAGGGATGAATTAAAATCAAATGCTGACTTATTAAAAGCTTTAAAAAATGAATATTACAATGTCTCCCATAGGGATAAATAATCTTTCCAGGATGTGGACATGCTGGCCTGATCTGATCGCACAAGTTGTAAAAAAGCATGAGGTTACTTTATTGGGGACAAAAGAAGAAGGGGATTTTTACTGGGAGAATGTTGCAGTTGAGAATGTACTTGATAAATTTGGTAAAACAACAATTCAACAGGTAATCCATGATATAAAAAATAGTGATTTGCACATAGGCGGGGATACCGGATTAACCCAAATAGCTATTTCAATTGAAAAACCTACATTCATTATTTTTCAAAATTATAATGTCTTTTTCCGATGCTCACATATTAATCAGAAGAATGTGATAGCTTTTTTCAGGCCAGAGAGTCAGGAAGTAATTGATAAAATGGAATATTTGCAAATGTTAGGCTTGTGACCTTTTTCCATACCATAATATTCACATGAATTAATTAATGAGTTACCGCACAAAAATTTATAAAGAACGTCTTTCTTTTTTTATTCGATCAGTTTATCCGGTTCAGCAGTTAAAGTAGCTGGTTTTATTAAGATTTGTTATTATCTTTTAATAACAGTAATTGCGAACCGATTTTAGGAAAGTCAGTAATTAATAGAGTTTTGTATAAAATGGATAATTAAGATTTTTTTTAGATTAACAATAATCTTCATTTAAAAGGGTAAAATAGTATAACATTATAATAATGCAGCCAACTTTTTTGTTAACTGCTTCCTGGAATATTTTGAGGCTTCAGTTTGTCTGAGTTTTGATTTGCTGATTAATTCGATCAGGTTCTTTTTTATGCATGTTTTATCATCCCATTCGCAGATCTCTCCGGTACCGGTTTCACTAATAATTGTGTGTACATCGCTGTCAACAGGACCTAAAGCTAATACCGGACTTCCGGATGCCATATATTCAAATAATTTACCGGGGATATGTCCTTTTGCTATTTTGGAACGGTTCAGTATTAGTAAGAGGCAATCTGATAAATAATATTTTTTTATTAATTCGGAATGATTAATATATCCTGAATAGCGCACTTTTTCAGATAAAAATTTAAGTTTCGAGATATAGGATTTCACAGCCAGGTCAATTGTACCGCAGAAACGAAATTCAAGTTTTTCTCCGAACTCCTCATTTTCAGAGCACATTTCTTCAAGGCAGTCCCATAATGTGGCGGGATTTCTTAATGAATTTAGAAATCCTGCATATGTAATGATAAATTTATCACTGCTTTTTTCTTTCTCAGGTTTTGTAAAATCGTCTTCATCAAAACCATTTGTAATTACATCAACACATGATTGTCGTATTTTATTCAGGTCCTCTGCCCAGGAGGGACTTACCGTTATAACCCTGTCGGCATCGCGAAGCACTTTCTTTTCAAGATTTTCCTGAATATTACGTGCTACCCGGGAGGGTTTAAAACTTTCGTAGTAATCGATGGTGGTCCAGGGATCCCTGAAATCGGCAATCCATTTGATACCGGTCTTTCTTTTAAGTTTATTCCCGATCAGATGCATACTGTGCGGGGGGCCTGTGGTAACAATGACATCGATATGATTTTTTTTCAGGTAACGGGAAAGGTATTTCACGGATGGCCTGACCCAGAATACCCGCGGATCAGGTATAAGCAAATTTCCCCTTAACCAAAGGGATAGTTTTTCAGCAGGACTTTGCTCGCGGTTATCGAACAACAGGCCGGTATTTACTTTTTCTGTTTTGCCGCGGCCGGTGATCTTTTTGAACAAATGGTAGGGTTCCCATATGGGGTGACTGATAATCTCAAGCTTATCCGGCACTTCATGGTTCAGGCTTTCATCGGTTACCGGATATTCGGCATTTTCAGGAATATATACAACTGGATGGTAGCCGTATTCGGGAAGGTATTTGACAAACTTCAGCCATCTCTGAACACCACCACCACCTGCAGGAGGCCAGTAGTAAGTGATGATAAGTACCCTTTTGTTTTGTTGTTCGGTTTGCAAGATCAAAAAGACTTTTCAGCCTATGAATATATAATAAAAACCACTTTATAACTCTTTCAACACTTTTTTCATACTTACCTTATCGCTCATTATGCTTTCCAGACGGTCAACAACCAGACGTTCCTGCTCCATGGTATCCCGGTATCGGATGGTAACGGTATTATCCTGAAGGGTCTGGTGATCCACTGTAATGCAGAAGGGTGTCCCGATCGCATCCTGGCGGCGGTAGCGGCGGCCGATAGAATCTTTTTCCTCGTACTGGCAGTTAAAATCGAATTTAAGTTTGTCGATGATCTCTCTTGCTTTTGCGGGAAGGCCGTCTTTTTTTGTCAGCGGCAATACGGCCAGTTTTACCGGTGCCAGCATCGGGGGGATCTTCATAACCACACGGTCCTCTTTTGCACTGCCTTCGCGTTCTACCTTTTCTTCGGTATAGGCGCTGGCTATTATGGTAAAGAACATGCGGTCCAGACCTATGGATGTTTCAACTACATAAGGTACATAGCTGTTACTGGTTTCATTATCGTAATAACGGATCTTCCTGCCTGAAAATTTTTCGTGATTACCCAGGTCAAAATCCGTACGGGAATGGATGCCTTCCACTTCCCTGAAGCCCATCGGGAAACGGAATTCAATGTCTGCAGCGGCGTTCGCGTAGTGGGCCAGCTTATCGTGATCATGAAAACGGTATTTGTCATCACCGAGTCCGAGAGCCTTGTGCCATCTCATGCGTTTTTCCTTCCAGTGCCCGTACCATTCCATTTCAGTCCCGGGTCTGACAAAATATTGCATTTCCATTTGCTCAAATTCACGCATCCTTAATATAAACTGACGGGCTACGATCTCATTCCTGAAAGCTTTACCTGTTTGGGCAATGCCAAAAGGTATGCCCTTGCGTGATGTTTTCTGGACATTAAGAAAATTGACGAAAATGCCCTGGGCGGTTTCCGGCCGGAGATATATTTTATTCGTTTCTTCACTCAATGATCCTAGTTGTGTACTGAACATCAGGTTAAACTGCCGTACATCAGTCCAGTTTTTTGAACCCGACTCGGGACAGGCAATGCCTGTGTCGATAATGATCTGCTTCAGTTCACCCAGATCTTCTTTTTCAAGGGTACTGATATAACGTGAGCGGATCTCATTTATCTTTTTTTGATTGGAAAGTACCCTTGGATTGGTTTCCCGGAATTTTTGCTCATCAAATGTGTCACCAAAACGTGAGAGTGCTTTATCAATCTCTTTGCTGATCTTGTTTTCCAGTTTTTCGAGATGATCTTCGATCAACTGATCAGCCCTGTACCTTTTTTTGGAGTCTTTATTATCGATCAGCGGGTCGTTAAATGCACCAACATGACCTGAAGCTTCCCATATCCTGGGATGCATAAAAATTGCCGAATCGATGCCGACTATATTTTCATTGAGCAATACCATGGCATCCCACCAGTATTTCCTGATGTTGTTTTTCAGTTCAACACCGTTCTGACCGTAATCATATACCGCGCTAAGTCCGTCATATATTTCACTCGATTGAAAAATAAATCCGTATTCTTTGCAGTGCGCGATCAGGTTTTTGAAAGTATCTTCTTGTGCCATAGTTATTTAATCCTTCTTTCAATGAATGTGTGATTTTTCGAACCGAAGCGGCAAAAATAAATTAAAATGTTTGGTTTTCATAATTATAGGAGGTAAAATGTAAGTAGATACGGCTGCTGCTGAAAGGTGCCGGAGTATGCCTGTGTTACCCCGAAAAACCGGTCAGGATAATTCGGAACTTCTTTAATTAGAGTCTGTCAATAAACTCATAGTGTTTGTTCAGAATGTTCGAGATCAAGGCGTGCGCAATTTTTAAACCGCAGTATACTAGAGTATTCGAGGATTTCAAATTTAAGCAACAACGCGGATATCGGACATTATGGACAGACACTGATTAGTCACTCTCTTTTTGCTCTTTCTTCCCGAAAATCCCGTTTACAAAAGCAAACACAGCACTACCCAGAGCTATAACCGCGAAAGTTGCGATCAGTCGCCAGAATACATCCGGATCGGCAAAATTCCATATAGCCAGGATACTTGCAAAAACTGAGGCAAAAATGCAGGTACTGATAACATAAAAGGTAACAGCCCTCACAACATTGGATTTTATAAAGCCATTTTTTTTCATATTTATTAAAATTTATTAATCCGGGTCTGCTGAAAAAGTCTGTAGTGCATCATATACAAGGTGGCAAAGCGAATGTGTAAATAGCTCGACATATAATAGTCAGAGATTAATTTTTTTTGCTGTCCGGTGGATAATCAATATTATAGTGCAGCCCCCTGCTTTCTTCCCTCTGCTGAGCCATTCTGATAATAAGATAACCCACGTTGATCAGATTACGAAGCTCGCAGAGCTTTACTGATAACCGTGATTTTTTATACAGTTCCTCGGTTTCATGATAAATGATATCCAGCCGGTCCATCGCTCTTTTTAATCTCAGGTTTGAACGTACAATACCCACATAATAGCTGAATATTTGCTGAAGCTCCCGGCAATTTTGAGTTATCAATACCATTTCCTCGGGATGGCTTGTTCCGCTTTCATCCCACGCAGGTATACCTTTTTTAAAAGTTATTCCTTTTATATGCCGAAGTGCATCCTGTGCCGCCCTGTCTGCATAAACAATAGCTTCGATCAGTGAATTGGAAGCCAGCCTGTTTGCTCCGTGCAAACCCGTTGATGATGTTTCGCCAATTGCATATAGATTATTTATCCATGTTTTGCCATTCCCGTCAACTTTAATCCCACCGCATAAATAGTGTGCTGCAGGCACAACCGGGATCATATCGCTGGTTATATCAATACCTATGGAATTACATTTTTCATATATGGTGGGAAAATGCTGCCTTAATTCTTCAGGATCCAGGTAAGTACAATCAAGATAAACGTGATCTTCCCCATGGATCTTCATTTCATTATCTATTGCCCGCGCAACAATATCTCTTGGTGCCAGCGATCCGCGTTTATCATACTTCTGCATGAATTCCCTGCCATTCTTTCCTTTTAATACTGCTCCGTAGCCCCGCATGGCCTCTGTTATCAGAAAGGAAGGCCGTTCACCGGGATTATAAAGTGATGTCGGGTGAAACTGCACGAACTCCATATTTTCTGCAATTCCTTTTGCCCTGGAAACCATTGCAATACCATCACCGGTAGCAATATGCGGATTCGTGGTTGTAGCATAAAGGTTACCTATACCGCCTGAGGCGATAATAGTGATTTTGGCAAGAAAATTATGTACATGTCCTGATTCAATATCAAAAACATACGCGCCATAACATTCAATATCATCATGGCTGCGTCTGACAAGCTTTCCCAAATGATGCTGAGTGATGAGGTCAACAGCAAAGTAATTCTCAAATACCGTAATATTCGGATGGTCTTTTATTTTCCGGCTTAATACCCGTTGAATTTCGAATCCGGTATTATCCTTATGATGCAGGATCCTATGTTCGGTATGACCACCTTCCTTTGCCATGTCGTACTCTCCCGTGGTATTTGTATCAAACTGAACCCCCCACTTTATCAGTTCATCGATCTGTTTTGGGGCTTCTCTGACCACCATCTCCACTACGTCCTTGTTACACAACCCATCTCCGGCAATCAAAGTATCCTTAATATGCTTTGCAAAAGTGTCAGGTTTTGAGCTAACAGCAGCGATGCCCCCCTGGGCATAACTGGTGTTTGTCTCCTGCAACCGGTCTTTGCTTACAACTGCAACTTTTCCAAAATCAGCTACCTTCAGTGCAAAACTCGAACCCGCGATACCCGAGCCAATAACCAGAAAATCAAATTCTTTTTCCATCACGGTCAGCTTTGATAATTCAATACCAATAATAATAAATATTATTTATATTGCATAACCACAGAACCTGTAAACGCAGTTTGGGATATAAAAAGCCGGAAGCCCGAAGCCGGAAGCCCGAAGCCGGAAGCCGAAGCAAGCATTCGCAGTTAAGAATATATCCTGCTTTCAACTAAAAGCTCTTCTAACAATTCAACAAATAATCAACTATCCGATTAAACACTTAAACGATTAAACGATTAAACGATTAAACGATTAAACGATT
>CAZBJH010000002.1:0-12875 GCA_964492185.1 uncultured Bacteroidales bacterium | reverse complement strand
TCCGATTAAACACTTAAACGATTAAACGATTAAACGATTAAACGATTAAACGATTCAACAATTCAACAATTCAACAATTCAACAATACTCCCATATATCGAGTGCAATGAAAAGCCCCAGGGCTTTCTCAGTATTCCCCATACCTATCCTCAATCAGATCCAGCAATCCGTGAATTTCATCCACATCCAGCAATGTGAGCAGCTTTAGCCGGATTTCTTTAAAATTGGGCAGGCCTTTAAAATAACTGGAAAAATGACGTCGCATTTCATATATTCCTCTTGGGCCCTCTTTGGTTTCTAACGACCGGATAAAATGTTCACGTGCCAGCTTTACTTTTTCAGGCAGGGTTAAAGGGGGCATGTATTCCCCCGTATCAAGGTAATGCCTGATCTCTTTGAATATCCACGGACGACCGACTGCAGCACGTCCGATCATGATCCCGTCAACACCGTACCGGTCAAAGGCGTTTTTAGCCGAATTAGCATCTGTGATATCCCCGTTACCAATTATGGGGATGTGCATTCGGGGGTTGTTTTTAACTTCACCGATGAGTGTCCAGTCGGCTTTTCCTTTGTACAGCTGCACGCGTGTCCGTCCGTGTATTGTTAGCGCTTTGATGCCGGTATCCTGCAATCTTTCAGCTATCTCAACAATGTTTTTGCTGTCGTTGTCCCATCCCAGCCTGGTTTTTACCGTGACAGGCAGTGTGGTGGCTTTTACAACAGCCGCGGTTATTTCGATCATCAATGGGATGTTTTGTAACATTCCCGCGCCTGCCCCGCGTGTGGCAATTTTTCTTACCGGGCAGCCAAAATTGATATCGATCAGATCAGGATCAGCTTGTCCGGCCATCTTTGCAGCTTCGGTCATGGATTCGATAATGTGGCCATAAACCTGGATACCCATGGGCCTTTCATAATCGTAAATAGCAAGCTTTTGTAAGCTTTTTCTGCCGTTCCTGATCAAGCCGTCGGATGAAATAAATTCAGTATACATAAAATTTGCGCCAAGCCTCTTGCAGATGTAACGGAAAGAAGGATCGGTTATATCTTCCATTGGCGCCAGAAAAAGAGGTTTGTCACCCAGCTGTATGTTCCCTATGCTGAACAATTGATAATTATTAAGTATTTTTGCCGCAAATGTATTAAAAACAAACGGGATGCAAATGCCCTATTTTTATAACAGCCCGCCAGCGGTTAAATTGTTATTGTCCGTTATTATTATTATCAGCGGTTTTGTTTTTTTTTACTTTTTATCCGTACTTTTTGCCATTCCCTTATTCGGATTGTCACTTAACGAAGTGCTTATATGGTATTCGGGCGATTTGCCGGCGAAGAATGTTGATGTTATGAGGTATTTTCAGGTGGTACAATCCGTTGGCATGTTCCTGATTCCTCCTTTTATTATTGCTGCCCTTATTTCAAAAAATTCATGGAAGTATTTGATGATTAACAAAAAGCCGCTTTTGACAAGCGTTTTATTTGTCGTGTTATCAATTATTATTGCTGTTCCCTTGATAGATTTTCTTGCCCGGATAAATGCCGGGATGGACCTTCCGGAATTCCTTTCCGGCGTTGAAGAGGGTATGAAAGAACTTGAAGAATCGGCAAAAAATATTACGGAAAGATTCCTTTCCGACCTTTCCTTACCGGGTTTTATATTGAATATAATAATTATCGGCGTTTTACCTGCCATTGGTGAGGAACTTGTATTCAGGGGAATTTTTCAGCGCCTGTTCACTGACTGGACCAGGAATGCGCATATTGGTATATTATTATCCGCATTCTTTTTTAGTGCAATACATTTCCAGTTTTATGGCTTTTTGCCGCGGTTCTTCCTGGGAGTTTATTTCGGCTATTTGTTATTTTGGTCACGCTCTCTTTGGATTCCTGTCATTGCTCATTTTATAAATAATTTTGCCGCTATTGTGTATTATTTTTATTATCATAAGCAGGAAATTCCTGAAGATATTGAGGAAACAGGCCAAAGCACTGATTCGGCATACCTGCTGATAACCAGTGTGGTTATATTTATTGTTTTTACGCTTTTGATTTACTATTCCGAAAGATCAAAAAAGGAAGGTTAGTTTTATCTGAATTGAGAAGTTCCCGCTTAATTTGGGTTTTAGCAGATTATTATGAAGGCCGGTCTTTTTTTTCATTCTTTCGGAAAACATAGGTAACCCCGTATTTTTCAGCTTTATCACGTTTTTCATTATCAGTCAGATCTCCGAAAGACTCTTCAACCTCATTCCATATTGCCGTAATAATTTCATCAGCTTGTATTCTCTGACCGGTAAGACGTTCCTGTGCCCTTGCAAAGTTTTTATGCAGCATTTTTTGAAATTTATAAGCTTCCAGAAATTTTTCGTACCTGACTTTTACTACTGCTGCTGTAGGATTTGTTATGGGACTTAATGATTGCGCCCTTCTCATATCTGCCCCGTGAATGATCTTTTCCCCCCATTTAATAATATCTGATTCGGAATTCAGCGGGGGCAGTTTGTTGCTTTCCTCGGGTATGCCAAAATAATGCTTTTCATTTTCGGATAATTCGCCCCTGTAAACAGCCATATTAACTACCTGGATGAAATGAGATATGTATAAGCGTGCTTTTTTGAAGACCGTGGTGTAATCCCTGCTTTTTGATATTTGATTTGAATATGCCTGTTTACTTTCATAGAGTGCATGTTCAAAACCCGGGAGGAAGGACTGTACCTTATTAAGCGTAATTTGGGAAAACGCCAGTTTAAAAGGTGGAATTTCTTTGCCTTTTTCAACAGCTGTTCTTAATGCCCGTAAGCGGGCAGCATCAGTATTGGGTAAACGTCGGTAAGGCATTTTATATTTATATGTTTGTATATTTAGGAAAAGAACAATACGAATGTAATAATTACTTAATTAAATTCAAGTATGTTCGCATATTATTTATCATGTTTTTTTTATACCTTTTCCGATTATACCGGTTTAACTCAATAAGAAATTACATTATGTTTAATGCTTCAATTTACAAAGAACGGCGTAGAAGGCTGAAAGAAAAATTTAGTGAAGGGGTATTGTTTTTCCCCGGTAATCATGAAATCCCAATGAATTATACTGGTAACACGTATGATTTCAGGCAGGATAGCAGCTTTTTATATTATTTTGGGATTGACAGGCCGGGGCTGGCAGGTGTTATTGATATTGACAAAGATGAAGAGATCATTTACGGCGACGAAAGGGGAATTGAGGATATTATCTGGATGGGTGAACAAAAAAGCCTGAAGGATATGTGCAATGATGTGGGAATTCTTATAAGCAAGCCTTTTGAAAGGCTGACAACAGATATGCGTAAATTATCGGGAAAATCGGTAAAAATACATTATCTGCCTCAGTATCACGAATTAAATAAAAGAGAAATTGCTTATCTGCTTGAATTAAAATACCAGGAAGTGGACAGTAATGTTTCGCTTGAGTTGATAAGCCGCGTGGCCGGGCAGCGTTCATTAAAGTCATTGGAAGAAATTGACGAAATGGAGTATGCATTGAACAATATAACGTATGAGATGCATGTTACGGCAATGAAAATGGCCGTTGAAGGAGCTTATGAGTATCAGATTTCAGGTGCCGTGAAGGGCATAGTAATGCAACACGATTGCATGATCGCTTATCCTGTAATATGTTCGGTTCATGGAGAAATATTGCACAATCATAATTATAATAACAAATTGGAAAAAGGACAATGGCTGCTTATTGATGCCGGAGCCGAAAGCCCTTTGCATTATGCTACCGATATAACACGTACTTTTCCGGTTGACGGAGTGTTTACTGATATGCAGAAAGACCTTTATACCATTGTTCTGGATGCCCAGCTGGATGCAATAAGATCAGTTCAGCCCGGCGTAAGTTACAGGATTGTTCACAGGGAGGCATCCCTGGTCATTGCACGGGGGTTAAAACAACTGGGGCTGATGAAAGGTGATGTCGAAGATGCGGTAACAGAAGGAGCTCATGCATTGTTTTTTCCTCACGGACTCGGGCATCTTATGGGACTTGATGTTCATGATATGGAAAATCTTGGAGAGGATAATGTGGGATATGATGAAAAAAATCGTCGCGGCAGGCAGTTCGGGCTGGCCAGCCTGCGGTTTGGCAAGGTGCTCCAACCCGGGCATGTGGTCACCGCTGAACCGGGAATATATTTTATTCCCGCTTTAATTGAACAATGGAGAGCAGATAAAAAATTTACCGATTTTATTGATTATAATGTTGTAGACAAATACATGAAAGCCGGGGGAGTGAGGATCGAGGATAATATCCTGGTCACTGATAAAGGAAATCGTGTATTGGGTAAACCCATCCCAAAAACGATCATGGAAATTGAAGATCAGTCAGCCGGAAACTTATAATAAGAAAGCCGAAAGCAATAAAAATCCGGAAGCCGGAAGCCGGAAGCCGGAAGCTGTGGAAAAGCTAATCCCCTCCCGGGAGGGGCAGGGGTGGGTCTTAAAAGGTAATCGATATTCGTTATTTGGTAGGATAAGCCGAAAGAGTTTAAAGCTGAAAGCCACAAGTCACAGACTTGCGGCAGGATTGGGTTTGAACAGACTTGCGGCAGGATTGGGTTTGAACAGACTTGCGGCAGGATTGGGTTTGAACAGACTTGCGGCAGAGATGAGGGTTTGAAGAGACTTGCGGCAGTGATGAGGCAGGGATGGGAAAAATTGTGTTGGAATTCAGGGAAGGTTTTTTGATATTTTAAAGACAGGCCGGTTTATGGAGGTAACCCGTATTCTAAAATTTAATCGGATCTATCCTATTTTTGACGCGTAGAATTCCCGGTTAAGCCGCGCGATATGACTCAGGGATATCTGCTTGGGGCATTCTGCTTCGCAAGCCCCGGTATTTGTGCAGTTACCGAATCCCATTTCATCCATTTCAGCTACCATTTTTTTTGCACGTTCTTTTGCTTCTATCATGCCCTGAGGTAAGACGGCAAATTGTGACACTTTGGCTGCGACGAACAGCATTGCCGAAGCATTTTTGCAGGCAGCAACACATGCTCCGCAACCTATACAGGCAGCAGCATCCATTGCAATATCCGAATTCTTCCTTGATATTGGTATAGCATTGGCATCGGGAACACCACCCGTGTTGATTGAGATATATCCGCCGGCTTCAATGATCTTATCAAAAGCACTCCGGTCTACCACCAGGTCTTTAATTACAGGAAAAGGCCGGGCCCGCCAGGGTTCTATCACAATGGTATCCCCGTCTTTGAATTTGCGCATGTGTAGCTGGCAGGTGGTAACGGCTTTATCAGGCCCGTGAGGACGTCCATTGATATATAGACCGCAGGCGCCGCATATTCCCTCGCGGCAGTCATGTTCAAAACAAACAGGAACATCAAACTTATCGATCAGCTGCTGGTTAAGGATATCGAGCATTTCCAGAAATGAGGCTTCGGGAGATATACCTGTGATCTTATATGTTACAAAACCACCTTTTGCAGCGGCATTTTTCTGCCTCCATATTATTAAGGTAAAGTCCATATATCTAATGTATTATAATTGATATGTATTCATTATAAATCAGGATAACAGTTCACGACTTATAATCCCGGGTTTGTACCTTAATATTCTCATATTTCAGGTTCTCCTTATGCAGGACGGGAGATTTGTCCTTTCCTTTGTATTCCCATGCCGACACATACATGTATTCTTCGTCATTCCGTAATGCCTCTCCATCTTCTGTCTGGTATTCTTCCCTGAAATGACCTCCGCATGATTCTTCACGTTGAAGGGCATCAAGGGCCATTAATTCGCCTGTTTCGATAAAATCAGCCACGCGTCCGGCTTTCTCAAGTTCGGGATTCATATCATTCCTGTCTCCGGGGATGCGAATGTCATCCCAGAATTCCTCCTTAAGTGCTTTAAAATCTGTTAATGATTGTTCCAAACCTTTGGCATTTCTTGACATACCGACGAGATCCCATAGTTTCAATCCAAATTTTTTATGAACAGCGTCTATGGTTTGTTTTCCGTTAATATTCATAAGCCGTTCTGTTCTGTCACTTATATTTTGTTCTGCTTCTTCAAATTCAGGCCTGTCGGTATTTATCCGGGGAGTCAGAATTTCATCTGCAAGGTAGTTTTGAATGGTATAAGGAAGTATAAAATATCCGTCAGCCAAACCCTGCATCAGTGCTGATGCACCCAGCCTGTTGGCACCGTGATCGGAGAAATTGGCTTCACCTATTGAAAACAAACCGGGTATCGTGGTCATTAATTCATAATCCACCCATAATCCACCCATGGTATAATGTATAGCAGGATAGATCATCATAGGTGTTTCGTAGGGATTGTCATCGGTGATCTTCCGGTACATTTGAAACAGATTGCCGTATCGTTGTTCAACAGTATCCTTACCCATCCGTTTGACAGCATCAGCAAAGTCAAGATAAACAGCTAATCCCGTGCCAATTCCATATCCCTTGTCGCACCTTTCTTTGGCAGCACGGGAAGCGACATCCCTGGGTGTAAGATTGCCAAATGCAGGATAGCGTCTTTCAAGATAATAGTCACGGTCTTCTTCAGGAATATCTGCCGGCTTTAATTTTCCTTCCCGGATAGCCCTTGCATCTTCTTTTTTTGCAGGAACCCATATTCGTCCGTCATTTCGCAGGCTTTCGCTCATAAGTGTCAACTTCGACTGGTAATCGCCATGAGCAGGTATGCATGTGGGATGTATCTGGACAAAAGCCGGATTGGCAAAATATGCACCTTTTTTATATGCCTGCCATATTGCACTTCCGTTTGATCCCATTGCATTAGTGGACAGGAAAAAGGCATTGCCATATCCTCCCGATGCAAGAACGACCGAATGGGCAGAGTGCCGCTCCAGTTCACCCGTTACAAGGTCACGGGTAATTATTCCCCTGGCTTTTCCGTTAATTAATACCAGGTCCAGCATTTCATGCCTGGTATAAAGTTGTACGCTTCCCTTGTTAATTTGCCTGCTGAGTGCCCCGTAGGACCCGAGCAATAACTGCTGACCTGTTTGCCCTCGTGCATAAAAAGTGCGGGATACCTGTGCGCCGCCAAAACTGCGGTTATCGAGCAACCCGCCGTATTCGCGCGCAAAGGGGACTCCCTGTGCCACGCATTGGTCAATGATGGAATTACTTACTTCAGCCAGACGATATACATTCGCTTCTCTTGACCTGTAATCCCCTCCTTTTATTGTATCATAGAACAGGCGGTAAACACTGTCACCATCGTTCTGGTAGTTTTTCGCGGCATTAATTCCGCCTTGTGCGGCTATGCTATGTGCACGGCGCGGGCTGTCCTGGTAACAAAAAGCTTTGACATTGAATCCCAGTTCCCCCAGGCTTGCTGCTGCCGAAGCACCGGCCAGTCCGGTACCCACAACAATAATATCGAGTTTTCTTTTATTGGAAGGATTAACCAGCTTTTGCCCTGATTTATAGATGGCCCATTTTTCAGCCAGCGGTCCTTCCGGAATTTTGGAGTTGAGATTCGTCATATCAGATCGTGTTTCAGAATATTATTTAAAGAAATATACATAAACAGGGATGAATGTAAACCCGATCGTGATCACCCATGTATATATTATACCGGTTTTTTTAATTATCGGTGAATATACTTTATGATTGATTCCAAGTGTCTGAAAAGCCGATTGAAAACCATGTAACAGGTGAAATCCAAGGAAAAGGAATGATAGGATATAACCGATCACAAATCCGGGAATCTTAAATTTTTCAATTACAAGGCCGGCCATATCGTAATAGGTTTTATCATTATAAACAACATCATTGAGCGGTTCAAAAAATTTGGATTTGAAATAAAAATCCAGAAGGTGTATAAACAGAAAAACAAAGATGATAACTGCTGTATGGAACATATATTTTGAAAAGAAGGAAGTCTGGGAATGATTGGTCTTTTTATATCTTTCAGGACGGGCAATCCAGTTGTGGATCTGAAGGATCACACCATATATAATATGTAGTAATAAAGAGCCGAACAGAATAAGTTCAAACACCTTAATAACAAGGTTTGTCGTCATAAAGTCCGCGGCAATATTAAATGCCCTTGGTGAATCAAATAAAACCAGCAGATTAATGCCGAGATGAACAATTAAAAACAGGATGAGGAAAAGTCCCATTATCGACATCATGAGTTTCCTGCCAATTGAAGAATTAAAAATACTGCTCATTTCAGATTAATTGAGTATGTTGATTAAAATGCACCTGTCCCAAACCTGACGCGTGAAAAACACATGTTAATGATAATTTTGAACATAAACTTTAACAGGGTAGCTTATGAAGTAAATATAGTAAACAAAATTAATTTTTATTCGTAAAGAAAAGAGTCCGGGATATTCTGATGGATTTTTACTGATCATTAACTGTATAAATCATGATAGAATCAATACCTTATAAAAATGGGAAATTGCAGTTTGCCGAACACGGGGAAGGTATGCCGCTTGTACTTGTTCATGGTTATTTGGAATCCCTGCATATCTGGGACAAAATAGCCGTAGAGCTGGGAAAGGAACACAGGGTTATTCGGCCTGACCTGCCCGGTCATGGAGGCTCAGGTCTGCTGTCCGGTGTACATACCATGGAAATGCTGGCTGAAAGCATTGATTTTTTGCTTACTGAACTGCAAATTGAACAGTGTGCTCTTATAGGGCATTCACTGGGAGGTTATGTAACACTGGCTTTTGCTGAGATGTTTCCTCAGAGGCTGGCCGGTTTTTCTTTGTTTCATTCAACACCCTTTGCCGATACGGAAGAGAAAAGGCAAAATCGTGATCGTGAGATTGCCCTGGTGAGGGAAGGAAAGAAAGATATTATTTTCTCGGCAAACATACCCAAGGCTTTTGCGGATGATAATCTCGAAAAAATGAAGGCCGAAGTTGACTATGCACTTGGGATTGCCCGAAATACTGATGAGCAGGGGATTGTTGCCATGCTTGAAGGAATGAAAAAAAGACCGGATCGTTCGGCATTGATACGTTCATCAGAATTACCGTTCATATGGGTGTTGGGACAGAAGGATAACTATATCCCATTTCAGGATGTACGGGCAAAAGTGTCGTTAAGCGGATCAGGAGCGATGGCAGTATTACATAATTCAGGGCATATGGGTTTTATTGAAGAGATGCCACAGGCACTTGATATTATACGGGCATTTGTAGATACATGCATGACCAGATAAACAGAGTGAGGGATTGTCTCCGCTGGAGGGTTTAGCGGACCGGAAACCTGCTTTCTTTGATAAAGGGGTTTGAAACCTGTTGTCCCTGGTGGATAGACTGCTAATAAGGGTGGATGGATTTTCTGAGGATGTTTTTTTCGTTTTCGGGAAAATAAGAACGTAATTCAAAATTTTTGCCATCCAGCACGCCGTAAGTATAATTGTTGATCCAGTCGCCAAGGTTGATTATTCTGCTTTTATCACTGATCATGATATCAAAAGCAATATGCCTGTGTCCGAAAATAAAAAAATCAATTTGTTCATTACAAATTGTATTTAGGGCAAACAGAACCTGGTATTCCTTATCATCACCCCTATAGGGCTCAGCAATAATTCCTTTGGCGTACCGGCTGTTTTTTGACCACTTCAGGCCAAGGGCAAGTGCAAAATTGGGATGCAGGCGGGCAAAAAGCCATTGAAGGATCCTGTTCGTAAAAATACCTTTCAGAATTTTGTAAGCCTTATCTCCCGGGCCAAGGCCGTCGCCATGTGCAAGAAAGAACTTATATCCGTTCAGGTTTTTGATGACGGGTTTGCGATAAAGAGTTAATCCGGTTTCCCGAGGCAAATAGTCATAAACCCATACATCATGGTTTCCCGTGAAAAAAAACACCCTGGTACCGTTATCGGACAGTTCAGCCAGCTTCCCAAGAAACCTTGTAAATCCTCTCGGAACAACTCGTTTATATTCATGCCAGAAATCGAAAATATCTCCAAGAAGGTAAATTTCAGCAGCACGTGGTTTTATTTCATCCAGCCATTTGACCAGTAATTGCTCGCGCTGTAAACTTTTTTCGCGGGGATGCAATCCAAGATGAACATCCGAAATAAAGTAGATCTTGTTTTTTTTGGTCAAAGCGGTGGGTTTAATTAATTAAGTAATTCAGACAACCGGGTTTGCAGCCGATCAGGAGAAATATTTTTTGCCAGTACTTCTTCGTAATCTTTACTGATCAGAAAATTAGCCGGCAAATGGCGGATATTATATGTTGAAGCTATCCTGGAGGCAGGAAAACTGGTATCGCATACGTGTATCCAGGGAAGTTCATCGTAACGGATGGATCTTTCCCAGCTTTCATATGATTTATCAAAAGATACCTGGTATATTTCAAAACCCTTTTTTCTGAATTTTTCATATACGGGCTTCATTTTGAGGTTGTTGCTTATGCTTTTCTCATTCCAGCTGGCCCAGAAGCTTAATAACACATATTTTCCCTTAAGGTCTGAAAGTCGTATTGTATCTCCCGTAATTGAAGGTAAGGCAATATCAGGAACTGTATAAGTTATATCTTTCGACATACTCATGATCCGTTGTGTCTGATATTGACCGTAAAGTCGCTTGTAGTTTTCTTTTAAGGCTTTCACATAGTGCAGATCAGGATAAAGTTTTGATAATGAATCGGCAACGATCTTAAAATATTGAAGATCACGGACTTTGTTAAACACGTATTCGTCGGATGAGGTTTTTTGGAACAGGGCCATGATACTTGCCAGTGAATTGTAATTGTACAATACAAAAGCAACGGAATATTTATAATGGCTGTTAAAGGTGCTGTCGTATGCCAGCGAAAGAGAATGCCGCGGGTGATCTGTCCCGGGTGAAGCAGATAGTCCGGCATAGCGCTCTCTGATCGAGTCAAGCCGGTGCACTGTTTTTGCCAGGTTTTTATTGAGTTGAATTATCTGGCGTGATCCGGGAGAACCGGATACTGATGCTGAATATAATAATTTTTTACCATCTGCAGTAAAGCTTATTTCTTCTCCGGGCTGCACCAGAAGATTAACGGCATGATTATCCGGTAACCGCAGCTGATAAAAGCCGGGTTCTCCGGTTTTTATCCTGATCCTGAATTTTCCGTTACTACGGATCTTGATTGTATCCAGTGGACTGGTTTCATAGAGATCTACATTATCAATATAAATTACATCATGACCGGTGTTTCTGATGTTACCCCTGATGGTCGCTGTATTTTTTTTGTTATTGCAGGAAACAAGCAATAATAAAATGATCAGCGAATGTGGGATTACTTTATTGGTTAATTGTTTCCTGAAGTTTTTTATCAAGTTCATCTCCATAAAGATTTTTTGCTATAATACGACCATTTTTATCCAGTAAATAATTAGCAGGCAAGGTACGAAGATTATACAAGGGCACGACTACCGATTTCCAGTATTTCAGATCACTGACATTTATCCAGTCAAGATTATCCTCCTGTATGGCTTTTTCCCAGGCTTCCTCGGACTGGTCGAGTGAAACCTGAAATATCTCAAACGGCCGGTTACGGTATGTATTGTATAACTTTACCAGATGGTCATTGTTTTCTCTGCAGGGTTTGCACCATGAAGCCCAGAAATCAAGTAATACAATATTGCCCCTGTAATCGGACAGAAGAATAGTATCTCCGCCGGTGTCCGGAAGCGATATTTCAGGTGCTTTGGTCCCCATTGCAAGCATAACATTTTCTTTTTCAATAAATTTCTTTTGTTCTGCTATTTTCACCATTTTGTGGTTTAAATTTTTCACAGATTCAGAATGAGGATACAACCGCGTAAGATTTGAATCTACAAAGTTGAAAATACCGAAATCTTCAATAGGGTCGAATAATGCTGTATTGCGACCTAACTGCTGATATAATGCCATTAAAGAGGCAAGTGACCGCGGATTTGAGCGAATAAAATCAACAGTGTAATTTTTGTATTCCCTGACCAGATCATCGTATATGCTGTCAGTCCGTGCTTTTGTCTCCATAAAAGTGTCAGGGGAACTTTTAGCTGTTTCATATTCATAACTCAGGTCAGTGATCCTTTCAAGTATATTATTATGTCTTTCAATAAGCTGTTTTACCAGTTTTGAATCATGACTGCCTTTTACATAGTAATCATTTTCAAAATTCCTGGCATTGGCAGTGATAGATATATGATCTTTTGGATGAATGATAAGGTTTATATACTCACTATCATTCATCCTTAAAACAAAAAACCCTGGTGTTTCGGTAACCCCGGCAAGTTTAAAATCTCCTTCTCCCGAAAGGGAAACGGAATCAATTACCCGTGTCTTTTTTGTTCCGAGCCTTTCAAGGAACAATGTTTCCTTACCTGCATTTTCTAATGTGCCTTTCACTACAAAATTTTCATTCTTTTCCGAACAGGCAATAAAAAATAATAATATCGTGATAAAGAGTATTCCTGTTTTTGTCATCGAATTCAATAAGTCTTTAAAATGTACGGATAATACAAGTCAAATATAATGGTTTCAATATTTTTCTAATAACAATTCCATCAACTTATTTATTGCATTCTTTCGGAATTTTAAATATTCAATAAGAATGTTTTTAAGATGTATAAGATTTGTATGATTACTGATACGGGATCATGAATTATGAAATAAATTTTAAAAATTATATGATTCGTGTAACAATTGGATACAGCTTTTTGTTGTTGATTTTAATATGGCTGAGTATAAAAACAAATATTAACTGCAATATTGGTTTTAGCAGACTAATGGTTTATAAGAATGAATAATAATTGTGTATTCTGTTTAAAACAGTTTATGCTTAATCTGCCATAAACCTGATGCATAAATAAAACATGGTTTAATCATATTGTAAACATTTT
>CAZBJH010000001.1:45478-76904 GCA_964492185.1 uncultured Bacteroidales bacterium | reverse complement strand
TTATTTATGAGTATATTATACCCTCGAAAATTGATAACCCGGAAACTCGGGCTAGGTACTAGTACAAAGTTTGAAGTAAAATAAGTAAACTGAGTAAATTACTCTTGTTATTTGTTATATATCAATGTGTTATATGTTTACTTTATGAATTTTTTAAAGTAAATACTAAAGATTAATATTCATTATTTTTATTAACATCATTAAAGTAAACCAAGTAAATAAAAAGTAAACCTATATTAATCTCTATATTAATTTGTTAAGTCTTTAAGTCTAAAAAGTTTACGTTGTTTACTTTGTAGTCCGGGTAATGCTTTATGATACGCATAGGTGCAAAAAAAGATATTCTAAATATCTTCTTTTAGTACATCTGTATGTTGCCGGTATTACTCTTAAATATTTAACTCAACACCATCGATTAAGATACCATTCATATCATCGGAAGTGTCATATTTAAACATATAGCAGCTTCCCAACGATTTGTGGGTATAGCTTTTCATTTTCCTGCTTTTCTGTATGGTATTTGGAATAAAAGATTTATTCCCTTTAGAAGTAAGTAATTCCCTTAAAGAGCTTATTTCGAGAAAATGCAGTTTATTTTTATTGGTATATTCGGCATAATAAGGGTATAGCAGCTTAAATTTTATATATAGTATCTTTTTTATCGGGTCTTTTACGTAGTGTACGCCATCCCTGATATCTGAATATGATTCGTTAATTTTATAAGCTATGGCACTCCAAAAAATAGAAACATCTTTTATTTCATTTGCCAGCTCGTCCTGGTTCTTTGCATTCCCGATAACGGATTCTTTATAGACTTCATATTGAAAGGGAAATGTAAGTTTATCCTTTAAAAGCTTCACAGGACTTAATAACAAGGCAGTATGCCTGATTTGTCGGTCAGATATTTCTGATTCATCGGATAAATCTTTCTTTAATTGATGAAAAGTATTCTCAAAAGTCATTTTAAATTTTGATTCAACCAGGTTTCTGTATTTAAGTATTTCACGGGTAATACCACAAAAACCATATTCTTTTTCATTAAGCAGCTTTTTGTATGATTCGGTGGCTTCATCAGAAAATATATTGTTCTCAAAATGGAGTACTATCATTCTGGCAAATAATGCAGCCTCTGAAGTAGGAAGTTCATTGCCATCAACCATACAGGCAGAACTGATTTCAAGGGTTGTCGTTTTATTATCATTGCTTTTTTGAGCCATTGTATAAAGTTCTCCATCATATCCGGTTTTGAACACATCAACAGTTTTTTTATCAATAGAGTTGGTATACTCTTTTAAATAGTACAATGCATTATTTCGTTGTGTCAATGATCTTGAAAATCCTTTGTCAGTTGAATTTAAGAGAGATATACCATGATTTGGTTCTCCGAACAGATATAAAAAGAAGTTCACAAAATTGGATTTACCTGCACCCTGGTCGCCAAACAGGAAAAGAAATGGAAAGAAACCTGTTAATTCAAGTATAAAATCCCTGTATAACGCCAGTATTACAAAGGTAATACCAATAGCTCCATTGATTCCGTAGGCTTTGTATATTAAGTCGGACCAGGTTTTAAAGTCAAGATAACCCTCTTTGTAAGTAAATTTTCTTAATCCCTGAAACTCTTTATTTGCCTTGTTTGTAAATGCAAAAGGAGGCAGATAAAGCCTTTTGTTATTAATGGATGCAATACCCAGTTTGTCAGGAAAAATGATTTCATCATTACCTGTTATTACTGCATCGGCAAAACAATAAACCTTATGTTCAGACTGGTATCCAAGTTGTGTGACAGCAATAGCATTTTGTTCACGGTCGTACAACCACGTCAGGATATGGTCTAAGTTTTGGGTGTTACCAAAGAAAGTTAGCCCTCGATTGGATATACTCCGGATTACTTTCTTGAATCGTTCCATGTTTAGCTCTGAACTTAATATCTCATGAACGGTTATTTCACCTGTATTACGCTGGAATTTTATGAGTCTTTTGCTTTCTTTACTACCATCCATCAGGTGATATATCGATTCCATTAAAAAATTGGATAGCTTTTTTATTATGGGCTTTCCTTTTATAGTTTCTTTTGTGAAATAGCATCCCTTTTCAATATAGAAGTAATTTTCATCGTTGTCCTTTCTTTTGTTTTTGCTATCGGAAGGCAACGGTTTTGTAACGATATCTTCCCATATTAGCCGGTAATTATTCTTGTCTTTTAAAAACGCCTCAAGTTCTTCTGTTTGGAGTAGATCATTCACATCTTTTTTCTCAGGTAGTAATAGTTTTCTTAATGTTTGAATCTCAAAACGGTTTGATAACAATAGTTTTTCGTAATATTCAAAACACTTTTCTCCTGCCTGGTCATTGTCAAATGCCAAAACTACATGCTTGTTCAATAGATAGGGGTGAAGCCTCCTTGTATTCTTGATTTTGTTTTCTGTTGAAAAGATGGCAATTGAAGAATAATCAGGTATTGAGAGGGCATTGATTACTCCTTCATGAATAAAAACTTTGTCAGCTTCAGGATTAAACAAAGCATTATAGATGCTATCCTGTAAGCTCCCCTGGTTCTTTGCTTTTGGAGAACCGTTTACAGGTGCAATCATTCTGCGGTTTATTAATCTTTTTTCTGAATCGATAAAAACCACTGCGTTGGAATGTGAATCGTATAAATATGAACCCAGAGGAAGTTTATCTAACTGAATTTTACGGTTTCGAAGGTAATCTGAAGCATTCTTTAGCGGATTTTTACCAATAGCGTAAATCGTTTTTTGTAGTGTGTCAGAGAAACGTATGTTTTCAGGAAGAGAGGGTATTATATTAAGGTAATTTTCTTCAAGGTATTTAATGGCATGGCGTTCTTTCCAGCCATTATTAAGGTTCATTATAAAGTCAATTGTTGTCCCTTGCGAACTGCAAGAGAAACACTTGTAATAATTCTTTTTCACATTGATGCTGAATGCCGGAGACTTGTTTGCTCCGGTTCCACTGCCACAAAAGGGACATTCACTCAACATATTGTTATTGGAAAAAGTAAAGTCAGTTTCTTTCTCAATCAGCTTTTTAATATCAATTTCCTTTATCTCACTAATAGTATCCACGGTGTATTACTTTGGTATTACTTAATGATTTACTTATCAATGGCTTTTAACTGATTGTAGGATCTGTAGCATTCTAAACCAATTTCCCTGAATGCTTCAAAGAATTTAACCGGCCCTAAACCTTTATTAGTAGATAATTGACGGGTTGTGAATCTAAATGCCTCTATTGTTGTTTTATCGGGCTGTATTAGCTGAATTGGTATTAAATCGTAATGGGTTGTAATTAAGTCTTCCGCAAGGTATCTGAGAATCTGGGATTCTTTGCTCTTTCCATCTTTATAGAAGTTATCGAATAGAGCCAGTAATATTTCTTTTTGTTTGTTATTTACCGGAAGGATTATGCCTGAAGTTTCCTGTTCGTCTTCATTGTAATATGAGAGAGCAACTTTAACCCGGTTCAACTCATCTTCCAGTTCCTTGATCCTGTTCTCCTGATTTATGGCTTTGTTGATTTTTGATAAACTTTTTAATCTTACAAATTCACTTAAACTCAGGTTGCTTTTATCAGCCATTGTTTGCAATTCCTCCTTTTCTGACGGTGTCACTTTGATTGTAACAACAGATTTCTTATTTGTTATATTATTAGAGTTCATGAGCCTTGGATTTAATTATTTGAATTACTTCTGAAATATTAGCAGAATAAGGACAAAACAATATGTATGTCCTTATTCTGTAACTTCTAGTCATTGTCATCATCTTCATCCGGATCTCCATCGATGTTTTCTACATGTTCAATCATGCTTAATATTGCTTCGCTGTGTTCCTCTGGTTCATAATCTACTGCGATTGCAATACTATCATCTTCAGTTCCGATGATTATTCCTTCCAGGTCATTTTCACCGATTATTTCAGCGAATTCCAGAATAGAATCCTGGGGTACATTAAAAATGCGAGTTTTCATACTAATTAGATTTTAAATTATTGAATATTAATTAATTGTTATTGTCAGGAATCTTCTCATCCCAACTTAAGTGATTTAAAAATCAACTTTACCTTTTCTTATCAGATAGGCATTAGCTTTGTCTTCAATTTCTGAATTTGGTTCAACCCTGTTTGAAGTCAGCCAGGCATCAAGCTCACTGCGCTTAAAGAATATTTTTTTGTTATTAGGCTTATAAAAAGGAATTATATTTCCACTGGTAAGCTTATACAAATGTGAGCTGGAAACGGAGAGGTAATCAGTAGCCTCGCTGAAAGTAAGCACTTCCTTTTTTAACAGGTTTTGTTCCCGTAACATTCTGGAAATGCTGTCTAATTTGTTCAAAATTACATTATCCATTATACATCTTCTTATTTGTTATGATGGACTTATGCGCGCCAGTCATCTTTGATTTTCAAAGACATGACAAAGATGTTCAAGAATAAAAGGAAAGCCGTAAAAGGGTATTATTACCAGAGATTAAATATCAAATAATCAGTTGATTATTGAGTTGCAATGGTATTTTATAGGGTATTTAGTTTAAAGAAGTCGGTAACAATAAGTTTGTTTAAATCGTATTTCCAACGTTTTGATTGAAAATAAAGTTTTACATCCTTATCGGTAATATTCTTAAACTGTTGGGAGGTATCGACATTATAGCGATGATCAAGATATTGTCTGAACTGATAATCCTGGAAACTGGTTTGTTGTTTATAGTTACTTTTTCTGAAATAACTTTCTTTTATTATGAACTTATAAATAGTTGCCAGATTCTTTTTATTGCCTCTTTTCTGTATAAAGTTGTATGCAGTATCAATTATATGATCTTCAAATAATAGCTCTTCAAGGTATTTAAATTCTTTTTGCCTGGTTATGTCTTCAAAGGTAATTCTGCCTGGACTATTATCACGAAAATCTTCCTGATAAGCAATGAATGAATTATCGTTTTCTAACGCATTTTCTGATTTTTGTAAATCAATCAGATATTTTTGGTATTCAGATAATGCCAAAAATAGCGGTTTGTAGAAACAAATATAATCCCTGTTATCGCATTTTATTGCATTCGTATAATAAAACAGGTATTGCTTATCAATTGATTCACTAAAAGAGTCAGATTCGTCAACGATTAATTCGAATAATTGGTTCCTGATTTCTGAAAAGGATAGCCGTTCAGGACTATCATCCTGTAAACCGTTTAAAAACGATTCAATAAAGTCCTGATCTTCGTCAGAATCAATTTCACTAAAGTGATGTAATACCGAACGTGACAGTACCGTATTTATGGTTTTATATGTTCTGGAAGTGCTGTTGTTTGAAAGAAATAAATGAATATCCTTAATTTCATTGTCAAGAGACACAGATATTCCTGAGCGTTCGGTTTTTTGAGCAGATGTTGTTTTATGCAAACCACTCTTAAATGTATAAAGTAAAGCAAAGTGGTTTATTTTAGAACAAATCTTAATGAAGGCTTCTTTATTTTCCTTGTTTATTGCTTCAAACAAAACAGGGGAGGTGAGAATGTAATTGTAAATTATTAAAAGAATAAAAAGTCTTTCCAGGTCTTTTTCAGGGTCAATTTTATTTTTGATGAGCCCTTGAATGAATGCATTAAATTTTGCCGGGTTGCGTATTAAAATTTTATCAAGCTCATGCATAGTGTTATAACTGAAAATTCCTTATTATATTATAATTAAGAGGTTAGCTTAGCTTAATCGCATTGGCTGCATCACGCTTTTTCTGGTCAATTACTTTTGCATATACTTCGGTTGTTCTTAGACTTTTGTGTCCTAAAAGCTTTTTTACTGTGTATATATCAGTACCAAGTGTTAATTGCAAAGTTGCATAGGTATGACGGGCACAATGAAAAGTGATATTTCTGTCCACTCCGGAACGAATCATCCATTCATTAAGTTTTCGGTTGTTATAATCGCTATAGGTCAAGTCAATAAAAACTTTTTCATCACCTGATAGCCTTTCACCTAATAAATTATAAGCATCCTCTGAGATGGGCAATGTTTCCTCTCCATTGGTCTTCTTTTGGCGGAACCTGATATAGTATCCGTTTTCTTTTGAATGTTGAACTTCTGACCAGGTTAACTTCTGAATATCGGAAAAACGAAGTCCGGTAAGACAACTAAAAATAAATGCCTGTTTAAGAACAGGGACATCACATTTCTCTGTAATTGCTTTTTTCAATTCATCCAGTGTCAGGAATTCCCGTTTTGTCTCCATTTCCTTGATACCCTCAACTTCAAGTGCAGGATTTTTTGTAAGAATGCCGTCTTTCACTGCCTGCTTAATAGCTGCTTTAACTTTATTGAAATATGAAACACATGAATTTTTAGATAATCCACTGCCATTTTTAAGTTTGGCATCGTTCATCAGATAACTTTTTAAGTCTTCCAGCCATTTATTATCAATCTCAGAGAATTTAACATTGCCTTTTGGGAATTTTGTGAGGTGTTTCAATGCGCTTTTCCAGTTTCCATAATTACCGTTACTGTCAGCTCTCTTTTCTGCAAGGACTTCGAAATATGTTAAGAAATCACCATTTAGTTTTTCTTGGTCAGTAAAACCATATACACCATTTTGTAATTCCAACTGCCTTTTAGCTCTAAGATTTTCAGCTAGCTTTAAGGTTTTTCTGTTGGTGTCTCTATCATCTTTCGTTCTTGGTTTAGGTACTAGGTAAAGTCTGAGATATTCATATTTACGTTTTCCTTTATGGTAAAACTCCAGATAGAGGCTTATTTTACTACTCTTTTCTCTTTGTCTTAACGTCACTTTCATCAGTGTATATTTTAATGATGCAAAAGATTATCAATTTCAGACCGTTTAATAATTACCCGTCTGCCTATCTTTGAAACCCTTATATTTCCATTCTTAATCTGGCGGTATATGGTCATCCTGCTGGCTCCAATCAAAGAACAGGTTTCGCTAATACTCAGGAATTCCTTTTCTTCCACTCTGGATCGGTTAAATTGCAATTGTTGTTTATCCAATGAGGGAGCCTGTTGAATTTTTTCTTCGCGCTTTCTTTTTTTATAATTCCTTTTTGCGCAATTATCGCTACAGAATTTAGTAACAGTTGTTTTGGCTACAAATTCCTGACCACAATGCTGACATATCATTGAAATACGGATATTACTGCTCATTTATTGTTACTGTTTAAGTATTCTTAACAAATGTATCGGTGAGTATCAGTTTGTATCTATATGTATCTGTATGTAACATAATCTCACCATATTTTTATTTATTTGTTGTCCGGACAACAAAAATTGAGATTTGGGCAACAAATGGGCAACAAAAATAAGCAAAAAACGATAATCGGGCAACAAAAAAATAGAATTAAATTTTTGTAACTATCAGTAAATGAATAAAAAGGAAAGAAAGAGAAAGGTAGTTTATTTTCCGATACAGAAATTCTTAAAGATGTTTCCGAGGATCTCATCAGTGGTGATCTCGCCGGTGATTTCGCCCAGGTAGTGAAGGACTTCACGGATATCCATGGCAAGAAGGTCCGCGGGGACCTGGTTTTCCAGTCCGCCGGTAACACGGAGGATTGATTCATGTGCCCTGGAAAGGGCTTCGTAATGCCTTGCATTGGTAATGAGCACATCATTTTCTTCCAGCTTTTCCGCATGTATCAGTTCACCCAGGATATTTTCAAGCTTGTCCAGATTATTACCGTATTTGGCAGAAAGAAACAGCAGGCGGTCATTTTCATCCAGGCACCGGCTGATTGAGTCTTTTATTATCCTGGTTTGTGTATTGTTTATAAGATCCGATTTGTTTGCTATGACAACCAGCTTTTTATCAGTATCACTGATTTTTTCCTTAATGCCTTTGATGGATCCTGTAATATTTCCGGTTGTATCCGTAACGTCCGTTAATAATAGTATAACTTCAGCCTGATTGATCTTCTGATATGTACGTTCAATCCCCAGCTTTTCAATTTCATCGGATGTATGACGTATACCTGCTGTATCTATAAACCGGAAATGAATGCCGTTCACAGAGATAATATCTTCTATGAAATCACGTGTTGTTCCCCCAATATCAGAAACAATGGCTTTGTCTTCCTTCAGGAGCAGATTTAATAATGTTGATTTTCCTGAATTGGTTTTTCCGGCAATTGCCACAGGTATGCCATTTTTAATGGCATTCCCAAGTGAGAACGAATCTATTAATTTCCGAAGTAACTGCTCAATTTCAGATACCAGTACTTTCAGTTCTCCCCGGTCTGCAAACTCCACATCTTCTTCACTGAAATCCAGTTCCAGTTCGATCATGGATATAAAGTTTAGCAGCTGATCGCGAAGACCCCTGATTTCATTCGAAATACCACCTCTGATCTGGTTGATGGCTACACGGTGTGCAGCACTGCCCGATGAAGCTATCAAATCTGCAACTCCCTCTGCCTGTGAAAGATCAAGCTTACCATTTAAAAAAGCACGCATGGTGAATTCTCCGGGTTGTGCCGGTCGTGCACCATTACCCGACAATAGTTCAAGAATTTTTTGTTGCACATAGACCGATCCATGGCAACTGATCTCAACGACATCCTCACCCGTGTATGAGTTAGGGGCTCTGAACAGTCCCACTATTACATCATCTATTGTTTTTCCATTATCAATAAGCGAACCATGGTGCATTGTATAACCGGACTGTTTAGTCAGGTCTTTGTGCGAAGATGAATGAAAAATATTATTACAAATACTGATCGCATTTATTCCAGACATACGTATTACAGCAATAGCACCGGTACCCGGGGGAGTGGAAATTGCAGCTATGGTTGAATTATCAATCATAATATTGATTTGCTTCAAAATTACATAATTCCTGTTATTAAAGTTTACCCTGACGAATATTTATCTGCATAATGGTTGCGCTGCAGGAGAAAAACATATATAAATATTAATATAATTACGGAGAATCGTTATTTTTGGCATCCATATAAAATATTATAAAAAAATAAGAAGCAGATCTATGAGCGTTCTTGTTGGTAAATCTTCAAAAGTTATTATTCAGGGCGTTACAGGTAGTGAAGGTTCTTTTCACGCTCAGCAAATGATTGATTACGGTACAAACATTGTTGGTGGAATTACTCCCGGTAAGGGCGGGCAAACCCATATTAACAGGCCGGTTTTCAATACGGTTGAAGAAGCTGTATACAAAACCGGGGCCGATACATCCGTGATTTTTGTTCCGCCCCCCTTTGCAGCTGATGCCATCATGGAAGCTGCCGATGCGGGAATAATGGTTATCATTTGCATTACCGAAGGTATTCCTACACGGGATATGGTGAAAGTAAAAGCATATCTTTCACGGAAAAAATCCAGGCTTATCGGCCCGAACTGTCCCGGAGTGATCACCCCGGGTGAATCAAAAGCGGGCATAATGCCCGGTTTTATTCATAAGAAGGGTTCAATAGGTATTGTATCCCGTTCCGGAACACTTACTTATGAAGCGGTGGACCAAGTAACGAAAACGGGGTTGGGACAATCAACATGTATTGGTATAGGCGGCGATCCGGTAATCGGTACTTCTATTCTGGATTGCGTTAAGCTGCTTATGGATGACTCACAGACCGAGGGTATCATTATAATAGGCGAAATAGGGGGGAATATGGAAGCTGAGGCTGCCTTATGGATTAAAGATCATAGCACGAAACCTGTTGTGGGTTTTGTTGCCGGAAGAACGGCACCGAAAGGAAGGCGTATGGGGCATGCAGGAGCTATTGTGGGGGGCAGTGACGATACGGCAGCTGCAAAAATGAAGATAATGCAGGAGTGCGGCATTTATGTTGTGGGATCACCTGCTGATATAGGTAAATCCATGGCCAGTGTACTGGTATCAAAATAATGAAAAAAAAATGTAATCAGATAATAACCAATAAAACATAAATCATGAAATTACTTGAAGGAAAAACAGCTATTATAACGGGAGCAGCAAGAGGTATAGGAAAGGCCATTGCAGTAAGATTTGCCAAAGAGGGTGCAAACATAGCTTTCACTGATCTGAATTATGATGACAATATGAAAGCTGTCGAAAAAGAATTAAGCAGTCATGGTATAAAGGCAAAAGGATATGTATCGGATGCAGGTAATTTTGAAGATACGCACAAGGTGGTTGATAATATATTAAAAGACTTTGGAACTATCAATGTGCTGGTAAACAATGCAGGCATAACCATGGACAACCTGTTAATGAGAATGACAGAGGAACAATGGGACAGGGTGATTGCTGTGAACCTTAAATCAGTTTTTAATTTTACCAAGGCAGTACAGCGTACTATGCTGAAAAACAGGGAGGGGTCGATTATAAACCTTAGTTCGGTTGTTGGTGTCGGAGGAAATGCAGGTCAGGCTAATTATTCGGCATCCAAAGCCGGTATCATAGGTTTTACCAAATCCATAGCACAGGAACTTGGATCACGAAATGTAAGATGCAATGCAGTGGCACCGGGATTTATCATCACTGAAATGACAAATAAGCTTCCTGAGGATGTAAGAAAAGCATGGGAAAGCCAGGTACCCCTTAAACGTGGTGGTACACCTGAAGAAGTAGCAAATGTAGTATTATTCCTTGGATCCGGGCTTTCAAGTTATGTCAGTGGTCAGGTTATCAACATTTGTGGTGCCATGAAAACCTGATCACCGGGAATAAAGCAGGGAATATGCAGAGAAATATTCACATTGTTAAAAGACAGGTTTGCTTATTTATTATTTTTACAGGATTCATGATTTCCTGTACACCTTATAATAAGATCAGGATCAGCGTGCTTACACCCGCTGAAATTGTTTTGCCAAAAGATATTAAAACAGTTAGCCTGATATCAAGGGTGCACCTTGAACAGGAAGAAGGAAGATTAAGCAATATGAATAATATCAGATTTATTCCTGATTCAAGCTATTATCTGTTCACAGCTGAGAGTTTATTTGCTCTTGCTGAAACCCTGCGGGAGTCTCCCCGGTTCGAGTATGTTCATATTGCAGGAGCCCACGGTACAATTAAAGATCCTGATAAAAAACCTTATCCTTTGAACTGGATGACAATAACCGAACGCTGCCATAAGGACAGCACTGATGCTGTGATTTCACTTGAATATATTGAACTTTCTGATTCACTGGAATCGTTTCCTCACGGCTTATATTGTGAAGCTGAGTTTTCAATATACCGGAATATATACTGGTTGATTTATCATCCCAAATATTTCAAATTGGCTGATCAATGGACAGAGAATGATTCTGCTGTATGGTCAAGATACGGGATAGATTGTGAGAGTGCACTTTATGAGATGCCTCCGGCAGCTGATATGCTTATTGAAAATTTCAATACGGCAGGAGAACAATATGGCAGGAGGATTGCCCCGTTATGGCATGATAATATCACGCGGGTCTATTATTCAAAAGGCCCTAAGGAGTTTAAAAACGCAGAGGAGTTGATTGAACAGGACAGGTGGTCAGAAGCTATTGAAATATGGCGAAAGTTAGCTGAACATAAAAGAAAAAAGACAGCTGCAAAAGCAGCTTTTAATATGGCACTGGCCACTGAAGTGCTTGATCGCCTTGAACTTGCCCTGGAATGGGCGCAAAAGTCACATCGTTTATACCCCGATCAATTAACACGTCAATATATTAAGATCCTTAATTATAGATTAAAAGCTAAAGATAAACTAATGAAACAATTAACCGGTGCCAGGGTTAACTAAGAGTAAATAGAGTCCGTCTATATAGTAGTCAAAATGTTTAACCGGACATGTGTCTGTTCAGAAAGTTCAATTTGCAAGGCTCGCGCGGTCCGAAAACGCGGAGTTTACTAATCGTAATTGAGCAATTTTCGGACAAGCCTAACGCGGCAAATGGTACTTTATGGATAGATACTAAATTTTATACATTTTATTAATTAAATAAACTTATGGAATACAATACAATATTTTATATCATTATAGCAATACTTGTTTTCAATTATGTTATTGAAAGGATCCTTGACGGGTTGAACTCGACTAAATGGAGTAATAAATTGCCCGATGAACTTAAAGGTATATATGATCCGGAAGAATATAAAAAATCCCAGGATTATAAAAGGGTAAATGAACATTTTTCCCTTATTACCGGAACTTTTAGCTTTATAGTTATTTTACTTATGTTTTTTCTTGGCGGATTCAGCCTGGTTGATGCGATAGCAAGGGACATTACTTCGAATAACATTCTTATTGCACTGGTATTTTTTGGTATACTTATGCTGGCTTTTGATCTGATTACCACTCCTTTTTCCATATACGACACTTTTGTGATTGAGGAAAAATTCGGATTTAACAAGACCACACCAAAAACCTTTGTTATGGATAAAATAAAGGGCTGGTTTCTTGGTGCTATAATCGGAGGTGCCATGCTGGCACTTATCGTGTGGTTTTATCAATATACAGGATCTTCGTTCTGGATATATGCATGGATTGCCATTACCCTGTTTATGGTCTTTATGTCAATGTTTTATTCCACGCTGATCGTTCCCTTATTCAATAAACAAACTCCTCTTGAACCCGGGCCACTAAGAAATGCCATCGAGGATTTCAGTAAAAAAGTCAGTTTTAAGCTTGATAATATATTTGTCATCGACGGGTCTAAACGCTCGACCAAATCCAATGCATATTTTTCAGGTTTAGGGTCTAAAAAAAGGATCGTACTTTACGATAATCTTATTAATGACCTAAAAACCGAAGAAATTGTTGCCGTACTGGCACATGAAATAGGACATTATAAGAAAAAACACAGTTTATATGGCATAATCCTGGGGATTTTTCAAACCGGCATTACCCTTTATATTCTGTCCCTGTTCGTGGGAAATCCTGAATTGTCGGAAGCCCTTGGAACAGATAAAAAAGGATTTCATCTCGGACTGATTGCTTTTGGTGTACTATATAGCCCGATATCCCTGGTAATAGGACTATTCATGAATGCCTACTCAAGAAAGAACGAATACAGTGCCGACAGGTTTGCCCGGGATCAATATGAAGGAAACGGAGAAAATCTTATATCCGCGCTAAAAAAGCTTTCTAAAAAGAACCTGAGTAATTTAACACCCCATCCCCTGTACGTGTTTTTCTACTATTCACATCCCCCGCTTTTGCAAAGGATCAAAGCAATAAGGGAAAGACAGTAAACGGGACACAAGTGTTTTTTTAAAGTATTTTTTATTTTTATCTGGATAAATATCTATTTTTGACCGGCAAAATATAATGTATAATATTATATATTTGCCACTTTAGCTCAGTTGGTCAGAGCGGTTGTTTCGTAAACAACAGGTCACGGGTTCAAATCCCGTAGGTGGCTCTTGCGGGAGTAGCTCAGGGGTAGAGCATCAGCTTCCCAAGCTGAGGGTCGCGGGTTCGAATCCCGTTTCCCGCTCTTTTCAATAATTAAGCATAGACTTCCGTAGTTTTAAAAACCACGGAAGTCTTTTTCTTTTTTTACATCAAACAGTTCACAATGGAAGCAGTGATCATTACAATAGGGGATGAGATCCTGATCGGTCAGGTAATAGATTCAAACTCGTCATTTATTGCTGAAAATCTGAATATGGCCGGTATCAATGTCAGTCAGATACTTTCAGTACCTGACAGGAGCTCATCGATAAAACAGGCAATCGATCAGGGCTTTACACAGGCCGGTCTTATTATTATGACCGGCGGACTGGGTCCTACGCGGGATGATATAACCAAACAAACTCTGGCCGAATACTTTAATACACACCTGGCACGTAATTCTGAAGTACTAAAACATAATATTTCATTTCTCCGTGCCCGGGAAGTCAAGATTACCGAGAGAAACAGAAAACAAGCCGACCTGCCGGAAGATTGCACCATTATTGAAAATGATTTTGGTACAGCAGCAGGAATGTGGTTTAAAGAAGAAAAAAGGAGTCTGATCGCCATGCCGGGTGTTCCCTTTGAAATGAAAGAAATGCTGGTAAATAAAATATTGCCCCAACTTAAAAAACAATCCGGCCTACCACCGATTTTTCATCGCACAATACTGACAACAGGAATTTCAGAGTCTGAAATATCTGAAAAAACAGCATCCTTCGAGGATGAATTACCATCGCATATTAAACTTGCCTACCTGCCATCGCCGGGTTTACTAAGGTTAAGATTAACTGCTTTTTCCGCGGACAATATATCCGCGTTGGATGATCTGAACATTTTTATTGAAAAGCTGGTCCGGATCATTCCGGAATATGTATATGGATTTGATAAAGACCGGCTGGAGATCCTTATAGGCAAGATGCTGCATGATTCAAAGAAAACACTTGCTGTTGCTGAGAGTTGCACAGGTGGCAGCATCGCACAAAAGATAACATCGATTCCCGGGGCTTCCGGTTATTTCACAGGGTCGGTAACAGCATACGGCAATAGCATCAAAAAAGATATCTTACATGTTAATAAATCCACCCTGGATAAACATGGTGCTGTAAGTGAAGCGGTAGTTATTGAAATGGCAAAAGGGATAAAAAACCTGTTCAAAACGGATTATGCCCTTGCAACATCCGGAATAGCAGGCCCCGAAGGAGGTACGCCGGAAAAACCTGTAGGCCTTACCTGGATTGCCCTTGCTACGGATGGGGGTACATATACAAAGCGTCTCCAACTGGGTGAACACCGGGAACGGAATATAGAAAAAGCATCGAAAGCCGCCTTGTTTATGCTATGGAAGAAACTGGTCAGGCTTTCATCTCAATAAGGATTTTGGATACGGTGCCGGAGTTTTTATCCCAGTACTCAAAAGCATCTGCACTTTCCCCAAAGGGAAAAACCTTTGTTATCATTTCGGTATAAGGCATTTCACGTTTTTCCAGCATACCGATCACAGCAGGAAACACCCGAAGAGCATTTCGCGAGCCCAATACATCCAGTTCTTTGCGAACAATCAGCCGGGTGTTAAATTCAACATCCTTTTTTGAGTATCCTATACTAACCACCCTTCCTGAAAAAGCCACCAGTTCAATCGCGAGCTCAAATGCTTCAGGATGTCCAACCGCCTCTATTGCAACACTCACACCTTCTTTGTTAGTGAGTTTGAGGATCCTTTCCCTGACATCCTCTTTTGCAGAATTAATCACATACCCGGCACCAAATTGCTGTGCTTTCTTTAGTTTGATATCATTAATATCAATGGCAATTACTTCTGCTCCTTTTCTCACTGCCGCACATAATGCACCCATTCCAATTGTTCCGCAACCGATAATGGCTACTGTATCAGTTTCCGATATCCTTCCGCGATTGGCACCGTGATAACCCACGCTCATGGGTTCTGTAAGTACCAGTTCTTTCAGTGAAAGGATCTTACTTGAAAATACTTTTTCATAGGGTACTGCAATATAAGGGGTCAATGCACCATCGCGCTGCACGCCCAATGTTTCATTGAATTCACAGGTATTTTCACGTCCGTTGCGACAGGCAGGACAAACTCCGCAGCTCGTGTAGGGGAGTACAGTTACCTTATCCCCGACGGTAAATAAGTCAGGGACATAAGCCCCCTTGTCAACAACTCTTCCGCTGATCTCATGTCCGGGTATCCTGGGATAGGAAAAAAGCGGCATTTGCCCGCGGTATGCACTCAGATCACTTCCGCAAAGCCCCAGGTATACAATTTCAATCAAAACCTCATTACTTTTTAATACCGGTTCACCTGTTTCTTTTTCAATGATCTTACCTGGTTCCTTAATGGCGTATGCTTTCATGACATTTCCCGTTTTACCTAATTTAAATTTCTAATCTGTATGCATTTAAAGCGTTTCCTCCAAGAATCATGGATTGTTCCCGGGTGGAAAAACAGCCTATATATCCTGTAACAATGTTCATTACTTCCTTATATCCTCCGGCCAGAGTGCAAACAGGCCAGTCTGAACCAATCATAATTCGTTCAGGATCAAATACATCAAATATCACATCCAGGTATGGCGCGAAGGTATCAGGATTCCATTTGTCCCAGTCCGCCTCGGTAACCATACCCGAAACTTTGCAATAAACATTGAAATGCTTCGCGATTTCCGTTATATAAGTTTTCCATGGCTCCAATACCTGATCTCTGATCCGTGGTTTGGCGATATGATCAATCACAAAGGTAGTCTCAGGAAACCGTTTTACAAGCTTTATGGCGTTTTTAAGGTGCCTGGGATATACAAGTATGTCATATGTAAGATCGTATTGTTTAAGTCTTGAAATACCGTTTAAAAACGATTCCTTAAGCATAAAATCAATATCCGGTTCATCCTGTATTAAATGACGTATGGCTACAAGTTTTGGGTTACCCGACAAAAAATCGAGTTGTTTCTCAATATCAGGTGATTGCAAGTCAAGCCATCCAACAACCCCTTTGATATAATCATATTGATCTGCCAGTGATAATAACCAGTGGGTTTCTTCCATTGTCTGCCTGGCTTGGACCGCAACAGAACCGTTAAAATTCATCTGTTGCAGTTCCCGGTGCAGATCCGGGGGAAGGAAATCATGTTTTATAGCATTCATGTTATCATCCATCCAGCCGTAATCCTGCTCATTATATTTCCAGAAATGCTGATGACAGTCTATTTTCATGGTTTGATTGATCATTTTCTGCTTACTTTCCCCCGGTTGATCAGTCTTTAGCATGCTTTTTTGCCAATGTTCCGTAAAAAGCAATAACCGCGAAACAACCCAGTGGAACCCAGAATGCAAGATTAATATTTCCTGTAAGTGTGGAAACCAATCCCTGCACTTGGGTTAGCACAGCACCTCCAAGTATTGCCATGATAAGTCCGGAACCGCCAAGCTTGGTATCTTCACCCAGTCCACGGCATGCCAGGCCAAAGATAGTGGGGAACATTAATGACATACAGCCGGAGATCCCGACCAGTGCATAAACTCCTGCCAGTCCCCCTGCATAGATCACTATCAGTGTAAGTACAACAGCCACTAGTGCCAGTGTGCTAAGCAAGCGGGCAGGGGTAAAGTATTTCATCAGCCATGTGAAAATAAACCTTGATGCTGTAAAAAGAATAAGTGCAGCCAGGTAATAATTTGAAGCGATCTGCTCGGGTGTTTTTCCGGCTGCCAGTTGTATTTCTTCCAGATGCAACTCCTGCATTACATAACGTATGGTAAAAGACCATACACCAATTTGTGCACCAACGTAAAAAAACTGTGCTATTACTCCCCATACATAGTGTTTTTTTCTGAACAACCTCCTGAATGTTGCTTTAAACTCAAGTGGCCCCCCTGCTTCGGATGTTTTTGGCATCTTCTTATTGACAGCGATCAATATCCATATCAATATCAACACAAGCCCTACAACAACATAAGTAGTTGTTACGGCATTCAGTTCCCCTTTTTGTATTGAAGCCAGGACCCCGGGATCCATTGCAGCCCTCTCTTCGGCACCGGCTGTATTCAAATGGGACAAAATGAACATTCCGCTTAGAAAAACACCTGAGATCGAACCTATGGGATTGAACGATTGTGCCAGATTTAACCTGCGGGTTGCTGTTTCTTCGGGTCCCATGGTGAGTATATATGGATTTGCTGCTGTCTCGAGTATGGACAACCCGGCGGAAAGTATCCACAATGCAGCAAGAAACCAGGTAAAATCAGCTGTTAATTTGGCAGGGTAGAAGAGGAGGGCCCCGATGGCATATAAACCCAGGCCAAGCAAAACACCTGATTTATATGAATATTTTTTTATGTAGATCGCTGCCGGAAGTGCAAGCAGGCCATAGCCGGCGCCGTAAAACACTACCTGGATCAAAGCTGTACGCGAATCGGTCATGCTCATGATCCTTTTAAAAGCTGCCAGAAGGGTATCCGTCATGTTATTAGCCAGCCCCCAGAGAAAAAACAGGCTGGTGATCAGGATAAAGGGAAACACGATACCCGGTGCAACAAGTCTTTGGTCATTCTTTTCCATAATGCGATAATTTGTGAAACAAGATAGTTAAAATATATTTTCTCAATATTGTCAGGTTAAATTGTGTAATAAATAATTAACAACGCGGATAATCCCTGCTTATCAGTCCCTGCTCCTTCATTTCCATGTAGAATTTACCCGGAACATCTGCTGTCACCGACTCAACATTTTGTCGCACGCGTTGTGGGTTTGAAGTGTTCAGCGAAATACTGACCACACCGGGAATAGACAGCGCGAAATTCACACAGGCAGTGGCCGGAAGTATATTGTACTTTTCACAAAGAGCAAAGAATCTACTTCTCCATTCGAACAGTGATTTATTTTCAGGTGTATCGGGGTTGATCTTTACATAATCAAAATAATCGCCACCGGTAAGAAAGCCGGATTGAAATACTGCAGAATTAATGATACCGGTTCCTTTCCTGTCCAATTCACTGCAGAATTTCAATAACTCAGGCGGATGATGCATAATAGTGAGGCTGTTAGCAAGCATTACCCAGTCAAGGTCTATATTATCTGTAATAAGCTGAATTGTCCGCCAGTCTTTTGCCCCCACACCAACAGCTTTCACTTTACCTCCCTTTTTCAGGTCATTTAGTGCACGGTATGCATCACATATCATATCCAGGCGTTCCTTCTTTTCATCTGTTGTTTTCCCTTCTCTGATAAATTCATCCGGATCATGAACAGATACAAGCCCGGGTATGTACTCGTCCCCAAGCAGTTTATTTCCCTGTTCATAGCATTCCAGTATACCGGCATAACTGATTTTCTGTACGGCATCATTTGTAAGCTCTTTCCATACTCCCGGTTCAAAGACAGGTTCGGGGCTTGTTAAGGGAGTCCTGAACCAGCCCAGTTTATTACTGATAATTACCTCACCGGGTGGTACATCAAGTTCCATAAGACACCTGCCAAGTTCTTCAAGTGCCAGACCTGCACCATATTTTCCTGCTATATCGAATACTACCGGTGGACTGATATACTTAATGCATTCGCTTATAATATTCAGCTTTGTTTTATTATCAATTGCTTTATACAGGTTACCCAGCGCGCTGGTGCCAAATATGACAGGCGGAATATGTAATCCTGTTCTTCCAAGTTCAGATTTCTTTTCAAGCCGGTATTGCATCATTTTAAAAAATCTTCACGTATGGGGGTAAAACTATCAACCAAACGGGCTGTAGAAGATAGCAACCGAATGGTATGTTTTTTTCCGGAAGGTATGGAGAACATATCACCTGCCTTTAATCTCTGATCTTCTTCATGTTCACAAAAAAGTATGATCTCACCTTCTGCAATATAGGAAGTCTGTTCATGAGGGTGGGAGTGGGGAGGGTCGGGTTCATCCCAGGGGCCGCCGGTAAAATCTATCAATACTGTCATAAGATTCTTATCGTGAATGATCTTTCGTTGAACTCCCTCTTTTACAACATCATAAGATGTGTTGTCAAATTTCATAATTACCATATCCGCTTAATTTTTTATAAAAATAATGAAAATAATTTATCAGACCAGAATATTTAAAAAAAAGGAACAGTTGCATATAGCTTCCGTTCCTTCGAGTGTGCTAACTAATAGATATTGCCCCTAACTAGTGTCTGTCCATAATGTCCGATATCTGCGTTGTTGCAAAAATTTTAAATCCTCGAATACCTTTGTATACTGCAGTTTAAAATTTTTGCACGCCTTGATCTCGAACATTCTGAACAAACACTACGAGTTTATAGACAAACCCTAACTAAAATCATAAAAATCTTACTCGTTAACACTAAATCAATATTAATCATATCTTTCATTCTGATATGTCTTTTTTTCCGAATCAGTCAGGAATCTTCCTTTTCTCTGAATAAGGTAAAGATGAGACCGCGGCAGCGTTTGCAATCTGTGATATTAGTGCATTGCTCCTGCATTCCTGGTATCATCATTGAATTCTCACCTTATTGATAAACTTAACTACCGCATCATATTCACCCAGCCGGCCATGAGCTTTAGCCGCTATTAAATATGATTCTCCCAGGCGTGCTAGAAAATAATCACGGGTAACGTAATTAGTTGATCGAGATGGATCCTTATTCGGTTCTGCTACACGGCAATGAAAACCTACTGTGTTATCTCTTCAGCATCCTGCCGGTTATTCAATAATTGTTTACAAAAATTGTATACTTTTTTATTATGCTTTTCAAACAAAAAGTCAAACGCTGCTATATCATCCTTCTGCAATCTACGAATAATCTGATATGCATCCGCTTTCAGAAGGGTGAAAATGTAAAAATCATCCCGATTTGCAAGTATTAAAGACAGTCAATTTTTTTAAAAAATTTTTTGATAAGCTGAATGACCAGGCTTAGCAGGATACTTATCAGGATCATGGTAGTAACAGGAAAATAAAATATAAAATTTTCCCTTTCTATCCTGATATCTCCCGGTAATCTCCAGGTAAAGCTTAGTTTGTCACCGGTGAAGTATAATATTATCCCGGTGATCACTATAATGATCCCGATTATTATTAGTATTTTGCCCGCATTTATCATGAATTATAAAAGTATTATCTCAAAGTTATAAAAATGCGGTTTAATAACATAATTTTTGACCTTGACGGTACGCTGACCGATCCTGAAAAAGGAATATCGAATTCATACAGGTATGCTTGTGAAAAGCTTGATATTCCTATACCTTCAAAAACAGAGTTACATTCATTCATAGGTCCGCCACTTCAGGAAGTTTTTTTAAAAAGGTTGAATATCCCTGATGAAAAGCTGAACTTTGCCGTTACATCTTTCCGTGATTATTTTAGTAACAGGGGCATATATGAAAATGAGATCTATCCCGGCATCATTCCGCTTTTACGCGAGTTAAAACAAAAGGGAAGCAGTTTATATGTAGCCACATCAAAACTTGAAGAATTTGCAGTAACCATACTTGATCATTTTAAGCTTTCGCTTTATATCAAAGGTCTTAAAGGTGCCGATTACATTGGAAGGTTTGCAGAAAAAACTTCTCTGATCAGTTCCTTAATGTCTGAACACGGAATAAAGCCGGGGAATGATGCTGTCATGACAGGTGACAGAAACTTTGATATTCAGGGTGGTCGTGAAAATGGTATATGTACAATGGCAGTCACCTATGGATTTGGCAATATGGACGAAATCAGGAAAATCAAACCTGATTATATCGTAAATAATGTGAATGAAATGAGGGAAATATTATTGAGAAACGGGGGTAAGGAAGATTAATTTTATGGCATTCGGTAATTGACATTCAACAGAAAACAGAGAATAAAATTATGCGCGTCTTAAACCTGATGTATGAAATTAATACAGGCTAAAAATTATTATATTTGGAAATATTTAAGAAACCGTTCGGCTTACACCAATTTATAAAAAAGTAAAATAAAATTATTAAAATGAAACACCTGAGAATCCTTTTTACCGCAAGCTTTATTCTTTCGTTAATAGTTGCACAGTCCCTGCTTTCACAACAAACAGGCCTGGATAAAAAACTTCCCGTACATAATAAGATCAGGAAAGGTACATTGCAAAACGGGCTGACTTATTATATCCGGCATAATAAAAGGCCGGAAAACCGTGTTGAAATGCGACTGGTAGTCAATGCAGGTTCCGTACTGGAGGATGACGGACAGGAAGGGCTTGCTCATTTTGTTGAACATATGGCATTTAACGGGACTAAAAATTTTGAAAAAAATGAGCTTACCAGTTATCTTCAATCAGTAGGCGTACGTTTTGGACCCGATATCAATGCATATACCTCTTTTGATGAGACAGTTTATAAACTATCTCTTCCTTCCGATTCAACGGAAATCATTAACAATGCATACCGGGTAATGGAAGACTGGGCACATAACCTTTTATTTGATCATGAAGAGATCGATAAGGAAAGGGGAGTGATCATGGAAGAATGGCGTCGTGACAGGGGAGCTATGCAACGAATGCGGGATAAATTCATCCCGGTACTTTTAAAAGGTTCACGTTATGCCGTACGACTTCCAATGGGTGATACTTCTGTAATAAAGAATTTTGAATACGAAACTATTAAAAATTTTTATACTGACTGGTACAGGCCGGATCTGATGGCGTTCATCGTGGTAGGTGATATTGATCCTGATGAAAGCGAACAAAAAATAAGGGAACATTTCGGAAATATTCCAGTGACAAAAAATCCCAAGGAACGTAAATTATACCCCGTGCCGGATCATGAGAAAACCCTGGCAGTTGTAACTACAGATAAAGAGGCAGGGGCATCGCGGGTTGTTATTTATCACAAACATGAACCGGAGGAAGAAAAAACTTATGCTGATTACCTGAAAATGGTCACTGTACAGCTTATCTCGGGTATGATTAACGAACGTTTAAGTGAATATAAGAATCAGGCTGAACCACCATTTATAATGGCAGAAAGCATGTATGGCGGATTTGGAATAAGGACGAAAGAAGCGTATCTGAGTGTGGCAATAGTTGCACCCGATAATATAACAAATGGGCTGAAAACCCTGCTAACTGAAAACCAGCGGGCAAAATTGCACGGGTTTACGCAGACTGAACTTGACAGGCAAAAGAAAAAATTAATTAATTTTTATGAACGGGCATATAATGAACGTGACAAATCCGAATCAGCAAATTTTGCAGATGAATATGCACGCAATTATCTTACAGATGAACCTATTCCCGGTATAGAGATTGAGTATGAAATCGTTAAGAATTATTTACCTGATGTAACATTGGAAGAAGTTAATGATTTAGTCAAAGACTATATCACAACTCAAAACAGGGTAGTATCAGTTATGGCACCTGATAAAGAAAATGTATACATTCCCGGGGAAGACAGGATCCTTGAAATTACAGACAGCATCGATCATACCACTCCCGATCCTTATGCAGATAAAATTTCCGGAACCACACTTATGGAAAGCATTCCTGATGAAGGACGTCTTCTTTTTCGTAAAAACCTTGATAAAGTCGATGCACTGCAACTAAAACTGGGAAATGGAATGAAAGTAGTGCTGAAAAAAACCGATTTTAAAAATGATGAGATTTTGGTATCTGCATTCAGTGAAGGTGGCCATTCAGTTTATCCTGAAGAAGATCATCAGTCTGCCATAAATGCAGCAAATATCATAACAGAAAGCGGACTTGGAAAATATTCCAGAACGGAATTAAACAAATTGTTAACGGGAAAGACCGTAAGTATAAGCCCTTCAATAGATTATTATTCCGAAGGTTTTAAGGGACAGGCTGCCCCGAAAGACCTGGAAACCCTGTTTCAGCTTATATACCTGTATTTTAATGATATACGTAAGGACTCCATTGCATTCCTTTCCTATATTAACAGGCAGAAAGCATTATTGGAAAACAAGCTTGATGATCCTGAAAGTTATTTCATTGACAGGTACATACATATTGTGACAAATGATCATCCCCGGGCAAATTATTATCCTTCTGAAGAAGATTTGAACAGGGTAGACCTGGACAGAAGTATTGAAATCTTTAAGGACAGGTTTGCAGATCCTGCTGGTTTTACATTTTATTTTACTGGTGCTTTTGATATGGATACAATCCAGAAGTATATAAAAACTTACCTTGCAAGCCTGGGTGGCATTAAGCGCGATGAGACATGGAAAGATCTGAATATCAGACCCCCTTCGGAAACAGTTGACAAAAATGTTTATAAAGGTACTGATCCCAAAAGCATTGTTTTATATTATTATGAGCAGGAAAAAATGTGGGATGTTGATACGGCATTTCTGCTAACCACACTGGGAAAAATCATCAGACGAAAGTATATAGATATCATTCGTGAAGAAATGAGCGGGGCCTATACATTAAATGCAAATGCAGGCCTTAATAAAATACCCTATTCTCATGCATATATCCAGATCTATATCCCGTGCTCACCTCATAATGCTGACAGTCTTTCTTATGCCTCAATTAATATAATTGAAAAGATCAAGGAAAACGGCGTTGAGGATGAAGATATTACCAAAGCCATGGAAATCAACAGACGGGAAAGGGAAAAGGCCCTGAAAACAAACGGTTTCTGGATTAATCGCTTTAAAACTCTCGACAAACTGGGTCTTTCTTATGATGAGATAAACCGGTTCGATAAAAAGCAGGAGATGATCACATCTGAAAACCTTCAGCATGTAGCAAATAATTACCTGAAACTGGATGCTTATATCAGGGTTGTACTTTATCCTGAGGACATGAAAGAATAATAGATTTTCCCGCATTATTGATTTCACCGGGCTATATGCTCATAATAGAATAATGAATAGGAATTATTTAGAGTCTGTCAATAAACTCATAGTGTTTATTCAGAATGTTCGAAATCAAGGCGTGTGAACATTTTAAACCGCGGTATACTAAAGTATTCGAGGATTAAAATTTTGGCAGCAACGAAGATATCGGACATTATGGACAGATACTATTTAGAGTCTGTTTATAAAGTAGTCAAAATGTTTAACCGGACATGTGTGTGTTCAGAAGGTTCCATTTGCAAGGCTCGCGTAGTCCGGAAACGCGGAGTTTGCCAGTCGTAAATGAGCAATTTTTTGAACAAGCGTAACGTAGCAAATGGGACTTTATGGACAGACACTATTTAGAGTTTGTCAATAAACTCGCAGTTGTTTGTTCAGAATGTTCGGGATCAAGGCACGTGAGCATTTTAAACCGCGGTATACTAAAGTATTTGAGGATTTAAAATGTGAGCAGCAACGCGGATATCGGACATTATGGACAGACACTATTTAATTATTTTGAAATAAATTATTAGTTATATATGGAACCCGTAAACTGTTTTTTCAACGAACGATTCATTGCTGATGGAAAACCTGTAATTGTGAATTTGCACAAAAAGCATGAAAAAGATGGTGTAAAGTATCCGGGAAACACACCGGTATCTAATATAAAAATAGGTATTCCGCGAAGCAAATATGCTAAAAAAGTTCATTCCGTAGGCAGGGCGATAAAAATTGTTGCCCTGATCATGAGTATATTTTTTTTTTTATATGGATATACATCCAGGATAAACTACATTGTTGTCATGCTATTGATCGCGGGAACCATCCTGCTTGGGGGTATCCTCTGCTATGTTTTTTACCGTTACCTGGAGGTTAAATCCAAATATTCAGGTACAAATCAGTTTCCCGGGATAAAGGAATATGAAAGTAAAGGTTACCACATAGGATTTCATCCCTTGTTTTCGACCGGCCCGTTTGAATATCTTTATAAGTTTTACAGGTTGATATTTTAACCTCATAATAACGTCTTGTCCATAAAGTCCTATTTGCCGCGTTAAGCTTGCGAATGTGTATTATAATAAATATTGCTTTATCCTGCTTTTAAAAATGCCGGGATCTTCTACTGTTATTTTATTAACCAATTCAATTGCACTTATATTATGCTTTGCCATATATTTATTAATATCAACCAGCAGATTATTGAGATAAAAATCTCCTGTTTCTTTTTTAATTCCATTTTTTCGCAGGCTTTCCTGAAAAGAAAATAAATCATGTCCGGCCCCTAACAGATCGGAAACCTTTTCCAGTTGCCTGTTTAATAAACCAAAATAAGCGGGGTAATAATTATGAAGTAACTGGCTCTGATACCAGAAATATTTTGCTTTTTTTCGAAGCTCATGTTTTATATGTGGTTCATTTTCTTGCAATACTTTAATTAATACTTCACATGTTTGCCTGTATGTTTTTGTATATGAGTCTATAATTAAATTAATATCTATGCCGGCTGATAATAGTTGAGAAAACCGTTTCTTTCCTTTTTCCAAAAGAATGCTCACTTTTTCAACAATGAGGTGGTCACCTGTAAGTTTGTTGATTTGCCGGCAGTGGGCCTGGCTATAACGTTCGGCTATTGACTGTAATGCTTCCATGTTTGCTCCCCTGAAACGCTTGTTACTGTATTTTTCAGCCAGGTCACTGATCACTTTTTTGTCGCGAAATGGAGATAGCATTCGGCCTATATCACGGTAATAATAGTTTTCCTGGACATAGCCGGTCCTTCCGAGTGAATATTGCAGCAATTTTATTATTGCCCTGACCCTCTTCATATTCTTTCTTATCTCATGAACAGTCTCATCCGGATCTGATCTGATAAACGATAAGAAATACAGTGCAATATCAATCTGCCCATAAAAATTCCTGATAATCCCCTCATAAACAGGCTCATCACGAAGAATTTCAAGTTTATTCATTTCCGGATGCTATTAAAAACAAAAGTTAACAAGAATTTATGAATCGAACAGTACTATATAATTATTTCATAAAAAAGACATTAAGGATCGTTTCGCGATATGCGATAGTATCTTTATCGGAATGGAGGTGATTGTAAATTATTAAGAATACTATTCTTCTAATAGCCATTTGTTTGGATCAAACTCTGCTTCAACCTGGTTTTCAATTTCATCAGGTAAATCCGGAAAAAAATCTATTCCTGTTATTTCTTCAATTTTATCAACAGACATGGCGGATTTCATTAAACCCCTGGAAGACATACTGTTATCAAAAATAAATCCTATGGCCTTGCTGTTTTTCAGATCCAGAATTATTTTGTAGTAACGATCGGGAAGGCTCACTTTATTTTTTCCTATGGTTCCAAAAGGACCATCTTTAAAAACAGGTCCGGCAACAATATACAGCTTATCTGTTGTATTCAGCCACTGATGTGTCGCTTTCATAAGTTCAATCCACATGTAATTATGAAAAGCCGGCTTTTGCGGAACAATATTAGACATATAAAAAGTTTCACTTATTGCCTGTTCACTATGCATCATGTCCTGGTATGGAACCAGCTGGCCCATAATATAGCTAGTTTTCCTATAATCTTTTTCTTCAGCAGAACGGTAGGTGATCTTAGGATCGGAAGTGTATTTTTCTTTCACCTTTACATCACCTTCTATCATTTCACTTGTTAATTTGTATGCAATCCAGGAGGGTAAAACATATCCGGTGTTATAGGATAATACAAATGAGCTGTGCTTAATGATTAGTTCACGCGGCATTTCAGCAGGCAAAAGGATGGAATCCTGACAATATCCCATGGCGGGAATTATCAGAAATAAAAAAAGATAAAGTTTCCTCATAAAAAAAAATATTATTTATATTAACAGATACGAATAGTAGCTATTTTTGTTAGCATGAAATAAAGAAATATTACACCCCATATTTCTATTTACGCGTTTAATCTGTGGCAGATGCAATGAATCGAATTTATACTAAATCCGGCGAAACTAATAACGAAGGCAGAATAGTAATTGTATACCTGTGAAACCCTCACCTAACTCATATCAGGTATAGTGATCTTTATATCCTGTATTAATAAGAAAGATAATAGTGCTATGAATCAGAAATATATAAACGACCAATTAAAGCAAAGAGTGATTACCGGACTGGAGTCAGAACATGGTATGAGCCATTCTAACAGAATTCATCGGGGTGTAAACCGTCTGGCTACTCTCTGGCAAAAGTCTGATGGAGAAGAAAAAGAATTTCATCAATTCTGTATGGACCATTTTATAGCTGCCGAAGAAGAGCTTAACATGGTTTTCAACAGAATATCGCGTTATCTTGAAGTTCTGGACGGGAATATGAATCAGATCAGTCTGGGACTAAGAGAAATACTGGATCTGGACAAAGGTAATATATCAGATATCGACATGCTTTTTGGAAGCTACTTGCCTGACAGTCACTTAAATGAAGATTTCTTTAAAAATAAGATAGCATTTTATATTAATTTGAATTTTCCCCTGCATTCATTGAATGAGAAATCATCACAGGGATTGAAATGGACAGACAGGGAGTGGGCAATGGCAAGACTTGGAGAAAAATTTACCGGAAGAGTGCCCTCTTCAATTTGGCAGGAGTATAATAAACACCTGACAATGGCTGATGCTTACATTGCCGGTTATAATATCTCCATGGGAAATCTGGTAAACAACAATAAAAGATCGGTTTTCCCCAAAGATCTTAAATTGATATCACACTGGGGTTTACGTGATGAGATTAAAGCTCAATATCAAAATAACAGTGAAGGCCTGGAAAAACAGGAAATAATATACCAGGTAATGAAAAGGATCATTTCACAGGAAATACCTGAAAAAATCATTGATAATGATCAAATTCAATGGAATCCGATTTCAAATACCCTGTATGAAAATGATAAGGAGATAGAATATACTGCAGAACCGGACACACGATATCAACATCTGCTGGAACATTTTAAGGTAAACAGGAAGATTGACGGGTTTTATCCTGATTATCCCACATATATCCAACGGGTATTTGAAGTAAATATGGAAATCCCGGAAGAAGTTATCAAGGAGATGTTTATCAATTTACTGTCATCGTCCGAAGTCAGTAAGGTGGCTTCTGTTATTGAAAAACGCCTGGGCCGCAGGCTCAGAGCTTTTGATATATGGTATCCTGGTTTTAAATCCGGAATGAATGCTAAAGCCCATAAACTTGATCGGATTGTAAGACAAAATTATCCTGATAAGGAAAGTTTTGAAAGAGAACTTCCGGTAATATTGAAAAAACTTGGATTCAGTAAGAAAGATGCTGCATTTATTGCTTCAAAGGTTACAGTGGATCCTGCACGCGGTGCTGGTCATGCATGGGGTGCGGAAATGCAGGGCAACCAATCACATCTGCGTACCAGGATAAATGAAAAGGGTATGGATTATAAAGCTTACAATATTGCAATTCATGAATTTGGTCACAATGTTGAGCAAACTCTTTCACTTTATCGTGTAAATGAATATTTAATGCATGGCATTCCTAATACAGCTTTTACAGAAGCACTGGCTTTTATTTTTCAGCATCGGGATATAGAATTGCTGGGAATTGAGAAAGTTTCACAAAACGTATCTGATGAACTGGCACTTGACGTATTCTGGTCATGTTATGAAATAATGGGAGTATCACTTGTTGACATGAAAGTCTGGAACTGGTTGTACGACCATCCCGATGCAACTGCCGAAGAGTTAAAAGCCGCTGTAATGACTTATGCCAAAGAAATATGGAACACCTATTATGCTCCGGTATTCGGCACGAAAGATGAGATTCTGCTTGCCGTTTACTCTCATATGATCAGTTATCCGCTGTATCTGCCTGCATATCCTCTTGGTCATATTATCATGTATCAGCTTGAAAATCATCTTGATAACAAGGACTTTGCTTCAGAGATCATACGCGTATTCAGCCAGGGCAGGTATACGCCCGATATATGGATGAAAAAATCAACAGGTACCGGAATTTCTATAGAGCCTTTGCTTGAAGCTGTAAGGAAAGCAATTAATTAGTGTCTGTCCATAAAGTCCCATTTGCCGCGTTACGCTTATCCGAAAATTGCTCATTTACGACTATAGTAAACTCCGCGTTTTCGGACCGCGCGAACCTTGCAAATGGAACTTTCTGAACAGACACATGGCCAAAAAGACATTTTGTCGACTTTATTGACAGACTATATATAGAGTTTGTCAATAAACTCATAGTGTTTGTTCAGAATGTTCGAGATCAAGGCGCGTGAGCATTTTAAACCGCGGTATACTAAAGTATTTGAGGATTTAAAATGTGAGCAGCAACGCGGATATCGGACATTATGGACAGACACTAAATAAACTTATAATCAGCATGATACGGTTATTACATTTATGTGAATGTGCAAGGTTTTTGCCTATCAAATAACCGTTTTGAAATGAATTTCTAATGCTTCTTCTTGTTGTCGTTACTGAGCCCGTTTACCTCTAAATAGGTGTATATTCTTTCAATTGAGGCATGAAGATCTTCCCTCATCTTTTTTGTATAAGGATTATATCGCTGCAGGTCTGTAAATAACTGCCAGCTATCATTGCAGGTTTGTTGGATAATTTCCAGTATCTTAATGTAACCCAGTGTATTTATCTTTGTCGGTTCCAGATTAAGGTCCGCCAGCACACGTCCGATATAATGAGTTATTCCCTGTGAGTATGCAACCATTTCATCATGCTTTTCCGGTGTCATAATCTCAACACGCATAAATTTTTCATTGAAATAGCTTACCCATTCACTGAATGTTTCTTCTGCCGCGCGGACGTTGGACATTACGATTGGCAGGGGGTCTTTGGAATAATGGAATGAATCAGGTCCAAACATCGGATGTGTTGCAATGATCTCCGAATTATCGGGCAGATTATCCACCATCCAGCAGGCAGGGTATACTTTAACCGAACAAGTATCGAAATATAAAGTATCCGGTTTAAAATTATCTCTTGAATTATTCAGTAATTCCTCAAATGCAGATATAGCAACACAAAAGAAAAGCGCATCACAATTATATATATCAAATTCATCAGTGATCTTAATATTCCCTGAGACCTCATCAGGTGTTAATCCCCTCCGGGAATACACCTTAACATCATGATCCTTTGCAAGTATATTTGCCCAGAATTTACCAAAACGGCCGTATCCGTATACCGAAACAACTTTTTTATCCATTAATGTTTTAACTTTTTCGGGTAGTGTAAATTAAAACCGCAAAAATATTCAGTATTATCGAATCTACCCAACATTTCCATAAACAAAAATACTATTCATACGTAAAAATCATTTACTATGAGATATCTTACGTTTATTCTGATCATTTTTTTCTTAACTATTCAGCATGAAGGTACAGTGGTTCTTGCTCAGCGAAGCTCTACCAGTTACAGTATTGATAAACCAAAAGTACCGCTTAAGGTTAGGATCAAGACAAAATTAACAAAGATATCCGCAAAGAGGGCAAATAATAAGGAAATAAGGCAAGTCAGGAGAGAAGAAAGAAAACAGGCTCGTGAAGCTGAAATAATACGAAGAAAAATTGCAAGGGAAAATAAAAAAACAGAACGAGGGAAACAAAAGGCAGAAAAACGACGGCTCGCCGAAAATGAAAAACAAAACAAGAAGATTGAAAGACAAAATCAAAAGCTGACAGCAGACCAGGAAGAAAAGGACAGTGAAAAAGAGAAGTCAAGTGAGGAAATAAGAAAAGAGAATAATAAATTATTGAAAGATCTTGAAAAGAAGCGAAAAAAATTATTAAAAGAAATTGAGAAGGAAAATAAAAGAATCACCGATTATAACACACAAAAAATAAAAGAGCAACAATTGGCTCGTCAGAAAGCCCTTGAAGAGCTGGAGACAAACATTACCGAGGTCAACCGTAAGATACTTGAAGAACGGGAAAAGGAGCGGGAGAGACTGATGGAGCGTCACCGCAAGCTCAGCGAAGAAACCCGTAACTATAATGAGCAGGTACTTCGTTCGCGGGAGAAGGAAAGGCAGCAGTGGCAGGAGCAAAGTGATAAGGAAAGCCTGGAGATACAGAAGTACAATGAACAGGTTCTGCGCGGGCAGGCTGCTGAAAGGGAAAAGGCCCTTGAAGAGCTGGAGACAAACATTACCGAGGTCAACCGTAAGATACTTGAAG
>CAZBJH010000001.1:0-45378 GCA_964492185.1 uncultured Bacteroidales bacterium | reverse complement strand
AAAAGGCCCTTGAAGAGCTGGAGACAAACATTACCGAGGTCAACCGTAAGATACTCGAAGAACAGGAAAAGGAGCGTGAAAGGTTAAGAGAAGAAATGGAGCGTTTAAGCGGAAAAACAAAAAAACATAACGAACAGGTATTAATTAATATGCAAAAGGAAATCGAGAAACGGATGGAAAAATATACAAAAGAAAGTGAAAAAATTTCCCGTTATAATAAAAAAATCCTTGAACTTCAACAAAAACAAAGAGATAATACAGCCAATTATCAATCCGCTAAAATCAGCAAACAGAACGATAAAACGCTTAAAAAACAAGATAAAGAACTTGCCAGACAGTTGAAGATACAGGAAAAGGCGAGCAAAAAAATCCGGGATTACAATGAAAAAATCATAGAACTCCGGGAAAAGGAAAGGAAAAAGATCATCAAAGAATTAGCCAGATAGATCCTGATTTAAAGGCCGCTTAAGATCACTTCTCTTACCCTGTTCATTATCTGATTTATATCGTCATTCTTATAATCCTCAAATTCAATAGGTTTATGAATGATAAGTTGTACTTTCCCGGGTAGAAGATCAATTGAATCAGCAGGAAGTATGTTTTTTGTACCCTTAATAGTTATTGGCAATATGGGTAACTCCAGTTCATGTGCAAGTTTAAAAGCTCCGCGCTTAAAGGTTCCCAATTCTCCGGTCTGACTTCGTGTACCTTCGGGAAAAATAACAACAGATATACCTTTAACCAGTTTTCTCTTAGCTTCATTGAGACTTTCCACGGCAACGCGGCTATTGGACCTGTCTAAAAAAATATGTCCTACTTTTTGACTTCCAAAACCAATACCCGGGATCTTTTTTAATTCCTTCTTCATGATCCATTTAATATCCATTCCTAACCAGCCGTATACAACAAATATATCATAATAACTCTGATGATTTGGAATAATAATGTAGGAAGTATCCTTTTTAATATTCTGTTTTCCTGTAACGGTTACAAACATGGGAGTAAACAATGAATTTAAACGAGACCATAACACTCCGCCAAAATAACTGCCTGTTCGCTGATTGAAAATAATAGAAAAAATAACGGCTACCACCCCGAATGCAAGTGTATTCATTACAAAAAAAGGTATGAATATCAACCACTTATAAGGCTGATACAAAAGTCGTAATACTTTTCTCATTCCGGCTGGTTTGAGTATTAATCCTGAAAGTAATGTTTACTGCTAAAATTAAAAATTATTCAGCTATTTTTAAAAATTTATTTGCTTTCATCAAAATTGTCAAAAAAATGTGCATGTAATTACTTTTTCGTTTACATTTGCATCATTAATATTTAAATAATAATTTTTATGAAAGAAGGTAAAGTTAAATTCTTTAATGATTCCAAAGGATACGGATTTATTAAAGACGCAGCATCTGAAAATGAGTACTTCGTCCATGTATCAGGGCTTATTGATGAGATCAGGGAAGATGACGATGTCACTTTTGAGCTTCAGGAAGGCAGAAAAGGATTAAATGCGGTCAATGTTAAACTAATATAGTTTAGTGCTTAACAGAATGCAAGTTTAATCTTAAAGCCCCGCGAAATCGCGGGGCTTTTTTTTGTGAACACATTCCAATTTGATTTGTTAATCGTTTTTATGCATAGTAAGGTATAATAACAATAACAACATTAATTTATAATTTAAAAACTATTATTAATTAGTGCCTGTCAATATAGTCGTCAAAATGTTTAATTGGACATGTGTCTGTTCATAAAGTTTCATTTGCAAGGCTCGCGCGGTCCGAAAACGCGGAGTTTACTTATCGTAAATGAGCAATTTTCGGACAAGCGTAACGCGGCAAATGGGACTTTATGGACAGACACTAATTATGGAAGAGGAAAAAACTATAACACAACTATTCCGCGTATTGGTGATATAGCTCCGGATTTTGAGGCAATCACTACAAAAGGCAGGATCAGATTCCACGATTATGCAAAAGACAAATGGGTGATACTATTTTCCCATCCGGCCGATTTTACCCCTGTATGTACCACGGAGATGAGTGGATTTGCTAAACACAAAAAGGAATTTGATGCCTTAAATACCGAATTATTGGGATTGAGTATTGACAGCATTCATTCTCATTTAGCCTGGGTTGATAATGTAAAGAAAAACACGGGAGTATATTTTGATTTTCCCATTATTGCCGATATTGATATGAAAGTATCAAAGTTATACGGTATGTTACAACCTAATGAAAATGAGACTGCTGCCGTTAGAGCTGTTTTTTTTATTGACCCTGGTAAAAAAGTACGTCTCGTCATGTATTACCACCCCCTGAATGTAGGACGTGATATGGATGAGATTCTTAAGGCTTTACTGGCATTACAAACTTCCGATAAATATAAGGTTGCACTTCCGCTGGACTGGAAAAAAGGAGAAAAAGTGATCGTTCCTCCTCCCAAAATGCTGGAAGAAATGGAACAACGCATCAATGACAAAGATTTGGAAATGTCCGATTTTTATCTTGCTAAAAAAGATATAGGGTAGGAAAATAAAAAGGAGTGGAAACCACTCCTTTTTTTTATATATGATACCCCTGCATAGTTAACTCGGCAGCCCGAAAACATTCATACCGGGTTTCATCCAATACATAATCCCAGCAACCCTGCCGATGAAACATCCTACCCCCAAAGCCTGTCTTAAAACGATACAGCCCGTACATAGGATGTGAAGGATCAGGACGTTGGGAAATTCCAAACAAATCGTATTCTCTGCAACCTGCTTTTTTTGCTATTTGAATAGCTTCCCATTGTAATGCATATGTAGGCATTGTATTCCTTTTTTCAGAGGATGAAGCACCGTATAAGTATGTTGCGCGATTACCAGATATTGATAAAAACATTCCTGCAAGCGGTTCTCCGTTTAACCCGGCAATGAGTAAGTGGACAGTAGTATCCTGATATGTATGATTTTGCCTGGATTGAAAGATCGACTTAAAATAATGAAAGTCATGACAATTAATACTATTTCTTGCGGCAGTTTTGCAATACAGGTCATACCAAAGCTGAATATCATCAATATTTCCTGTCCTAACCTTTATTCCTTTCCGACCTGATAACCTTACATTATAGCGTGTTTTAGGTCTCATGTCATTTATGAGTTCATGGTTTTCCTTTTTAAGGTCAAGCAGTACAGTATTTGAAGGTAACACGTCAGTTGGCGCCTTTCTTAATTGCCGGTTTATTGTATTGAAATTCATCCTGATTTCCTGTATCCCCGGTTCAGGCGGATCAATCCATGTCCCGTTATTTACAAAACAGTCTTCTTCATTTGCCCAGGGAGATTCCCAGGAAAGATCAAATCTTATAAATAAACAATTCTCAGATAAAAACAAGCGCAAATTTTCTCCTATTTCCTCCAGCCATAATCCACGGTTATGAGGATCAGGCAACAATTCCGGGCCATAAGGAATGTATGCCATAAAGACTCCCGGACCTATGGATCTCAATATGATCAGCATATCGTCTTTTAACAAACCACTTTTTTTATTATTTTCCTGAATATTATCCGGAAATTCATTTGTTTCAATTTCAAAGGCCCTGGTTTTCAAACCCTGTCTGGATTTTACTTCCGCCCAAAAAGAAGATTGCTGAATTACAGACCCCGGTCTTATTTCCTCTGTTGATTTTGGTTCCAGTTCAACCATCATATTCCTTTGAATTTTGAAATTGGCTATTAGGAATGCAAAATTATAAAATGCAGGCGGTAATTAAAATTTTCTAAAAGAATATACTTTTAACTGGAATGCCTTATGCATTTTGGTTATATTTGCATTTAAATCTTTAAAATTTATAATACATGACTAATAATCAATTTGATAATCTGGATATACCACCTTTTGTCAGGACATTGATAAAACACAAAAGACTGGTAATTATTATTGTGATCCTTTTGATCCTGGGATTGGGAAGTCTGTTCACTGTCGGACCCGAAGAAGTTGGGGTTATCACCCGCTTCGGTAAATTTGTCAGGCAGGTTGAACCCGGGTTAAACGCTAAAGTGCCTTTTATGGAACAGGTGCAAAAAGTTCCTGTTGAAAGGCAACAAAAGCTTGAATTTGGTTTCCGTACAACACGACCGGGAATTCAGTCGCAATACACAAAATCCGGAACAGGGAATGAATCCCTTATGCTGACCGGTGACCTTAACCTGGCTGATGTGGAATGGGTCATACAATACAGGGTCGATAATCCTTATAATTTTTTGTTTAAGGTACGAAATCCGGAAAATACACTAAGGGATATCTCTGAATCTGCAATGCGTCAGATAGTAGGTGACCGTACTGTCAACGAGGTGCTCACCGTTGGCCGGACAGAGATAGCCGGTAAAATGGAAGAACTTGTACAGGAATTATGCAGGGAATATTCCCTGGGCCTAAAAATTGAGCAGGTTGTTTTGCAGGATGTCAATCCTCCGGATCCGGTAAAGAATGCATTTAACGCTGTTAATGAAGCCCAACAGGAAAAGGAAACCCTGATCAATCAGGCAAAATCGGAATATAATAAAGTTATTCCCCGGGCCCGGGGTGAAGCAGAGGAGACCATTCAGAAAGCAGAAGGTTATGCTACTGCCCGCGTAAATAACGCGCAGGGTAATGTAGCCCGGTTCAATGCACTTTACATTGAATACATCAAGGCTCCCGAGGTGACAAAAAGAAGGATATACCTTGAAACCATGCAAAGTGTAATTCCTAAACTTGGTAATAAGATCATTACGGATCAGGAAGGTAACAACGTGTTGCCACTGTTGCAGATGCAATTAAAAGATGTTAAATCAAACAATACAACAGATTAGATATGAACACAAAAAAAATTACATACACTATTGTTATCATTATTCTGGCTTTGATCGTTCTTTTCCAGAGTATTTATGTAGTGAAAGAAACCGAACAGGTTGTAATTACCCAGTTCGGAAAACCTGTAGGAGATGCAATAACAACCCCCGGGTTGAATTTTAAAACTCCTTTTATACAAAAAACCAACTATTTTGAGAAGCGTTACCTGGAATGGGATGGTGATCCTAACCAGATACCTACAAGAGATAAGAAATTTATTTATATCGATACCTATGCACGGTGGCAGATAACTAACCCCTTACAGTTTTATATCAGATTAACAAATGAAAGGTTTGCCCATTCAAGGATAGATGATATTCTTGACGGGGAAACACGTGATTTTATTGCCAATCATAATATTGAGGAAGCTGTAAGAACAAGCAACCGTACACCAATATCATCAGGAGAGATCAGTGAAATGATAGGTGATTCACTGTCTAATATTAAGGTCGGCCGGGAAAAAATCCAGAATATGATCCAGGAGACTGCAAATGCACAAGCTAAGGATCTGGGTATTGAAATTCTTGATTTTCGTATTAAGCGTATCAACTATGTTGAAGAAGTGCGCACGCAGGTTTATGAACGTATGAAAAGTGAACGCTACAGGATAGCCGACAAGTTCCGTTCCGAAGGTCAGGGGGAAGCATCCAGGATCAACGGTGAAAAGGAAAGGGAACTGCAAAGCATACAATCAGGAGCTTTCAAAGAAGCAGAGGAGATCAAAGGAAAAGCAGACGGTAGGGCAGCCGCCATATATTCAGCTGCTTATAACCGGTCCGCCGCATCAAAGGAACTATATGCATTTATGAAGTCCATGGAGACATTTGAAAAGACCTTTGACAAAGAAACATATGTTATCCTGTCAACCGATAGTGAATTATTCAAGTATCTGAAAGACATGAAATAAACTACTTTAATTTAGTAATCCTTCCTATTTCCGCCATCTAATCTGCCGGACAATTCCAGCGGTGATAAAAAAACTGTTTTCAGGTATACTGTAAATTAATAAAGTATTGCTTTAAGTCAATGTTCATATATATGCCCAAAACAGTTTTTTATACTGATATAAGCGGAACATGAAACTGGAAATAAGCTATTCTGAAATAGGCAATATTCTGAGTCATTATGTTTTTAATAATGCTCTGGATGAAGAACAGGTTGATATGGAAATAATTGCTGCTGAAAATGGTTTGGATCTGGTATTTCACAGGATTAAAATACGTTTTCTTACATTTAAAGAAAGTGTACAAATCCGTTTTTGCGATTTTCAAAACGAAAAACTAATTCTTTGCTTCACCCTGAAAAGTTTTATGACAAACCTGTTTAAGAGGCTGATTTACAATTTCATAGATAACAAAATCAAAAAAAAACAAATGTCCGGCAGAATTAATCCTATGGATTATATACATCTTTCTGCATCAAAAATACATATACGTATCAATGATATCCTTGCTGTATACAATATTCCTTTAAACATAAAATCCTTATACGGACATACTGAAAAAGTAATTATCACGGGTGAGATTAATTCTGTACAAATAAAATCGGCTGTTTCCTTTTAAAAATCATTTTAATAACAGGAACATACAATTGAAAAAATTTGTTAGTTTAGTGAGTGTGCAAAGGATAAAAATATATATATATTTACCACTTTATAAACATTTAAAACTATTTAAACGTGTATAATCATTTAAGTCCGAAATATTTGGAGAAATACCAGCCTCTTGATCCGGTAGATCTGGATGAATATGTTGGTATTATTGGTAAGAATGAAGTTGAAAGTATACGGCAACTTGCTGTGCTTCTTGAAGGCAAGATCTGGACAAACGTGAATTCTACCTTTGAAGGAGGAGGAGTGGCTGAAATGTTGAAAAGCATAGTTCCGATAGCCCGCGGCCTGGGTATTAATTGTCAGTGGTTCTGTATTGAAGCCACTGATGAATTTTATAACATTACAAAACGGTTTCACAATATAATTCAGGGGCTTAAACAGGAGTTCACCCTTGAAGACCTTCTTGATTTGTATATAAATACAAATAAAAAGAATTTTGAAGATGTCAGGATAGTTTCTGACATGAATGTTGTTCATGATCCGCAGCCTTGTGCATCAGTGGTTCATGGGCACTATGAAGGTAAAATGATTTGGCGTTGCCATATTGACACTTCTGAAGCTAATGAACTGATCTGGAATTTTTTGTTACCGTATATAAATAATTATGACGGAGTCATTTTCTCGCATAAGGATTTTGTTAAGGGGGGGATAAAAAAACCGGTATACCAGATCCCGCCTTCAATTGATCCCTTAACACTCAAAAACAGTCAGCGAACAGATAAAGAAGCCCATTCCGTGTTGAGTGACATATTTGAAGAATATGACATTGATGCCGAACGACCAATAGTACTGGCCGTATCCAGGTATGATGTACATAAAAACCAGGAAACGATTATTAAAGCCTTTAAACAATTAAAAACCGACAGGGAAATTAAGAATCTAAAGCCTGTATTGATCATAGTAGGCAATTCAGCAAGTGATGATCCCGAAGGGATGGAGATGTATGCAAAAATTTCAGGAATGGTGGAAAACGATAATGATATATACCCCTTGCTAAATATACCTGACAATGATCGCATCATCGGGGCATTGATGAAACTCGCCAAAGTTTTTATACATGTTTCCACGAAGGAAGGATTCGGACTGGTGGTTACAGAAGCATTGTGGCAGGGAACACCTGTTATCGGAAGTAACGTGGGTGGTATCCGTTTACAGGTTATCAATGATAAAACCGGATTTCTGGTTGATCCTTTTGCTGTTGATAATATTGCCACCTATACGAAATTCCTGCTTACCAATAAAGAGGAAAGCGAAAGAATGGGTTATCATGCTATTGAGCATGTCCGGGAAAATTTTCTTATTACCAGTCTGGTAAAACGATATTTTATTTTAATGCGTTTCCTGCTGGGTATTGATTTTCCTTATTTTAAGATAAACAACGGGAAAATTATGTAATTTCTGTTATAAATCACTTGAAAAAAGACGCGGATTTTACTTAAATGTAAACTCCGCGTTTTTGACTTAGCTAACATTATAATACACTTCACACCAGATAAATAGAAATTAGCAACGCGTTCCTCACGGGTTTATTATTTACAGCCCTCTGCCAATGTTTGAAATGCTGCCAGGATTTTTTTAGCGTGCAGGATATCATTGGTAATTACAGAAAAATGATAATCAAAATTTTGTGTATCCCCGTTTTCATACGGTTTAATCAGTTTCTCACGGCCATTAGTGATCAATTCAATATCAATTTCTTTATTTGATACGGAGATTTCAGAATTAATTGGATCTATATCAGAAGCCATAAATTCAAATATAAACTCCTCTTTCGTACCATCTTCATCTGTCAGGTTTCGGATAAACCTAAGTTTACAATTATCCGCTTCCATTGTTTCCAGTTGCTGTTCGTATTTTACCCCGTCAATTTGAATTTCGTTCATAGATTCCGTGAGGAAATTCAATGCAGTCTCATTGTCTTTCATCAATCTGCTCTTAACCTGTGACGATTCTCTGACAAAACGCAGTGCAGATATGAAATTTTTAGCCACCTGGACATCATTGAAAAAGATTTCAATCTCATCATCAAAATTTTGAAGTTCATTTCCCTCGTAAGCTTTAATATATTGTACCCTACCCGTGGAAAGAGGTACAGTTAGCTCATCACCTGATACTTCTATTGCAAGATCATCAAGGGAGAGGTCTTCCGGGTATATCTCATATTTATATACTGCCGTTCCGTCATCACCGGCAATCTCAGTCTGTACTTCAATCTTGTTTTCCCTTTCCCGCACCATTGCTATATTTTGTTTTATACTTTCCCCGTCGAGCAGTACCTCGCCAGGATGATGTTTCAGCCATTCTTGTACATGACCGGTTGAGGAGAACTCCTCAATTCCCGCCTCACTGGTATTTATCGCATAATCAAGTGCAAGTTGCATATCACGTGCTGCATCGATGTCATCAACATAAATATTAAATGAATTTGTATAGGATTGTAATATCCCATCTTTAGTCTGTTTGATATATTTATTCCGGTCACGGGTTTCCAGCTCGAGTAATGCATCGCGGGATGATACCTTCAGATTAATACCGGGTTGAATATCATTCATATAAAAATAGCTGGTTGTTTTTTCCGAAGCGCCTTTAGAGTCGGTAACAACTGTAACAAAATCCACTATCCCTGAAGCCGAAGGGTCAAAGGATAATGTTTGTGCATGATTATCGGATCCCGACCGGGCTTCTTTTAGATTATTTTTTACAAAAGTCATTGCTTCACTGTAATTATTCCATTTTGCTCTTACAGGTTTGATTTCGTTAGCCAGAAGTGTAAATGCATGTACTGCATTTCGGGCAACCTCGATATCATCGAAATATATCTCCAATTCACTTGAATAGGATATTTCATCCTGCATATTTCTGATCTGAATATAATTATTCTTTTCGCGCACCGGTAGTTCCACGGATAACGAATTACGCGAAACATTGAGCATAACACCCGATGGAATGATATCACTCATGTTGAAAATGTATAACATTTCCTCCTGATTACCTTTGCTGTCAGTTATTGTTGTTTCCAGTTCCGCCAGGTGTTCTTTTGCACCTTTTTTGATTGTTTGTTTATAAACCGTGCCGCTATTGTTTGATTCGCCAATATTATCCATAAGCCAGGAAAAGGCTTCAGAAGGTGATGACCATGTCATATCAGAACCTTCACAATCCTCACCCCGGGTTTTAAAATTATCAATGAATGAACGTGCCTTATCAACCTCATCAGTATTCAGGGAAACTGAAGAGGTGTATCCGGCAAACTCACCATCCTCATATACACTGATAAATTTTTGGGATTGTTTGGTTTCCATATCTATCCTGATGATTTTTTTGGATGGTTTAAAGCTCAGTGCTGCAGGATTGAGATCTGAAAGATAAAATACCCAGGATGTTGTTGTAGTCCTTCCTTTTTTATCTGTTTTATCTTCTTCAATCTTAAGTTTGCAATCATTAGCATCAACAGCATAAAAGCCGTATTTATAAGTATCAGATCCTGCAATAATTTCATCGGTATAAGCCTCAAGCCAGCCGATCTTTTCCTGGCCATAAGTCAGCATGGAAATACAAAAAATAGTACAAACCATGAACAGTCTGGTAATAGAAGTTAAATCAATTTTTTTCATCTGATTAAAAGTTTTAAGGATAATGATCAAATATATAAATTAGTTTAATTGCTCAGGACAAAAGATGAAATTTTTAAAAAATTTTTAAAAGTCGGATTTATTTTATACTATTGTACTATATTAATAATCATTGCTTTATATAAAAATACAGATCATATATTAATTAGTGTCTGTCCATAAAGTCCCATTTGCCGCGTTACGCTTGTCCGAAAATTGCTCATTTACGACTGGTAAACTCCGCATTTTCGGACTGCGCGAGCCTTGCAAATGGAACTTTCTGAACAGACACATGATCAGTTAAACATTTTGTCAACTTTATAGACAGACTCTAATTAAAAAACCCTGTACCATGAAAACTTTGATATCGTCCGTTTTGTTTGTTTTCTTTTTTTATTCAAACATAAATTGCCAGTTTACTGCGATAATGCACAATGTAATATCAGGAAATGAAAGGATATATACTGTTTATTCCGATGGTAATCATTACAGGTATGAGTTTGATGAAGACGGAATGGAAGGAATTGTTATTGTGTATCCTGAGAAAAACGAAACACATGTGCTTTTTCCTTCCAAAAAATTAGTACATAATACCGCATGCGATGATGTGATGAGTAGAATGAATGATCCGGTCCAGGCATATTATGCTTTTGCAAAAAACAGTAAGGAAAAATCGGCAGGAGAGGAAAAAGTCGAAGGAAAACCATGCGCAAAAAAAGAGTTGTATCAGAATGATAAGAAGATGTATACTATGTGGTTTTCAGAAGAATTGAACTTTCCGGTAAAAATGAAGTTTCATTTAGCCGAAAATACACATATGGTACTGAAAGATATTCAGGCATGGAAGCCAGATGCATCCTTTTTTACGATACCCGGGGATTATACTAAAGTAGATGAAAAAATGCGTCCGGTTATTCCTGAACCAACTGCTCCTGAGAACTGGAACTCAAAAGAAGCATCGGTTCCTTTTAATGGGGCTATCAACCGTGGAACCAGAATAAAGATAAAAATCAAAGAATCAGTATATCATAAGCTTACTATGGAAAACAACCAGGAACAGCCTGCAAAAATTATTCGTCATATTATCCGCAATGGTACGGAGATTTCAGACAGTGAACAGGGTCCTGTCAAATACCGTACAACACGAATACACGGTAATGAAAGCAAAACACTGACACTGGACTGGAAAGCCGGTGATGTGATTGTACTTGAGGTTTTCGAAGGTACGATGAATGTTAATATTTATCCGGAATAAATAATCAACTTTTTTCAGCTGACAATACAATATCCCCCCGGACAGGGTCGTTTAAAAATTATCAGAAATCAAAGCAATATGTACAACGTTTATTTTATATGGAATTATGAGAACAACCCTGACAGGAACCGTATGCATCGTTTTAGTGATTGTATCATCATTTATGACACTACAGGCACAAAAAGTTGATAATTCAAAGTCCTCCCTATATAATTCGGATGTTGAAGGCCAGTTTGACTATATTATACGGGAATCAAGCAAATATCAGGAATACAGGGTAGTAAAGAATGCCTGGCTATACCGGATCAAAGCCAATATACTTGATACACTTGGTGCCATCCAAACTGAACTGGACTCTGCATATCAACAAATATCACGAAAAGACAGGCAGGTTGATTCTCTTTTTGCAGGCCTTGAAAAAACCCGCGCTGATCTTGCTACTGCAACAAAGGAAAAGAATAGTCTTAGCTTTTTTGGTATATACATGCACAAGAATAGTTATAACAGCATTATGTGGACACTGACGATAGCCTTTAGTATTGCCCTGCTTATTTTTATTGTAATATATAAAAGAAGTCACTCTGTTACCGCCAGGACAAAGGCAGAGCTGCTTGAGACCAGGGATGCTTTGGAAACACAAAAAAAGCGCTCACTCGATCGTGAACAAAAGATAACGCGGGGACTTTATGATGAGATCCTGAAATATAAAAAGAAATGCGGTGAGCTGCAGTGAAACCCGGTTCCAATTGATCGATGCAATTTTTCTTAAAAAACCGAAAACAATTATCTATTTAATTACCATTATTATATCGGCTTTTATCAGTTGCTTTTCTTTAAATATCCTGATAAAATATAATCCATCGTTCATATTTGCAAGGTTCAGAATCACATTGTTATCGTTGATCCATATCCTCGGATAAACTACTTTACCGGTGATATCGATAATATCCATTGACCAGCTTTGACTATAAGGGTCCCACTGATCGGCCGAAATAGTAATAGTTCCCCCTGTGGGATTAGGATAGTATGTGAAATCCGGAGCAGGTGAGGGGGTACATTTTTGAGCGACATAGCGGTCAGGATCATTGGGTGATCCCGGTGTCATATTCAGCATATACTGCCACTCCCCGGTACCGTCCGAATATTTACCATAAGAGTAATCTCTAAAAAGAAATGAGAAGGATACGGAATCCCGAATATAAAATGTTTCCCCGACCTTTTGAGACAGGATCATAGTCTCACCATTGGTACTTGCTTTAAATGAGGTATGCATCGGGCCCTGTTTCTCTTCACCATCCGTATAGATCAATATAAAACCTTGTGCCGGTATTACCGTAGAATCGGGTATGGCAAAGCGTACCAGATTGTTCTTATCGTCTGATAAATAGTAACTATTTAAAACAACCTCCTGGCCGGAACTGTTATACAGCTCCACGAAGCCGGAACTTTCACCGTATTCATCATAAAACAGGTCAGTAACGGGAGCGATCTCATTTATATAAACTCCTTCAATGGGTTCTATGGCTTTAAAAACAGGTTCAACAGCCAGGGCAAAGCTTGTATCACTTTGTATTGATATATTTTCACTGTAAATCCCCAATGGCGGTTCGGTATATTCCCAGTGGCTAAACCTGTACCCCTTTTCAGGAACTGCTTTCAATTCCAAAGGCAACTCCTTCCATGTTTTCACCGTAAAAGGATAATGCTGCACCAGGGCAGCATTCATACTGACTTTTCCCTGATCAGGATCTGCAACGGAAATGCTTATGTCAACCTGATCCGTGTCAAGATTATAAAATGATTGCACATAACCCGGCATAAAAGAAATACGGTTTACAGGATATTCTTTCAATGTATCCAGGTATTGCTGCCACATGGATTTTGTCCGCCCGTATTTGATCTGGTTGTAATATATCTCATGATCAATTATTGATGAAAGACTGTCAAGGACATAATTACACCAATCCGGATGAAAAGAAGTATACATATGTGTAATGAATGTACTTAAAAATTTTCTTTTAAAACTCTCGTTTTCGATCATTCTCCTGAATAACAGTGTTGACCAGGGCGGATTGGCACTTTCTTCCGTAACATAATGAAAGCTCTGATGAGTATAAGCTTCTTCATCCATCCTGAAACCAAATCCATAATCCGTATCAAAAAGGATCCATCGCCATTTGCCATTATCCTTTTTCTTCCAATATTTAAGATTATTGGAAGGCCAGTCGCGTTTGGCTATATATATCTGTGTGGTCATATAATTAATATACTCCTGCAAATCTATCTTTGAAGCAACCCATTCGTAATTTGCCTGATCAGAAAGCATATTGGCATTCAGGAATGTAACAATTTCCGCGTAATCCTCATCACTACCGCGGATAATCTCCATGTCGTTTTCCAGAAAATCGATCTCATCACTGCCCAGACCATAATTAGACTGAAAATAATCTTCATCTACCTTCTCCCTTAAGTTCATGATCCCCCTGTATTCTCCGTTAAAGTAGACGGTTACCGGTTGGTAAGACTGATAATCCAGGTCCATCGACCTGTTTACAAGGGCCTGGATGAACGCATCCCTCAATAAGGTTTGATCCTGATCATTACCTGAATTTCTGAGCATAAATGACTTATACCTGTCTATCTCAGGTTTTTGTTTAAACATCTGATAATCGAAATCATTATCACCGTACGTCGGACATGCATATATGGAAAGTGATTTCTGATCCCTGTCACGGGTGCAGCCCCCGGCGATTTTAACACCTACTTGCTGGGAGAGCTGTTTTTTACCCTGTTGATCAAAATATTCAAAATAAGCAGCACGTTCCCATGGCTGGTTATAATTAGCCCATCCACCGCAATCACCCTCTGTTCCGTTGGTTCCTGTAACATGTATACCTATTATATTATCATAAAAAAAATCAGGGTTAAATGAAAGAGAAACAACGGGAAGGGTAAATTCATGTTCATTATAAAAATAAGTATTGGCGTATATTTCACCGGGCAGGTATCCTTCTTCGTAACTCCTGGACTTTATTATGATCGTCCATCCGATATCAAAGGGTTTCGTGTATACCGGCGAATTTATGTCAGGTTGTTGCCCGTTTGAAGTAATCCTTATGTTTTCTCCTGAAAGCTCAAGGCTTGTCGGAGAGCTTAATCTGCCTGCCGGTATTGAATAAATAACTTTACCGGCTGGCTTTATTGCAGTGGTTGTCAGGTTGGAGGTACCGGGTGTAGGGCTCGCACAAAAAAACCAGAGTTCGGGATTAAATGCATTTCTTCCCAAAGATATATCAGTATACTGCTCACCGTAGGTTAGCTTATCAATGATATTCCCGGCAATATCGCTTAATATGATAGTTTCACCATCTGTGGCAAGGCCAAAATTAGTATGCTTGCCGTTTTCTTTTTTATCACAGTATATAAGATAATATCTGCCGGAGAAAAGATTAAAGGCAGGTAAACGCCATTTTTTCAGATCACCGGCATCGTCCGAAATATAATAATCATTTAAATTTACTGAAGTTGATCCTGTGTTCAGGATCTCTATCCAGTCAACATAATTATAATAATCAGTTTCGAGATGAGTACTGGCATTGGCAGCCATAAACTCATTAATGACAAGTTGTGCTTTTATTGAAACAGTAAGAAAAACAGTGATAAGCAGCGCGATATACCGATATCCCCTCATATGGTCTGTAATTTTGAAATAGTTGTAAAAATCAAATATACTTATCTTTTAAATATATTCTAACCGGTATTATTCACGCGTCAAGTTTGGGGCAGATGTAAGGTGTCGGAAGCTGAAGCTGCAGTAACCTACCGCGAAGCTGTCGCAACGAAGCAGATGCCCTGAAATTGACGCGCTTTGTAAAAATGAATGATAAATAAATTTCACGGTTCTAATTTGTTATTTTAATGTTCTTCAACATATTACATAATTCTCATTCATTTTTATGAACCTTTAGCTCGGCGAAGCCAATAATGCAGGCTAAATTCAACACCAACGGTATATTCTGATCATAGATCATTAACTTTCACCAACCTGCCGGTATAAGCCGGTTCATAATCAATTAATATTTTATATAAATATATACCTGGTTTTTTTAGTCTTGTAAGCGACAGCATCAGAGTGTTATTTCCCGGAACAAGTTCAAACACCACTGCCGGTTGCAGTTTGGCTCCTGTCACAGAATATATTAAAACCTTAGCTGTAGCAGTATTATGACTGTTTAACTCAAACACAACATGATCATTTACAGGGTTCGGGTATACAATCAAATCATTTAATGCAGAATCTCTAAGTGCAAAAGTTGATGCAGGATTTTCAATCTTACCCAGTTCGAGATCCATCCAGGCCCATCTCTTAATTAAAAAATTCTTCAGATAATTCACCTCATCATAATATGTGTACCTGAATTCATATCCTGATGTCTCCCGCCAGACAAATTGACCGAGTACCGGCCATTTATCAAATTCCCTTTCCTGGGCTTCCGATAACATATCAGCAATTGAATCAATGTAAGCTACCAACCGGGATGTTTTGTAAACCCTGTTTCGAAGTTCTTCCCATCTGTGTCTTACTTTATACGCGAATACCGGGTCTTCAAACAATTTTTCCCAAAAAAAAGGCGTATTGTTTGTGGATGGGTGAGAAAACATCCATCCTGTGACCACTCCGTCATCAGGATAGGATGAATTTCCGGCCGACTGGTCAAAATCCCATACTGGTCCGGCAATGATCCTACTATCTTTATCCTTATGAAAATAAGCACTCCATCCATAAGCATCACTATTGCGAACGGCCTCCTGAACGATAAGTTCATCAACAAAAGAATTCACATCAATCCATGCGGCATATCCTTCAGATTCATCGTCATAGTGCGGGGAATTCATAACATCCCTGAAACTGTCATCAAACTGTCTGATGTAATTGATTTGCTCGGGTGCTGCTTCATCATACTTTGGATAACGCAAATAACGGGATTGGCCGATATTATTTTTAAATCCTGTGATCTCGTATATATAGCCACCGGCAATATCAGGAAATATCACTTCATCCGGATTGAGTTTTGCAATATCAAGCCTTCCCTTATCACGTTTGATCTTTTCCATTAGGACATATATTCCCATGTATTCATCATTAAAAACCAGTTCCACAAGCCGGCACCGGCTGGCCCACCTTCCGGTAAGCCGGGACATGTGCATAGCTATAGGATTACGTATAAAGGTATGATCAAGATAGCTCGACCTTAACACCCAGTCATTTTCCGAAGGCATGCCAAGCAGGGATACATTACGGTTTTCCCCCAGACTGTTACGAGTCTCAATCCTGAATGGCTTTTTGGGAAATCCCCTTGTTGAGTTGCCATGCAGCTCAATCCCAATGAAACCATCATAATGATTAGGATTATCCTTTATGTTGTTACGCTGCCCCTGACCATTATATATAATCCCAAGACGGCCTGTCTTTTTTGGCTGGCCCGAGGGGATATCGAGTTCTTCTATATCACTGTCCACGTTGATCACAAAGATTGGCAGGTTGGAAGAGGTAAAAGAAACTGCATTTTTTAAAATAAGCGATCCCTCTGTGTGATCTGAACTTTCAGACTGTGCAAATATCTGTATACCAAACCACAGAGATACTAAAAAAAGTGAAATCTTATTCTTCATAATATCATTCCCGATTAAAACCGGTGCAAGATAATTACATATTTTGTACTACAAAATATTTTCAAACTGTATTTAATTAGAATTAACGCATAAAATACCAACATTTTCATAACTTTGCTTTTTTTAATTATTATCATAAAATGATATGTCAGATTCACATCTTTTAAAAACCGGGAATACTGCCTTTCACTATTATCAATCAATAAACAAATCCTATCGTAAACTTTATAATAAGCTATTGATGCTGCATTATCCGTTCTTCGTGGATCCTGAAGAATCATTGGAAAACCGGCAGATTAACCTGACAAAACATTGCATTTCACGTTTAGATACACTGGAAAATAAGAATGTTCTTGAAGTTGGTTGTGGAAACGGGGTGCAGAGCATTTATATTTATGAAAATTTCAAACCGGCTAAAATGACCGGCATCGATATTAACTTGGATAATATTGAACTAGCGAATTCAGTCAACGGTCACCATCATCATCTCGAATTCAGGGTAGGTGATGCCCAGCAGCTAAGTAATATTGCAGATCAATCCGTAGATGTGCTTTTATGTATTGAAAGTGCTTTCCATTACCCGGAAAAAGAAAAGTTTATAAAAGAAGTCCACCGGGTACTCAAGCCGTCAGGAAAATTTTTAATTGCTGATATCCTTTCTGTCTCCGATAAAAATCGATATTTCATGGAAAAGTGGAAAAGAAAAATGAATTTTCACCATTGGACAGAAGATCTGTATTTGAAGACATTTGCAGATTATGATCTGCATATTATCCATACAGAGGATATTACAAACAAAATAAAGCAGGGATATTCCGGGTACTCAAAATGGGTATCACGAAAAAATTTTACATCGTTTTTTGATTATCTAAGATTCAAGCTGTTTGTTTTTATCCAGGTAAATATCAATATTTATTTACTTAATAAACGAAGAAAATACAATATTTTCGTAGGCAAACCAATGATGTCTTCCATAACTGTCAATTAGATTTTTTTTCAATGAAATATTCCATATTTTTTTTTCTATGCCTGATGTTTGCACAAAGCATTTCCCCTCAAACACAGAGTGATATTCCACTGATGTTGATCAATACCCAGGGACAATCAATTGTAGATGAACCTAAAATAACCGCTTTAATGCAGGTTATCAATAACCGGGATAAGGTTAATTCAATTTACGATACTTCTTTTGAGTACGACGGATATATCGGTATTGAAATACGCGGAAATACGTCCCAAATGTTCGACAAAAAGAGTTACAGCCTGGAAACCAGAACAGATTCAGGAACAAATAATAATGTATCTCTACTGGGTATGCCGGAGGAGAACGACTGGGTATTGCACGGGCCGTATTCAGATAAATCCTTGATGAGGAATGCACTTGCTTATCATTTGGGTAATACACAGGGCCGGTGGTCACCGCGCACCAGGTTTTGTGAAGTATTTATTAATAAGGATTACAGGGGAGTATATTTATTAACTGAAAAAATCAAAAGAGATAAAAACAGGGTAGATATAGCAAAATTATTACCAGGTGATAATGCCGGTGATGAACTTACAGGCGGGTATATTTTACGAATAGACCGTCACCGGGAAGGGTGCTGGATATCACCTTTTATGGGGCGGACTGGAAGTGTGGAGGTGCCTGTCAGTTATCTGGATCCCAAATATGACGAACTGACCCCTCAACAACGAACTTATATTAAAGATCATATTACCGATTTTGAATATGCCCTGTATGGAAATGACTTTAAGGATCCTGTCAATGGTTACCGTGCTTATATTGATGTGATCTCTTTTATTGATTATTTCATTATCAGTGAGCTAAGCCGTGATCTGGACGGTTATCGTGTCAGTGTTTATTTTCATAAAGACAAAGACAGTAAAGGAGGTAAAATAAACATGAGCCCCTTGTGGGACTATAACCTGGGGTTTGGCAACGGCGATTTTTTTGATGCTGACAAAACAAATGGCTGGGTAGCTGACGGGCTTGGATCAGGTGACTGGTATGAAATTCCTTTTTGGTGGGACAGACTCAGGGAAGACCCTTATTTTAACACCAAGCTGAAATATAGATGGGACGAGCTTCGGAATAATTCATTCAGCCAGGATTCTATATTCGGGTTTATTGACTCATGCTCAAATGTACTGACTGAAGCCCAACAAAGAAATTTTCAGAAATTTGATATTCTTGATAAACGGGTATGGCCTAATCCTTATATTGGCGGGTCATATTACAATGAGGTTAATTACCTGAAAAACTGGGTAAGTGACCGTCTTTACTGGCTGGATAGTCAAATAAATAAGATTATACCTGTTTCCGTAAATGAAATGTCCACTATAGGATCTTTTAAAGAAAAAAATGTTGTAGTTTATCCTAACCCGTTTACTGACAAGTTAACCGTGAGGTTTAACCTTGCCGAAAACGCTAAAGTTGAGCTAATTATTAAAGATTTGTTGGGAAAACAGATTATCTGCAAGTCAAAACAATTCATGGCGGGTGATAATGAATTCAGTATTTTAGCTGATGCTTTTAAACAAAGTGGAAACCTGTTTTTATATACCCTGGTTATTGACGGGGATACAGCTCATACCGGTAAGATGATCAGATATTGACCGGCCGAAAGGACGTAATTGTTTATACAAGGCTTTTATTGCCGGGAAATTACTTTAACATAAAATCGTTACCGTTACCGGACTTAAGTCGCGATAACTGATTTTATATTAACCATGCCTTTGCAGGCCTGGATGTAATTGTTTATACAAGGCTTTTATTGCCGGGAAATTACTTTAACATAAAATCGTTACCGTTATCGGACTTAAGTCGCGATAACTGATTTTATGTTAACCATGCCTTTGCAGACCTGGACGTAATTTCCCTAATGTGTCCCATAATTAATATTATGTTAAATAGCTTATTTTTAGAAAAAGGAGAAATTTAATACTATCCCTCCTTTTTTTAAGGTATAAAACTTTTCTTATTATTCTTCCACTTCTTCTTCTTCAGTAGTTGATTTTGTTAATTCCTGAAGCTTTGCATTTATCTCATCGAATTTATCCAGCATTTTTAAGCGATAATACAATGTTTTAAGGGTTTCCAGCGTTCCAATGTCATCCGGACGGATCTCATGTGCCTCTTCCATATAAGGCAGTGACTTTAACAGTGTACTGTCAGCTTTGGCACGAGCTTTTAAATACTCATCATCATCCAGAATATTACTTGATTCTTCATACATTGTTACTGCCTTGTTATAATACATTCCACCCAGATTATAATATGCATTAAAAAAATCCGGATCCATCTCAATACATTTCTCATACAATTCTACCGCTTTGTCGGTTTCCCCCATTCTATCATATATTGTTGCTTCCGCGAAAACGTAAGAAACATTTTCCGGATCATCCTCCCTGGCTATCCTCAGATATTCAAGCGCTTCATCCTCGATACCCTTGGTAAGATAATAATTGATCAGTTCTATAAGAATAGCCTGGCTGTCAGGAAATCTCTCAAAACCTTCCTTCAACACCTCAAGTGCACTTGCTGTATCTTCCAGGGCCATATAGGTGCTTTCAAGAAATACGTATAAATTGGGATCAGGATGTTCGTATTTTTTCGCTTTTTCATAATACTTAACGGCTCTTTCATATTTATCAGCACGTGACGCGGCCATTCCCGCGTTGTAGAAAATAATAGTATCCACAACATTTCCCATAACAGGCATTTTGTTTATATCAAGTATTTCTTCGAAACTATTTAGCGATGCTGAAAAATCCTGATCGGAAAATTCCCTGATGGCCTTCTCCTCGAAAAGAATTTTTAGCCGTCCAAGTGCTTCCCTGATATCATCCGTCCGCCTTTCCTTTTCATCCAGTTCATAGGCTTTTTCAAGGGCTTCTTTAGCCAGTGGCAAAGGGTTATCATGTATCTTGTCGGTTTCTTTATAATCGATCAAAGCCTTTTCATCGTTGAAAGTCAATATAACACGTTCATAAATATAATCCTCAACGCTCTGGCCGTCCTCTAACCTGGTTTTCTTTTCTTCAGGATTACCAAACATGATTATTGCTTCATTAACGGTCATTCCTTCACGGATATATTGAATGTTAATTTCAAAAATATCCATCATCAGCTCAGCTCTTGATAGCCATATTTTATCTTTCTGACTCTTTCTCGGATGCTCAATCGCCTCGTTGCTCTTTTCCAGCTTTCTTTCCAGCTGCGAGTAGTTTAACAGGTTTGCTTGTTCAATCTGGGCTGAGGTAACTGATGCAAATAATAAAGAGATTAATACTGTTATCAGACTTGTCTGTTTCATTGTTTGCTGTTTTTATGTGTTAACGCGTAATACTAATAAAAGAAATCACAAAAACTGTTCCTCAAAGTAAGTAATATACAGGTATTTTATTGTGATTTGCTACAAATATAATAAATTGAAACGATTCATATCCTCAATAATCCTCAATATTTTTCTTGTGCAAAAAAACATGTAATAACTGAAGATAACCACTATATATGGGGCATATTATCACAACTTTCTTGTTTTCAGTTATCTATTCAATTGATCCATTATCTTCATCAGAAATATTCTCAGGATCCTCAATATCACCATTTGTTCTTACAACACTTGCCACAGCAGCAATAGAATCCCCGCTTCGCAGGTTGATAAGCCTTACTCCCTGTGTGGCTCTTCCCATAACACGCAGATCCGAGATCGCCAGTCTGATAGTTATCCCTGTTTTATTGATGATCATCAGGTCATCCCTGTCGGTTACCGATTTAATTGATATCAGGTGACCGGTTTTCGGAGTAATATTAATAGTCTTTACTCCCTTTCCTCCCCTGTTTGTGATCCTGTAGTCATCTATGGCCGTACGTTTTCCATAACCTTTTTCAGAAACAACAAGGATGGTGGATTCAGTATCCTTAATACAAACCATTCCGACAATTTCATCCTCTTTCATTGACATACGAATTCCGGTAACACCGGAGGCTGTTCTGCCCATGGGCCGGACTGTTTTTTCACTAAAGCGGATGGCCTTACCGGATCTTACAGCCAAAAGTATCTCATTATTACCGTCGGTCAGTCTGGCTTGTAAAAGACTATCTCCTTCTTTGATATTAATTGCATTTATGCCATTTTGTCTTGGTCTGGAATACGATTCAAGAAGACTTTTCTTGATGATTCCTTTCCGGGTACACATAATAATGTACCGTCCTTTCAGATATTCTTCATCAGTCAGGCTTTTAACATTAATAAAGGCTTTGACCATATCATCCTGTTCAATATGTACAAGGTTTTGAATGGCACGTCCTTTTGATGTTCGCATACCCTCAGGTATCTGAAAGACTTTAAGCCAGAAACATTTCCCTTTTTCTGTAAAAAACAACAGGGTATTATGCATGGTAGCATGGAACATATGCTCAAGAAAATCCTCTTCACGAGTTGTGCTACCCTTCACTCCTATTCCTCCACGGTGCTGTGTTTTGAATTCAGTCAGCGGTGTCCGCTTTATATAACCCATATGTGATATGGTGATAATCATATCATCATCAGCATAAAAATCTTCAGGATTGAACTCTTCGGCATCCGGAACAAGCTCAGTTCTTCTTTCGTCACCGTACTTTTCCCTGATCTCGGTCAGTTCATCCTTTATGATCTTCATGCGAAGTCCCTCGTCAGCAAGTATTTCTTTATAAAAAGCAATGGTCTTTTGTAATTCATCATATTCACTCCTGACTTTATCTCTTTCTAAACCAGTAAGTCTATGCAATCTCATGTCAAGTATTGCTTTAGCCTGTACTTCTGTCAGACCGAATTCATTCATAAGGCCTTCCTTTGCTTCATCAGGAGTTTTAGACGCACGAATCAATGCAATCACTTCATCCAGATTGTCAAGCGCGATAAGAATCCCCTCAAGAATATGAGCCCTTTTTTCTGCTTGTTCCAGGTCATACTCGGTTCTTCGTATCACAACCTCATGCCGATGATCAACAAAATACTTTATAATCTGTTTGAGATTCAGCAATCGCGGCCGACCTTTTACAAGTGCAATATTATTAACATTAAAGGTAGTCTGTAACTGGGTGTATTTATATAGTTTATTAAGAACCACACCTGATTGGGCGTCTTTTTTCAGAATGATCACAATGCGCATCCCATTCCTGTCCGACTCATCATTGATATAGGATACACCTTCTATTTTTTTCTCATTGATCAGTTCCGCTGTCTTTTTGATCATATCTGCCTTATTTACCTGGTAAGGTATTTCGGTTACTATGATCATTTCCCTGCCTGAACTGGTTAGCTCTACTTCCGTTTTGGCACGCATTACTATTCTGCCTTTACCGGTTTCGAATGCATCTTCCACCCCTTTATACCCGTATATAATACCACCTGTCGGAAAGTCAGGTGCCTTTACAAATTGCATCAATCCCTGTGTGTCAATTTCATTATCATCAATATATGCCATAATGGCATCACATACTTCAACCAGGTTATGCGGAGGCATATTGGTAGCCATACCTACGGCAATACCGGAAGCCCCGTTTACAAGCAAAGTAGGGATACGTGTAGGAAGTACCAGCGGTTCTTCAAGTGTGTCATCAAAATTCAAAGCAAAGTCAACAGTATTTTTATCAATATCCGCGAGGGTCTCCTCCGCGATCTTTGCTAACCGGGCTTCAGTGTATCTCATAGCTGCCGGACTATCACCATCCATAGAACCAAAGTTACCCTGACCGTTAACCAGCGGATAACGCAATGACCACTGCTGAGCCATTCTCACCATAGCATCATATACTGAACTGTCACCATGCGGATGATATTTTCCAAGTACCTCTCCCACTATTCTGGCCGATTTTTTATATGACCTGTTGGAAAAAACACCAAGATCTGCCATACCATATAATACCCTCCTGTGAACAGGCTTCAGACCATCCCTGACATCAGGCAGTGCCCTTGAAACAATTACCGACATAGAATAATCTATGTAGGCCGACTTCATCTCCTCTTCAATGTTTATTTTAATTATTCTTTCTCTTTCAGACATTTTCAATAAGTTCTGTAAATATTTTTTGAATTGGCAAATTTATACTAAATTTAATAAAGATTAGTCTACTAAAGTAGATATTTATAACGGTTTTGGTAAGCTATTTGCAGAGTTAATTATTAACACAACAATGTTTATAAATCGTTGTTATTTTATTAGTATATTTGCACTGGTTGAGTTTACTTGAATGATGCATTATTATGAGATAATTAGGAGAGAAATATGGATGCAAAATTTTCACAACGGATAAAAGATGTATTATCATACAGCAAAGAGGAAGCTATACGTTTGGGCAATCTTGAAATAGCGCCGGAACATTTATTCCTGGGAATTCTGCGTGAGGGTGAAGGTGTTGCAATTGATGTTCTGATCACACTGGGCGCTAACCTGTATGATCTAAGAAAGGATATTGAAAATACACTACACCAGTCTAAACCGATCAAACTGACGGATACTGACAATATTCCCTTATTGAAATCAAGCGAACGAATACTCAAGCTTGTCTATCTTGAAGCCAAAGCTTTAAAGAAAAGCACAATAGATACCGGACATTTGCTTCTGGCCCTGATCAAGGACGAAAACAGTACAATTACGCAGGTACTTGAAGACCATTATATCAATTATAATAAGGTAAAACGTGAACTTGAACATGATCTTCAGGGACGTACCGAAACTCCTGATGCAGGTCCTAAAGCCGAATTCTCCAGTGATGAAGATGATCCGGCCGGCACATTCGGCACCGGCAAAGCAGGAGGTCCTGAATCAGGTCAGAAAACCGCTTCGGAAACCCCCGTATTGGATAATTTCGGTATTGACCTGACAAAAGCTGTTGAGGAAGACAGGCTTGACCCGATCATAGGAAGAGAAAGGGAAATTGAGCGATTGGCACAAATACTTAGCCGAAGGAAGAAAAACAACCCAATATTGATCGGTGAACCAGGCGTAGGAAAATCCGCTATAGCGGAGGGGCTTGCCATGAGAATTATACAGCGTAAAGTTTCACGTGTACTCTTTGGTAAACGGGTAGTTACACTTGACCTTGCCTCAATTGTGGCAGGCACCAAATATCGCGGGCAATTTGAGGAACGCATGAAGGCAATTTTAAACGAATTATCAAAAACGACAAATGTCATTTTGTTTATTGATGAGATCCATACTATTGTGGGTGCCGGTGGAGCTACCGGTTCACTTGATGCGGCCAACATGCTCAAACCGGCACTTGCACGTGGTGATATACAATGTATAGGTGCTACAACTCTCGATGAATACAGGCAGCACATTGAAAAGGACGGTGCACTTGAAAGGCGGTTCCAGAAAGTGATGATTGAACCGACATCGTCACACGAAACCATTGAGATATTAAATAATATTAAAGAACGCTACGAAGATCATCATAATGTTATCTACACACCTGAAGCGATTGATGCCTGCGTGAAGCTTACCAACCGGTATATATCCGACAGGCATCTTCCGGATAAGGCTATTGATGCACTTGACGAATCAGGATCAAGGGTGCATATTTCCAATATAGTGGTTCCTGAATCAATTCTGAACCTCGAAAAAAAAGTTGAAGAAACAAAAAAAGAAAAAATCAAAGCAGTTAAAAACCAGAATTTTGAAAAAGCTGCCAGCTTCCGGGACAAGGAAAAAGAGTTAATTGAAATGCTTGAGGAAGAAAAGGTTCGTTGGGAAAAAGAACTGGCCCGGAACCGGGAGATTGTGGATGAAGAAAAAGTGGCAGAGGTCGTGGCCATGATGACTGGTGTGCCAGTACAGCGAATCGCTCAGGCTGAAGGTGTCCGACTACTGAAAATGCAAACTGAAATAAGTGGCCTTGTTGTTGGCCAGGAAGATGCCATCGGTAAAGTAGTACGTTCAATACAGCGTAACAGGGCAGGCCTGAAGGATCCGAATAAACCCATTGGTACTTTTATTTTCCTCGGACCAACAGGCGTCGGAAAAACCCAGCTTGCCAAAGTCCTTGCCCAATACCTGTTTGACTCAACAGAAAACCTTATCAGACTTGATATGAGCGAGTATATGGAGAAATTCTCTGTATCTAGACTGGTTGGTGCACCTCCGGGTTATGTTGGATACGAAGAAGGCGGGCAGCTTACGGAAAAGGTGCGCAGAAGGCCATATTCAGTTGTGTTACTTGATGAAATTGAAAAAGCTCATCCTGATGTGTACCATATTTTACTGCAGGTTCTTGATGAAGGCCAGCTTACAGATAGCCTTGGCCGCAAGGTAGACTTCAGAAATACCATAGTCATCATGACCTCCAATATCGGTACAAGGCAACTGAAGGATTTTGGCCAGGGGGTCGGTTTTACAACGAAAGCAAAACAAACATCAACTAATGATTATGCCAGGAGCATAATACAGAATGCATTAAAGAAGGCATTTGCCCCTGAATTTCTCAATCGGCTGGATGATGTTGTATTATTTAATACTCTTACACGTGAAAATATTCATAAAATCATTGATATTGAGCTGGAGGGATTATATGAAAGGATCACTAATCTTGGTTACAAGATCAAGCTTACACCTGCTGCAAAAGATTATATTGCAGAAAAGGGCTATGACATCCAGTTTGGTGCACGTCCTCTTAAACGGGCTATTCAGAAGTATCTTGAGGATCCGATGGCTGAGATTATAATAAAGTCCGATCTGAAGGAAGGCGATACGATCTCTGTAGGATTCAGCAAAAAGAATGAAGAAATAACCATGAAGGTTATAAAGAGTGAACAGGAAAGTAAGATGCTTAAAGAATAATTGAAACAAACACTAAGGTTTTAATAATAAATAAAAAGCGGATGAGATAATCATTCGCTTTTTTTATATGGGGTTTTATTGTACAATTTCACCATAGAGGTCGTAATCCATTGCTGAAGTAATTTTCACCGTATAGAACTTACCTGTCTTTATTTGCTGTTCATTTCTTCTAATCAATACTTCATTATCAACTTCAGGTGAATCAGCTTCGGTACGACCAATAAAATATTCACCTTCCACCCTGTCAATAAGTACACTGAGTAATGAACCGGTTTTTTTATCATTAAGCTCAGCCGAAATCTCATTCTGAATTTTCATGATCAGGTTTGCCCTGTTCTGCTTTTCCCTTTCAGGTATGTTGTCAGATAAATTATTTGCCGACCAGGTATCTTCTTCCTGTGAATATGTAAATACACCCAAGCGATCGAACTGAATCTGTGACACGAACTGCCTGAGTTGGTCAAAATCATCCTGATCCTCACCCGGATGCCCTGTCATTAAGGTAGTTCTTAGTGTAATACCGGGTATTTCCGAACGAATTTTTTCAATAAGATCATAAATTTGTTGTTTCGTTATCCGGCGTTTCATTAATTTTAATACCTTATCACTGATATGCTGAAAAGGAATGTCAATATAATTACAGATATTTTCCCTTTCACGGATCACAGGAAGAATATCAAAGGGAAAATTTGCAGGGTAAGCATAATGCAACCTGATCCAGTCCAGCCCTCTTATATCAGATAATCGGTTCAATAATTCTGACAGTTTCTGACGGTGGTATAAATCAACACCATAATAAGTCAGATCCTGGGCAATCAGGATCAGTTCCTTTACACCCCCACCTGCCAGTTTACAAGCTTCATATTCAATATCTTCAATAGCTTTTGAACGGTGCCTGCCACGCATTAGCGGAATAGCACAAAATGAGCATCTTCGGTCACATCCTTCTGATATCTTAAGGTAAGCATAATGCGAGGGTGTGGTAAGAAGTCTCTCTCCAACCAGTTCCTTCCTGTAATCTGCACCTAAAAACCTGACTACCGAACTAATGTCTGCAGACCCGAAATATTCATCGACTTCGGGCATTTCAGCCCTGAGTTCATCCCTGTAACGCTGGGAAAGGCAACCCATAACAATCAGCCAGTCAATAATACCCTGTTGTTTGGCTTTAATATAATGTAAAATTGTATTAATCGATTCCTCTTTAGCATCTTTAATAAAACCGCAGGTATTGATAATAACGATCCCCGCCCCTTTTGTATCATCATTATGTACTACCTGAAAGCCATTTATATCCAACTGTTTCATAAGCACCTCCGAATCAACCAAATTCTTTGAACAGCCTAAAGTAACTATATTGATGACCTTATTCTTTATATTGGTTATCATTTAATTATAATAAGAACATATCTAATAGTTCCAGGTTTTCAGGATCGCGCTAAGTGAGTTCCAGGTAATATATTAACCAGATGTAATAATCTAAGAAAAGAGTGAGTCAACAAATTCGGATTTATTAAATAACTGCAGATCTTCCATTTTTTCACCAATACCTATGTATTTTACAGGTATCCGGAACTGATCTGAAATACCGATCACAACACCACCCTTGGCTGTGCCGTCAAGCTTTGTAATCGCGATGGCATTAACTTGTGTGGCTTTTGTGAATTGTTTGGCCTGTTCAAATGCATTTTGTCCTGTGGATCCGTCCAGAATAAGTAAAATTTCGTGAGGTGCATCCGGAATGACTTTTTTCATCACATTCTTAATTTTAGTCAATTCATTCATCAGGTTAACCTTATTATGTAATCTTCCTGCAGTATCCACTATAACAACATCAAGATCCCTGGCTTTTGCAGCAGACAGTGTATCGTAAGCTACCGAAGCAGGATCAGAACCCATATTTTGTTTGATAATAGGCACTCTTGTGCGTTCTGACCAAATAGTAAGCTGGTCTGCTGCTGCAGCACGAAAAGTATCGGCAGCACCCAGAATAACACTTTTTCCGGCCTGTTTAAAATGCCAGGCCAGTTTACCTATGGTTGTGGTTTTCCCTGCACCATTCACACCCACTACCATTATTACATATGGCTTATGTTTCAATTGTGCATCAAAACTTTCAGCTTCACCGGTATTATTTTCTTCCAACAGGGCTGCAATTTCATTTTTCAGGATTGCATTCAGTTCATCGGTTCCTATATATTTATCGTGTGCCACACGCTGTTCAATCCGTTCTATTATTTTAAGTGTAGTATTAACGCCCACATCCGAGGTTACAAGTACTTCCTCCAGATTATCCAGCACTTCATCGTCCACTTTTGATTTACCGACAACTGCCCTAGAAAGCTTCTTAAAAACATTTTCCTTTGTCTTTTCAAGGCCTTTATCCAAATTCTCCTTTTTTGTCCTGGTAAATAGTCCCATTTTTAATCCGATTAAACTATAAAACTTATACAAAAAAAGCCTTCTTTTCCCAAAGAAAGCTTTTTCATATAGAAAATCTTATTAAACTTTTACTGTTTAAAAAAATCTTTGATATGATCGTTATTTACCACTTCTTCTTTGAATACATAAGCATCGGACTTTGTTGATTTCACCATTTTTATACATTTGGTAAAATTTCTTCCGGCGCCACTCTGTAAAGTTGCTACTACTTTCTTTGCCATAGTTTTGTTATTTAATTTCTTTGTGAACAGTTACTTTCTTCAGGATCGGATTATATTTTTTCCGTTCCATCCGGTCCGGTGTGTTTTTTCTGTTTTTTGTGGTAATGTACCTTGATGTTCCCGGCATACCACTATCCTTATGTTCTGTACATTCCAGGATTACCTGCACCCTGTTCCCTTTTTTTGCCATAATTCTAAATATTTGCAGTTAATAACTCCTGATAAACCCTTTTGTTTTTGCTTCATCAAGGGCTGCTTTGAGTCCCTTTTTATTAATATTCTTAATTCCGGATGCAGAAACATTTAAAGTTATCCAGCGATCCTCTTCGGGAAGATAGAATTTTTTCACAAACAAATTTGGATAAAATTTTCTTCTCGTCCTTTTCTTAGAGTGGGATACATTATTTCCCACAATGACTTTTTTACCTGTTATCTGGCATATTTGTGACATGCTTCTCAATCCTTTTAGTTCGCATTTTTTTTAACAGAGCGCAAAGTACGATAATTTTATCTAAATTATCAAATAAAATAATAAGTATTTTAATCTCTTAAACAAAGATAATCAATAGAAGAACGATATTTGATATTGATAATTGAAATTTTTTCAGGAATTTGTACATTTGATAAAACATGTAAAATCAATTAAACAATAAAACGATATGGGAAAAGGAGATTTAAAGACACGAAGAGGAAAAATAGTAAATAAATCATATGGTCGAAGACGGTTAAAAAAAAGAAAAAACAAACCTGTTACCGCCATTAATCCCGAATTGAAACAATTGGCAGATAAAGGAGAGAAAATAAAACAAGAAAAAGAACAAAAAAAGGAAGAAAAGAAAAAACAGGCAGCATCTTACAAAGAAATAACCGGTAAACCTGGTACCCAGACTAAAAAGACATCAGATGAAAAAACCGTAAAGAAAAGATCAAAAACTAAAAAACCATCAGAAGAAAAAAATAAAGAATAATACAGATCAGACCAGTTATGTTTGCACATAAGCCCCATTTGCAGCTTTACACTTATCCGAAAATTGCTCATTTACTACAAAAGTAAATTCCGCGTATTCGGACTATGCAAGTTTTTCAAATTGAACAATCTGAACAGATACATGACCAGTTAAAGATTTTACCAGCTTTATTTACAGACACCAATTTAACAGTTATAGTATAATATAAGCATCTATGAGTTTACCTGTTATTTAGTTTTTTTAACTTCTTTTTCTTTGATTTTACTTTTGATTTTCTCACGAATACTTTCTCGAATGCTTTGATCAGTTTGTTTTTGATCTTGTTATTATCTTTTTTACTGTTCTTTGTTTTTTTAAAATCTTTTAATATCTGATCGGTTTTGTTTTCTGCTTTTTTCAGTTTCTTTTTTGCATTCGAGAGTTTTTTCTTCTGCTTTTTAATTCTTGCTTCCAACTGCTGATCCGACAGGGGTTTGTTTTTTCTTACTTTTTCCTGTGATCGTTTGCTTTTTTTAAGCTTGGGCATTACCGATGCATCTGTTTTGGATGCACTCTGATTTTGACCTGTGCCTGAAGTTTTTATTTCAGGAATTTTGTTTTCATGGCCGGTTAAATGCACTTGTGAGCCGGCTGCTTTGGTCGTGTCATATTTTCCCGGCTTTTTTGAACTCCCTGTTCTATTCATCGAATTACCGGGTGCTACTGAAGGTTTTTTCGTATTTACCGTAGCAGTTTCCCGGGTGGCGGCTTTTTTTTTTCGTGCCCTGGTACGTGTAGCTTTTGTTTTCGACCTTTTTACTGTGTTTCCGGCTGTTTTTGTTGAATGATTATTACTTGTAGCATCAGTTTCTTTTTTAACTGACTGTCCCGATTTTCCAGTATATGATTTCTTATTTTCCATTATGATAATTAAATTTAGGTGTTTTATGACCTTTTATAAATGGTAAGTTATAAAATATTTTAATAATTGAACCGCGTAAAAATAATTAATATTTAACCTGTTTCTGTACATTCTGTAGTTTTTATCCGGTATTATTTTTGCCTATACCGGTAATTGTTGGTATTTCTTATCTTTATTCATAAAATATAAATATGCCTTTACGATCCCAATATAAATCTCTTATTGTTCTGACTGGGAAAAAGATCATTAGGACAATTCAATATATTATTTTTATCGCCGGCATTCCGGCACTTTTGCTGTTCATTCTCAGCTTTTCAACAGTACCCTTCAGGTTTTATTACTGGTTGGGGACATCAAAAACAGGAACTATGAATGAACCGGATTATATTGTATTTCTCGGAGGTGGCGGTATGCCTGAACCGTCTAATCTGATGAGGGCTTACTATACGAAAGAAGTTGCAGATAATTATCCTGAAGCTGAAATTATCCTTGCCCTGCCGGGAGATACAACTGACAATAACAGTTCCGTGAATAAGCTTACGTATTATATCTCAGAATCTATCGATTATCCCCGGTACATTTGGATTGAACCGGATGGACGTAATACCAGGGAACAGGCCATTCATTGTAAAAGTCTTATCGCTGATCCGGACTCCCAGGTCGTATTGCTAATAACATCACCCGGTCATATGCGCCGTGCAATAATGTGTTTTCAAAAAACAGGAATAAAAAATGTTAACGGTATCCCTGCTTTTGAAGAAGCTATAGAAAGCAATTTATTGTTTGAAGATAATAAGCTGGGTAGCCGGAATATTGTACCGGATCTTGGCGGTAATCTTATGGTACGATATGAATTCTGGACCCAGTTGCACTATGAAATAACAGTTTTACGCGAATTTTGTGCCTTATTCTACTATAAGCTTAAAGGCTGGATTTAGCCCGGCTGCTTTCATCTTCTCCCCTCTCTCCCCTTTTTATATCCAAAATTCCTCAACTTATTACCCACATCCTTAATATCATAAGGTGTCAACTGATATACATAATAATTGAGCCAATTGTAAAATAAAAGATTGGCATGACTCTTCCAGCGTACTTTTGGCATTTCGTTCGGATCATCATTTGGAAAATAATGCCGTGGAACAGAAATTTTCAATCCCCTGCTTATATCCCTTTCAAACTCTTCTTTCAATGTTGTGGGATCATATTCAGCATGCCCGGTAACAAATATCTGGCGGCCATCACGCGTCATTACAAGATAAATTCCCGCTTCAGGAGATTCAGCAACAATCTCAAGTTCCGGAATTTTTTCAATATCCTCGCTACGTATTTCCGTATGGCGTGAGTGAGGAGCCTGAAATTCCTCATCAAATCCACGGATCAATGGTATTTTTATATTATTGATCACATGATTAAACACTCCGAACATCTTCTTGTCCAATTTATATTTTGGGACATTATAATAATGATACAATCCCGCCTGAGCACCCCAGCAAATAAACATGGTAGAAGTTACATGAGTTTTAACCCAGTCCATTATCCGTTGTAATTCACTCCAGTAATCCACTTCTTCAAATTCAAGCATTTCAATAGGCGCTCCGGTTATTACCATACCATCGAATTTACGGTCCTTTATTTCATCAAAGGTTTTATAAAATGCTTTTAGATGCTCAATGGGTGTGTTTTTTGAAATATGATCTTTGGTATGCAGGAATACCACCTCAACCTGTAATGGTGTATTCGATAATAACCGTAAGATATGTGTTTCGGTGGTTATTTTTAAAGGCATGAGGTTAAGAATTACAATCTGCATTGGTCGTATATCCTGATGCGTAGCCCTTGTTTCACGCATAACAAAGATATTCTCTTTCTGTAAAATATCTATTGAAGGTAATCTGTCTGGTATATTTAAAGGCATAATATTAAAAATCGGTTAATAAAAAACATCCCGGTCGATTAACCGGATTAACCCGCAAAAATAATAATAATATCTTTCCGATCATGATCAGGCAGGTAACATACTATGAACAAAAGGCATACTTTTTACCGGAAATACAAATTCCTGCAGAAATAAAGGCCTTGCTTTATTTAAAAAATCACAACCGCAGGAATTATTATGAAACCAAAATAATATTAAGGAGTATAACCTATATGAAATGGCTTTGTCCTTTAAACTCTGGGCTGTAATATTCATACATCAGGTTTTAAACACATAATTTTTATTATGGTATAATAAAAAATGATTCGCGCGTACCATTGATTATAAGTCATTTAATATGCATTCTATAAGCTATAATCATTTTTGGCAAGCTATTTGAAAGTAAAAAGGTAAATGTGTTATTCACTAAAACCAGGGTCATGAAAAGAAATATATTCACATTGGCAATGTTGTTGGCGGCAGCAACTGCATTCACACAGACCTCAAGGAGGACGGCCAGTGACACAAGACCTGCCAGGGAAAACAATAAGAAAACTACTTCCGGTGAAACCAGGAGAAGCATAGCTACTGATAATAAGAAGGAATCAGAAAATAGTGCAACACGTACTACTCCTTACAGGTCCACAACCTCAAAGAGTAATACCAGGGCCGGCTCCAATGCTTCTAACGACAGGAACAGCAGAAAAATCAATAACAATAATGAGGAAAACTACCGGTCCACCAGGGATGATCGCAGTAAAGCCAATAGCAGGGCAACAATACAAAATGAAAACAGTCGCCGTGGGGTTTCCAACAGAACTGCTGTAAGAGAAAATAACCAGCAAGCACGAAGGGGATACGCTACAAGCAGCAATTCCAGGCAGGATTCAAAACGGGTTGTGCATAATCCTGCCACTTACAGGAAATATAGCGGTCACCACAAAGCACGTCATATATATACCACTCCGCCAAGAAACAGGGATTACAGGGCTAAATATTATCCATATCGCCATCCGGTAAATATAAATATTGTATGGAACAGAACAATGCATCGACACTATATTAAAATGTATCCATCAGTAAGACGTTGGCATTATCCCATAGGGTATCGCATTGCAACCGTATCGGCTTATGATGCAGTATTCCATATAGGAGAAGTGCGTAATATATATGGCAGAGTTCACGAAGTATACTATGAACCGGGGACAGATGAATATTTCCTTTATTTCGGCGCTTATTACCCATATCATGATTTTTCAGTGGTGATCCCGGGAAGAGTAGCGCGAAGATTCAGCAGAAGGCCGCATATTTATTTTCAAAATCAGTATATGGTCACAACCGGATTAATTACCGCCTTTGAAAATGCACCCGAGGTTGTTGTGAAAAGAACAGATCAACTTAGAGTTTACTAATATTTACAAATACATATAAGAATGTAAGCTGCCTTGAGTAGGCAGCTTTTTTATTGTTATTGATCAAAAGAAATACAGGTTAGTTTTATTAAGATTGATTATTTTAGTCTTTAAGTTTTATTCTCAAAATGTTTATTTTTCAGATAAAATTAAGAAAGCTCATAGATGCCCTGATATATGATGAAGAATCTGTTCGGAAAAACACTTGAAGAATTGCAACAGATTATGGCGGTTAATAATCTGCCCAATTATTCGGCTGTGCAAATCGCTGATTGGATCTACAGGAGAAATATACGCTCATTTAATGAAATGACCAATATATCAAAAAAGAACCGGGAGTTCCTGAAAGAAAATTTCATTATACTGACTACACGGCCTGTAAATGTCAGCGAATCCTCTGACGGAACAAAAAAATACCTTTTTCCCGTTTCGGCGGATCAGTTCATTGAGGTTGCATATATACCCGATAAAAATCGAAAAACACTCTGTATGTCTTCGCAAATAGGATGTATGCGGAGTTGCAGATTTTGCATGACAGCACGCCAGGGCTTTCATGGTAACCTTACGGCAGGAGAAATTGTCAACCAGTTATTATCACTTCCTGAAAAAGAAAGCATAACAAATCTGGTTTATATGGGGATGGGCGAACCATTGGACAACCTGCATGAGGTAATGAAAAGCCTTGAAATACTAACAAATGATTACGGACCGGGATTAAGTCCTAAACGTATTACCGTATCAACCATTGGTATTATTCCGGAAATGCGGCAGTTCATCGAAAATAGTGAATGTCACCTGGCAGTGAGTCTGCATTCACCATTTCATGAAGAACGCAAGAAAATTATGCCTGTGGAAAAAATCTACCCGATAAAAGATATAATAGATATACTCAAACAATATGACTGGAAGAGGCAACGCAGATTATCATTTGAATACATAATGTTCAGAGGGATAAATGATACACCTGCACATGCAAAAGGTCTTGTAAAATTACTAAACGGACTTAAATGCAGGATTAACCTTATTCGTTATCACCGTATTCCCGGTGTTCAATTTGAGCCTTCACCGGATGATACTATTAAGCTTTTCAAAGATGATCTTAATAACAAGGGATTGTTTACCACTATCAGAGCCTCCCGGGGAACCGATATTAATGCTGCCTGTGGTCTGCTTTCAACGAAAAACAAGCAAATTTCACATACCAAATGAGATTTTAAACTGAAATTATCAGGTTTTAATACATTTAGAAAAATTTGTAATTTGCCACAAGTACCATGTTGAAACATTAATGAATAAACACCATCATTATAATACTTTAATTGTTCTCAGCTTTCTGATATGCTATTCGGTTACACCATCCTGTTGTCAGTCGAGATATGGACAAACACTGGACAAAACATTTTTTAAGGTCTTAAATTCAAAAAAAGGATTGTTTTATGCAGGTATTGATAATCCCTTACGCATAATATTACCGGACAGCATTCGGTCAAATGGTATTCACGTGATAAGCAGTAATGGTTTATTGATAAAAGATAAAGATCATTATAACCTGATCCCTGACAGGCCAGGAAAAGTCCGGTTGTCAGTCTGCCTGATCAGTCCTAAAGACACACTCCCACTTGGATATAAATACTTCACTGTTAAAAACATACCCCAACCAAGATTGAAAATCAATAATAGGGTTTTGCCGGAGAACGGCCCTGTTTATAAATCCGAGCTTTTAAATTGCGACAGCCTCAGTATTTACATTGATGATGATATCGCGGGATCCGAAGAGTGGTACAGGATAAAAGATTTTTCTGTTGGTTACTACTATGGAGGATTTTATATTTCACACCTGAATAAAAGCAATCAATTTAATAATAAAGTACGTCAAATGATCAACATCATCAGCCCGGGAAAAGAAATCATAATCAGAACCACTGTAGAAAGTAAAGGAAATATCAAAAAAGAATTGCCAATATACAGGCTTAGTATCTATTGATTAATTCCAAGTATATGCAATGCCTCTTTCAACCCCAGCTTTTTACCATCCTGGTATGGCACTATGAACGCACGGCTTATATTACATTCCTCAAGAGTCTTTAAAGCATCTTCATATTCATCATAAGTACCAATCTGATATTTGTACCAGTTTTCTTCAAAAATCATATCAACAGGAATATTTCCCTGGTATAATGAATTAATATATTCATCTGACAAAGGTTTGGTATGGGCAGCTATTTGAACCCTGAAAATTATCTCGCCCACCTCCTGCTTCTGATTTTTTGTTGTATCATTATCCATTTTATTCTTAATGCGGCTGAAAAGGTCTTCAGGTGGTTCATTTACAGCCTTACTTCCAAAGACTTCAGCTACTTCTTCAGGAGTTACATCGTCTTCCCAACCATAATCATACTCCACAGGAAAATCCTGGTAAATCTGCAAAGCTCTGCCTTTGTCCCTCAATACATTCTTTTCAACTTCGAATACTTGTTTCATTTTATGGTCCACCCAGATAAACCGGTCGGCATCTCTTATTTGCTCTCTTACATTTTCTGCTATTGCCAGGTTTCGCTTAGCTCTCATTTCATAGTATTTTGCTTTGTTCATTCCGGCAGCAAAACGACTGTTTGAACGCATACCTTTATAAAAAGCATCAATTTTCTCCTGATATACCTGGTAAATAATGGTATGAGCCTCAAAATAAAGATCAGAGCTTTCAATCAGGGTTTGCAGAGTTTTCATGTATTTTTTTGTTACTCCCTCCTTTTTCTCAAGTTCATCAAATAACTCATATAACTCCCTGGCTTCATTTTCAAGCTTTTCCGCTTCCTGGAATAATTTCTCTGCTTTCTCAAATAGCCGTTCATCTGATGAAGTAAATTCCAAACGCAAACCAGTCTGGTATGCGCTTATTCTTTCGGTTTGCGCGTAAGAATGGAGACATAAACAGAATAATATGAATATATTAAAAAATCCTTTTCTCATGTTACCGATATAATAAATACAATACTAATATGTATAAGCTTTATACTTACCATACAAGAACGAAAAAAAATAAAAATAGTTATAGCTTAAGGAAAGAATAATATTACCGCGCTACTACGTGCAGCGATAAACAGGTTCACGAATAACATATGTGATTTTAAAATTATTCTGTTGTAACTTCATTAATTTCAGGAGCTGTAGCTATAAGATAACCAACCACAACCATCGAAATAACAGGAACAACAATAAGCAGGATTAAAATCATTTTTTTTGTTATTTGAAACAGCTATTGAAATATCTTACTACAAATATAAACATTAGTCAAAGAAAAACAAGCATTCGTCAAAAAAATAATAAATAAATGAAACCCTCACAATTAAGAGAGTTTAAAATATGAGGTATACGAGGATTTAGAATTTTGTCAGCAATGCAGATATCGGACATTATGGACAGACACTAGGTAATCTGCTTTTTCAAATGTTGATCAATATTTTCCAGTAATCTTTGAAAATTGTTCTTTGTATCGTTATCCAGATCTCCGGGCTTAATTTTACCAGACTGCGCAGCATTGACAAAATTTGATGCCAAAACAGTTCTTGATAAGTTATTATTTTCAATGTATTCGTAATTTGATTCGGTAATACCTACCCTGTCATTAAGCAGCCACTTTTTAAAATCAATTGTTGAAAACAGATCTTCAATAGAAACCACACCATCTATGACGAGAATTTTTTCCTTTACTTGTTCAGGAAAAGCAGAAAACAATGAACCGGCAAGTACATCTATAACTGATTTTGACTGTTGATTATCAAATAACATGACAATATAACCCAGTTTCCAGCCTGTTAATATATTGGTAAGGGCAGGTATATTTGAAAGGCCTGTAGCCGGCATAAAATGTAATTCCCTTTCAGGAGAAAGCAGGCGGAACATAGCGTTAAGATAATAATATACTATAGCATCTTCTATAATTATATTGTTCTCTTTCCGGATAAACTGCTGATCATTCAGTCTGAGACCCATTAGCGAATAGACTGGTGACAATGTATCACTTGATGCAGAATGCAAAGAATGTATATCACGCAGCAAGGTTTCACTTTGTTCGTCTTCTTCATTAGCACGCTCTACAGCCAGAATCCGGTATAGTTTATTTACATCCACAAGGTAAGGTGAATGTGTACAATAAATGATCTGCATTTCTTCTTTCAGGTCTTCAAACACCTTCAGTACATCCTCCTGGGCTCTTGCATGAAGGCTGAGCCCGGGTTCATCGATCAGTAAAATCCTATTTATTGTATTCTTCTTGGCAGTTGCCTTTAATTCCAGATAAAAGGAAAGGAACCATCGCACACCCCTGCTCCTTTGATTTGGATAAAGCCTCTCCTGCTTATCCTTTATCCAGAACTCAAGATATGGTTTCCCGCTTTTTTCAGGTACCGTATAATCATAATGCTCAAGTTCAAAATTCAGTCTGATTTTATTATTCTTACCTACATTCTGACGCCAGTAATCCTGAAAGTTAATAGTAATTGTGCCATTCAGGTTTTCGATCTTCTGCTTCAATATTCTGTGGTTCTTTTCCCTGAAAAATTCAGGTGTGAGACCCGAGACTATCAAAAAATTTTGTGCTGCTTTGTATCCCTCAGCCTGCATATTGCCTGTTAATACATCTTCAAGATCTATCTTGTTTGGAAGCAAACTGCTAAAATCTTCAAAAAAATCAAATACCGGGATATTTTTAAAAATAATACTACCTATATCTTCGGCAGAATAATGGCTTTTCTCATTGTCATCATCTTTTTGCACTGCAGCTTCAGCCATTTTGTAGGATGAGCCGTCAAAAACATTTGCAGCAATTGCACGCTGATATCCTACTTTTTCTTTGAGAGTTTTGTAATTTTTTTGGGCAGTCGCGTAGTCATCACGTGCCTGTTCCAGGCGGCCTAATGCAAATTTCTTTTCTTTTTCACTGATGCACATATCAAAAAAATGTTCAGCATCCTTCATGGCAGAAGAACAATCATCCAGCACTTTCTTTGCACCTTCCATTTCTTTCCCTGACTCATTACATAATCTGCAGACACTTACTTTCTCAGATATTTTTTGCGTTTTTTCTCTAATAGTCTCAAACTGCTGAACTTTAACATTAAACTCTGACTCCTTTTGTTGATAGTCTTTTTCGGCTGTTTCAAGCTGACGTTCAGCAATTAACCTTGCATCAGGCTTTCGGGCTTTTTTGAGGGTTTTCTTTGCTACCTCAAGGTTCACATGACTCTCATTCAAATCATTTTGTGCTTCCAACTTATCGTTTTCTGCACTTTCCATTTCCTTAAAAATATTATCAGCTTTATTCAGGAGATTATCAATTTCCTGCCGGGTGCGTTCTTCTATCTCTTCTTTTTTCCTGGTCTTCTCCTCATAATAATTCATTATATCTTCATCACCCGTGATTAATATACTTTTTCGATCTTCGAACCATTTTCTACCAATGATGATCTGCTTTTTCTTTTCCAGTATATCAACCAACTCATCAGGTAACAGACGCGGATTCAATAATGATAACAAATTATCATTTTGTAATTCGAACTGACAATATACTTCCGGAAAAGTCAGGTCGCTTCTGAGTATATCATCGGAAATATTTCCGGCATAAAAACTATTAAGGGCTTCCAGAACTGAAGTCTTTCCTGACTCATTCTGACCAATAAGAGCAGTAATATTATCATTAGCCAGATTTTTCCATCCGGAATCAATTATTGACCTGAAATTCTTTATACGGAATGCTTTAAGCTTCATGGGGTTATTAATAAAAAAATTGAATATCTCACGAATTCAACTGAAACCAGGTATTACTTAATTTAAACCTGTATTATTCATGCAGGTTAAATGTATTTAAAACCCATTATTAGTATATCATCAAGTTGAGGCTGATCTCCTTTCCATTCATGATATTCTAGGTCCAATACTTCTTTTTGCTTATACGCAGGAAGTTCACTTATGTTCACCAGTAATTTCCTGAAAGGTTTGTATTTAAACTTTTTTCCTTCAGGTCCGCCAAACTGATCAACAAAACCATCGGAAAACAAATAGATCATATCTCCCTTATCAAGAGATACGGTATGTGTAGTAAATGACACTTCTTCATCAGCAGCTATCCCGATAGGCATTTTATCTCCGTGAATTTCCAGAAGGTTCGATTTTTTAACAATATAAACAGGATTAAAAGCCCCGGAAAACTCCATTTTATTAGTATGCTGGTCTATTTTGCAAATCGCCATATCAATACCGTCTTTTTGTTCATTCTCTTTACCGGTTTGCTGCAATGCTTTCATAACGTACTCCCTGAGCTGATTCAAAATACTCCCTGTACTGGTATAACAGTCTCTGTTTACAATCTCATTAAGAAAGGAGATGCCAAGTATGCTCATAAAAGCTCCGGGTACGCCGTGACCGGTGCAATCAGCCACAACAATCAATATTTCACTTTTCTTTTTATTGATCCAGTAAAAATCACCACTCACAATATCTCTTGGCAGAAAATAGATAAAGTGATCTTTGAGAAGTTTTTTAATTGTTTCTTGCCGGGGAAGTAATGCATTTTGAATATAGCCGGCATATTTGATACTCTCAGTTAGTTCCCTCTTTTCCTTCAAAACATCTATATGTTGAAAGTCAGTTAAATCCGGTAGTTTCTGTTCGACATACATAATATAATACAACAAATATTAAATGGATCACACGGGTTTACGATTATATATCAAACAATCATACGGATTTTTGATAAACTAAATTAAAACGTTTACATATTTGTTCATATTGCTGATGAATACGTTATTTTTCTGTTTTTGTTTTATAATACAGATATATTTATTCTGGATTATTCATGTATCAAGTTTGGGGCAGATGCAAAACATCGAAAGCTGAAGCTGCAGTCACTTAATGCGATACTATAGCAACGAAGCAGATGCCCTGAAAATTGCACACTTTATTTTATACATAAACAAACTACTTCAGGGTCATGCTGCTGATATTATTTTTTATCTTTATCTTGTCATTTCTGGTGATTCTGATTATTGTGCATACCGCACCTGAATACATAGAAATGGAAGACGGTACAATGATCCCGAAAAAATAATAAATTACAGTCGAATACCTGAATTTTTTAATAGTATAATATCCCTTCGACTAAGCAATATCAATAAGTTACCTGCTTTATCAGGCTGAATTTTCACCGGATTTGCATCAGAGGGATACTTATTACGTTTTATTGTTGTCCCCGAGGGTATATTAATGTAATCCAGATGCAGAATCCCGTCTGATGACCAGGAAGTGATCAATTCATTATTGACACAAGCAAACACGGCATTGGCAGCTTCTGACGGTAAAGAAAGGATTACGGTAGATACCTTTTTACCATGCTGATCATATTGTAAAAGATCAATGGAAGTACTATCCCTTATCCCGACTAAATAATAATCACCATCAGAAGTATTGGTTGCATGAAGTACACTAACAGTATCTTCAGGGAGGTCTTCCCACAACAAATACCCGTCAGGGGCCATTTCACCCAGCCAGTGACTACCGCAAAAAACCAGGCTACCCTTGCGGGACAGGCAAAGCTTTGTTATTTCACCATAAGCAGTATATGTCCTTTGCCATATCCTCCTGCCCTTGCCATTAAGAGAAATAATCGAATAATGAGTTTGCAGGGAATCATCTTTCTGAGACCCTGCAAGATATATAGTGTTATCCCCGGTAATTAACATATCGTGTAATCTGAACTTACCCAGACTTTTATTCCAAAGCATTTTACCTTGTGAATCTATCATAAATATCCATGCGGTCCAGGATGCACTATCCGGAGTACGGCATGTATAACCAGCCATAACAATATCATCTTGTGCATTGGTTTCAGTTAACCTGATCTCATCATGATAGGATTCACTAAAGAAAGTATTCCATATCATCCTGCCCTGTTCATCAGTCTTGATTATCCATATTTTATTTTCTGATGAGTCAGCACCTGATGTTTTACCCGTGATAACATATTCATTTCCGGAATTTACAACAAATGAATACGCACTTTCTTCATGTTGATTATTATCAAAAGTTCTGGCCCATAGCAGGCCCTGTCCTCTTATGTTTTCTGATTGAAGGAACTTTCTGCCGAGGTCATGAGATTTCAGATTAAATATATCAACGTATTGTTGCCCTTCAGGGTATTTTTGAATGAATTCATTAAAAGCTTCCAGAGTTTTTATTTTTTTGGCATAGTCATAAAGCATCTTTTTCTGCAGGCCCCTGGCTTCAGCTATTTCAAGTGCCTCGGGATATTGTTCTATAAATGCATCCAGCGCTTCTATATTGTTCTGATCTTTAGCTTGTTGAAAAGCAACCGCATTTCTGGCTTTAAGTGCTGCCTGATATTCATTTGCATCAGGATAATTCATTAAATAATTATTGTAAGCTTCAACTGTACCAATTCGTTCAACTTTCTCAAATGCCAGTGTATTCCTGTATTTTATTGCCTTAACAATCTGTGCAGCATAAGGAAAATTTTCAATAAATTCCAGGTAACCTTCTAATGTATGCTGTTTTTCGTATTTTCTGAATTCAAGCTGATTTCTGATATGAACAATATTATTATAATATTTGAAATCCGGAAATTTTTCAAGAACAGCATATGCCAGTTCAAGATTGTTCTCTTCTCTCACATATTTGATGAGCATTTCCTCAACAGCAGCAATAGTGCGCTCTATCTTTGATTTTACAGGCCTGCTGGATCTTCTTGTCTCTGTGTTCAGATAATATTCTCCTATCACTTCAATATCATCGGCATTCAATGAATTAAGGTTATTTTTAACCTGTATTGCATGCTCCCATGCCCTGATGAGGTCGAATTTACCCGATTGATCGTTTGAATAGAGCAGCACCAATCCAAAATGGGCTGCTGTATATTCCGGATCATCAGTAATGATCTTTAAAAATTGCTCTTCAACTTTCAGATAATCCGGTTTTGAAAGTAACCGGAATGATCTTTTTATATTCTGGGCAATAACATTATTAAAGGAAACTGATAAAAAAACAATTAAACAAACTGAGTAAATAATGCCGCATTTTTGTTTCAACATATTAATATATTTTTTACAAATTATATATAATAACTGATCTCATGGTTATTTTTTCACAAGAAGAAACTCCACCCTCCTGTTAATAGCCCTGCCTTCTTCAGTTAAGTTTGAATCAATGGGCCGGGATTCACCGTAACCTGCAACCCTGATACGCTCTTTATCTATTCCCTTATCAACCAGGTAATTAGTTACAGCCCGTGCTCTGCCTTCAGACAACTTCTGGTTATAGTTTGCCGAACCTTCATTATCTGTGTGACCGGATATTTCGATCATTTTAATATCATTTTCAAGCATGAACCGGACTATATAATCAAGCTCCCTGAATGATGCAGGTAATAGTTCGGTTTTGTTGAACTCGAAAAAAATATTTTCGAGGACAATCGCGGATCCTTCTTCAATGTTTTTCAAGTCTTCATTAAAATCATCCTTTTTTATTTCAGGTTCTTTAAATATGATCGTTTCAGAAACTTTACAATTATTAGCATCAGATGCTGTAAAAGTATATGTCCCTGCAGATAAACCTGTTAAATCAGTTCCTATGGCATTATTTGACCAGTTTACCTGGTAAGGAGGTGTTCCGCCAATTAAAGCAACTTTTATTTTGCCATCATTAATAATCTTCTTTACTTCACCTGTAACCGGGTCCAGCCCGCCCGTATAGGAAGAATGAATAATCTCAGCCTCAAAATCATGCTGAACACAAGGACAATCAAGGCAATTATCAAGAGGACGGATAATAATATCGTCAAAATAATAATAGGCATAGGACTTATCCCTGAGGTTCGTCATATTTTTATCGGTTACTACATAATTAGTGTTTTCATATGAGTTAAAATTGCCGATAATAAAAAAACGTTCGTCCCCTGTTGCTTTATAAACAGTGCACATTTCTTCCCATTCGGAAATATTATCAAGGAATAAACCTTCCCTGTTATTTATCTGAGGTTTATATGGTAAGTTTACTTTAAGATCATTTGTAACTTCTTTCTCACTGAAAAACAAACTTATTTGATCAACTGCAAATTTTGAATAGGAAGCAAGTTTATAAGAAAAAAACACACAATATCTTTCACCTTTTTGCATAGGTTTGTTCAGTTTTCCCTGGATATACTCACGATAACTGTCATCTGTTCCGCTAAGTATGGCCCCTACATACCCGTCCCCGGTTTTTGGCTGGCTTTCTCCGGCAAAATTATTGGGTACACCTACATTTCTTGAGCTGCATCTGTTAAAATAATCCGGTGTAGCGATAGTCGGGTATGTCCAACCGGGAATAAGCTTATGTGAATGGTCCAGCGGTGTATAATCATCAGGACAATCTTCATACTCTTCAAAACTATAATTTATCACAAGATTATCAGACTGTGCATTAAGCAGAAAAACACAAAACAATAAACAACTAATAGTCAGGATAGATGTATATCTCATCTTAAAAATAAATTTAATAAATACCGGTCAAAAGAACCCTTAAATTTAACATTTTGACGACTATATTGACAAACTCTGTTTAGTGTCTGTCCATAATGTCCGATATCTGCGTTGCTGCTCGCATTTTAAATCCT